>DASPMP010000216.1:0-5769 GCA_035626995.1 Gemmatimonadaceae bacterium
TCGGCACGTCGCCGTGGCCGGTCACGAAAATGACCGGCAGGGCACGCCGCTCGCTGGCGATTCGTCGCTGCAGCGCGAGCCCGTCGAGGTCGGGCAGTGACACGTCGAGGATGACGCAGGCGGGAGCGTCGCTCCGCGCGCGGTCCAGGAACGCGGCAGCCGACGCAAACGTCTCGGGCTGCCATCCCGCGGACCTGATGAGCAACTCGAGCGCTTCCCGAATCGACGCGTCATCGTCCACCACGTAGACCATGGGAGCGCGAGGGTCGCGGGGGGCCTCGGTCCTATCCGGCAGAATCGCGACACTGGTCATAGACGCTCCCTCCGGCGATGTGTGGAATCGAGAACGAGAACGTGGCGCCCGGCCCGTTGTTGGCGGTTGCCCATAGCCGGCCGCCGTGCCCCTCGATGATCCATCGGCTTACGGAGAGCCCGATACCCATGCCATCAGGCTTGGTGCTGTGAAAGGCATCGAAGAGTGCCTCCACATCGACCGAGCCGAGCCCGACGCCGGAATCGATGACGCTGAGGCAAACGCATATGAGACCATCGTGCGCATCCACCCAACTGCGGACACGCACGTCCCGGGCACGGTCGGTCACGTCGTGCAACGCCTCCGCCGCGTTGCGCAGAAGGTTGATGATCACCTGCTGCAGTTGCACGCGGTCCGCGACGATCATTGGCAAGCCCGCGGCAAGCTCCAGCGTGATCGCGATACCTCGCCGATGCATTTCATTGCGGATCAGCGGCAGCACCTCCTGCGTCGCCTCGTTGAGATCCAGCTCCTCCGTCCTGGCCGGACCCCTGGCGAACATGGCGCGCAGGCGCGCGATGACCTGTGATGCGCGCTGCCCGTCCCGGATCGAGCGGCGAGTGGCTTCGCGCGCGCCTTCCAGGTCTGGTGGCGTGGCCGAGAGCATTCGCAGACAGGTGCTGGCGTTCGTGACAATTCCGGTCAGCGGTTGATTCACTTCATGCGCGATCGAGGCGGTCAGGGTTCCGAGCGCGGTGACCCTCGCCGAGTGCGCGAGGGATGCGCGAAGCTCGCCCAGCGTCTCGAGTGACTGCTGGAGTCGCGCCTCAGCGTCCTCCCGGCCGCGAATGGCGATCGCGAGCTGTTCTTCGAGCAGGGCCGTGTTCGGGTGACGCATCGCCAAAGCCTCACGCATCGAGGTGAATGAAGCCGCGCTGCAGCGCGATGGTCACGGCGTGAGCGCGATCCCTCGCATCGAGCTTGCGGAAAATGCTCTCGAGGTGCGCCTTGACCGTTTCGGGAGAACGCCCGATGGCCTTGCCGATCTCCTTGTTGCCAAGCCCACGCGCCACATGCTGGAGCACTTCGAGCTCGCGGGACGTGAGATCGGCGCGCGGAGTGAACTCCGCGAGGCGGCTCGCGACCGCCGGTGGGATCACACGACGTCCCGCCGCGGTCGCGCGAATCGCGTCGACGAGCTGGTCAACCATCGCGTCCTTGAGGAGGTAGGCGCAGGCCCCCGCGCTCAACGCGCGATGGATGTCGGCGTCGCCGTCGTACGTCGTGACGGCGATGATGCGCGCCGCCGGATCGATCTCACGAATGGCGACGATCGCCGCGACGCCGTCGAGCTCCGGCATCTGGAGGTCCATCAGCACCACATCGGGGCGATGCGTCGCGAAGAGCTCGATCGCGCAGGCGCCATCCACGGCTTCGCCGACGACTTCGATCCCTGGTTCCCCGGCCAGCATCGCCTTGATGCCGGCGCGAACGACTGGGTGATCGTCTGCGGTGAGGACGCGAATGCGCGGGCCGTCAGGCGCCATCGACTGTCTCCGTGTGCGGTACGCCAGAATAGTGAGGCAGGAGCAGCGCTGGGAACATCGCCAGTTTGTCGGATCTTTTCCTTCCCTGATTGGGGAGGTCTGTATTGCACCATGGTATCAGGGAATACCAAAGTCGAATGTCGCATGGTGCGTTGATTGGCCATCGTCGGTGACCATGCAATGGCCGTCATGACGAGGCAGGAGGATGGTACAGATGTTTGTGCATCGCTTCCCGCCACGTGGCGGGACGGTGGATACCGGAAGAGTCGAGCGCTCTGGCGTCTTGATCTGCGACTCGTACCATACAGGGCATGCGGGCAGGATTGTCGACCTGCCGTGACAGACCATTTCATGACCACGGCTCTTACCTGCGCACCGTTGGCAGCGCTCCTGCTCGCAGCCGTCACAACACCGGCGACCGGGCAGGCGCTGCGTCTCAGCCACTATGTGCACACCGCATGGCGCCCGTCGGATCTCGGGCTTCCCATCGACGCTCAAACAATCGCGCAAACGCCTGACGGATATCTCTGGCTCGGCACGGCACAGGGTCTTTTCCGTTTCGACGGCGTTCGGGCCCGGAAGTGGCGGCCGCCGGCCGGGACGACGCTGCCGAGCGAGGACATCACTGTGCTCACTACCGCCCGGGACGGAGCGCTCTGGATCGGAACGGACAAGGGACTGGCGAGCTGGAAGGGCGATCGGCTGACGACTCGCGATGACATTCCCGGAGCGCGCATCACCGCCATCATCGAGGACTCGCACGGCACGCTTCGCGTTGGTCTCTACCCACCCCACCCGGTTTGCAGCGTGCGCGGCTCGACAGCACAATGCGACTCGCTGGACAAGTTTGGCGTAAGGATGTTGGTCGAGGACCGACAGGGCACCGTCTGGGGAACCAGTTGGATGATGGATATCTGGCGTATTGCGCCGGACCCGCCGGCGAAGGTGTCGCTTGGTGGCACCGCGAGCTGGCTTGGCCTCGATGACAATGGCAACGCCGTCGTCAGCACGGTCACGGGGCTTGCGCGGGTGGCGGGCGATTCGGTCCCACCGTGGCCGTTGCTGCACGGAAAGATGACGAACGGCGTTTTCCGGACCCGTGACGGCGCGCTCTGGGCCAGCACCACGCACGGCGGCATGCTGCACATCTCGAACGGACGCCTCGAACAGTTCACCGCCGCAGACGGACTGACCTCCGATCGCCTCCGAAGCGTCTTCGAGGACCGCGAGGGCAACGTCTGGGTGCTGACCTACGGCGGCCTGGATCGCTTCCGGCCCGCACTCACGGACGTCCTTGCATCGAAGCGCGGCCTGCAGAACGGCAATGCCAATTCCGTCATCGCGACCGGTGACGGAAGCGTGTGGAGCGGCACGAGCCGAGGCCTCGTCCGATGGCAGGATACGACGCGCACGCTCTTCAGCCAGGCAATACGCAGACCATCCAGGTCGGTCGAACCGCCCACACAAGCTGATCTCGCACCAGAGAACACGTCGCTCGCCGTCCGGGTGTACGAGATGTTCCTCGGGGGCACCGACGCGTCGGGGCGTGTCTGGACGCGCGCGATGAGCGCGTCCTATTTTGACGGCGTTCGGTTCGTGAACCGCCCGTTTGACATGCGCGTTGGCTATGAGACTGTGGTTGCCCCGGGAGAGAACGGCGCCACCTGGTTCGGATACCAGTTTACCGTACGCGAGCAGTTGGCCGATGGCACGCTGCGCACCCCGGATAGCGCGGCGTTCATCAGGCGGCACGCTCCGGTGACGGCGCTGTTGTTCGACGCGCGAGCGCGCCGCATGTGGATGGGGTTTCACGACGGCGAGCTCGCGACCGTCGTCGACGGCCACCTGACGAGATCGTTCGAGCGTCCGCAAGGACTCGCGCCGTCCCCGGTGCGGCAACTGCGCCTGGCCCCCGATGGTGCGCTCTGGGCGGTGCTGCCGAACGGGGTCAGTCGTATCGACACCGCCGGACGAAGGCACACGTTGACGACGGCGACGGGGTTGCCGTGTGAGCGGATCGACTGGTCATATGAGTCCGACGACGGAGCGCTGTGGTTGTTCGGCGCGTGCGGCCTCATTCAGATCTCCGGCGCCGAGCGCGCGGCATGGATTCGCGATCCGCGCCACGTCGTGCAGTCGCGGGTGTTCGGCGAGGATCACGGAGTCATTCCACGCGGTTACGACATTGCAACGGCGCCGCTGTCGGCGCGGACTGCGGACGGTCGCATCTGGTTCGTCGCCGGTGATGGGATCGAGATCCTCGACCCACGGCGCATTCCGTTCAACACGTTGCCTCCCGCCACGCGCGTTGAGGAAGTTATCGCCGACGGAAACCGTTACGACGCCGACAGCGCCGCCGGTCACCGGCTTACGTTGCCCGTGCGTGTGCGCAATGTGGAGATTCAGTATTCCGCATCGAGCTACGCCGTTCCAGAGAAAATGCGTTTTCGCTTCAAGCTGGAAGGGCAAGACCCTGAATGGCGTGAAGTTGTCAACCAACGTCGGGTTGCGTACTCGAACCTCCGGCCCGGCAGCTATGAGTTTCGGCTGATGGCCTCGAACAACAGCGGTGTGTGGAGCCCAGTGACGACGCCGCTCGCCATCCACGTACCTCCTGCGTGGAACCAGACGTGGTGGTTCGTCGCGCTCCTGGTGACTGCGATTGCCGCGATCGCTGCCGGTTCTGCGGCCGCGCTGCAGCAACGACGTGCGCGGTTGGCGGCGGAGCGCGCACAGGCGCGCTTCGAGGCAACACTCGCCGAACGCGCGCGCGTTGCCCGCGAACTGCATGACACGCTACTCGGCGATATGGTGGGCGTAGTAATGCAACTGCACGCGGGAGCGAAGCGCGTGGAGGCGGTCGGCGAGGGATCGCCCGCGGCGCGGTTGATCGTCGGTTTGCTGACCGGTCTCCGGGAGCAGATGCAACGTTCTCTCGGCAACGCTCGCCGCACGGTGACGGCGATGCGTGAAGAGTTCTCCGAAGTCTCGAGTCCGGTCCATGAGCAAGTGGCGGCAGCGGCCGCGAGGATATTCGACGGGTCGAACATGCTCGTACGGGTGTCGTCGAGCGGATCGCCGCTCGAGTTCGCGCCAGCTGTGGCAACCGGCATTGTGAGCATCGCGAGCGAGGCGATGAGGAACGCGCTCCGTCACGCGCAGTGCCGGACGGTGACGGTGTCATGTCTGTACTCGAAACAGGCGTTGATGATTGCAGTGCGTGACGACGGACGCGGTTTCGAGCCCACGCAGCCCCGACCGACTGGACACTGGGGCCTCGTTGGGATGCAAGAACGTGCGTCTGCCCTCGGCGCGACACTCATCGTGACCAGTGCGCCGCACGAGGGCACGGAGGTGTCGGTCACCATCACAGCGGGTGAACCCATACCATCGTCCAGCGGATCGCGAGTTCGCGTCGGGTAGGATCGTTCACCATCTGCGATCCAGGTTGGGTCCGAGAATACAGGAATGCAGGAATAACGGGTATGAGGACTATTCCTGAATTCCTGCATCCTCGCATTCCTGTTGCCCTGTTGAACTGTGGGACCTGCCGCGCTCACACATCGGAACGTCGCGGGCGCTCGCTGAGGGCTGCGTCGCAGGCTTGTCCGCGGCGCGCAAGAAGCGAGACCTCCGGCTGACGTCAGGTGGACGCCTGCAACACGTTCACGCAGCGCAGCCGCGATCCTTGTGCTGATAGTCGCATGTGCACGTTCCGCTGGAGCAGGCCGAGTCGAACCTTCCCTCGCGTACGCATCGCCAGCAGAGCGCCAGGTCGCCGGACGCCTCGGCCACGCCAAGCAGGCGCGCGGCAGCGGTGCCGCCGCCGACGATGCGTGCGCGAACCGCCGGTCGCCCATCCGCATCGAATGACAGCTCCGCGAGCTCGGTGAAGCCCGCCTTCGCGATGCCGGCTGCGGACGCGTGGTTCTCCGGCGCACGCACGATCCAGAACCGCTCCACCTCGCG
>DASPMP010000217.1:0-7078 GCA_035626995.1 Gemmatimonadaceae bacterium
GATCGGCCCGATTGCCGGGTATACCGCCCTTGTCGCGGTGCTCGGCATCATGATCATCCTCATCGCGGTGCTGGGGCTCGTCGTCGTGAACGCGCTTCGCGGCAGTCCGTGGGGGACGTTCACCATCCTGCTGACGATTCCGATCGCGATGCTGATGGGAGTCTACCTGCGATGGATCCGGCCGGGTCGCGTGCTCGAGGCAAGCGCCATCGGCATCGTGCTCCTGATCTTCTCGCTGTACGCTGGAAAATGGGTCGCCGCAGACACGACGCTGGCGCCGATGTTCACCCTGAGCGGGACCACGTTGGCCTGGTCCATCATGATTTATGGATTTGCGGCGTCGGTGCTTCCGGTCTGGTTGCTGCTCGCGCCGCGCGATTACCTGAGCGCCTTCGTGAAGATCGGCGTGGTGGTGGCGTTGGCCATCGGCATCATCATCGTGCTGCCACCACTCCAGATGCCGGCCATCACCCGCTTCGTGGATGGCACCGGGCCAGTCTTCGCCGGCAAGCTCTTTCCCTTCGCCTTCATCACGATTGCCTGCGGCGCCATCAGCGGATTCCATGCACTGATCTCGAGCGGTACCACGCCGAAATTGCTCGAGAACGAGCGGGACGCGCGGCTCGTGGGATACGGCGGGATGCTCATGGAGTCGCTCGTGGCAATCATGGCGCTCATCGCGGCGTGCGTCCTTACCCCGGGCGTGTTCTTCGCGATCAATGCTCCGGCCGGCATCATCGGCACGACCGTCGACTCCGCGGCGCAGGTCATCCAGACCTGGGGATTCACGGTGACACCCGCCGAGCTGTCACTGCTGGCAACGGAGATCGGCGAAAGCAGCGTGTTGTCACGCACCGGCGGCGCGCCCAGCCTCGCCATCGGCATGGCGCTGATCTTCTCGAATGTGTTCGGTGGCGGTGCGATGGCGCTCTGGTACCACTTCGCGATCATGTTCGAGGCCTTGTTCATCCTGACGACCGTGGATGCCGGCACACGCGTCGGCCGGTTCATGATCCAGGATCTCGGGAGGCACATCTGGGAGCCGATTGGTCGCGTGTCCTGGTATCCTGCCGTCGTGATGTCCAGCGCGATGATCGTCGCGGCCTGGGGCTATTTCCTCTATCAGGGAGTGGTCGACCCGCTCGGCGGCATCAACTCCCTCTGGCCCCTCTTCGGCATTTCGAACCAATTGCTTGCGATCGTCGCCCTCTGCGTCGGCACCACCGTGATCATCAAGATGGGGAAGGCGAAATTCATGTACCTCACGATCGTTCCGCTCATCTGGCTCGTCGCGGTGACGATGACCGCAGGCTACCAGAAAATTTTCTCGCCGGACCCGAAGCTGGGATTCATGTCACACGCTGAATCGCTCGGTAACGCCCTCGCCGCGAATTCACTCCCCGCGAGCATCGCGTCGGTCGACGTGGCGCGTCGGCTCATGTTCAACGACTACATGAACACGGCAGTCGCCGGCTTCTTCATGATCTCCGTGGTGGTCATCCTCGTGGAGAGCATTCGGGAGTGGCTGGCGGTCATCAGCGGCCGAAAGCCGGCGGTGAGCAGCGAAGTACCCTTCGAGCCCACGGTCGCGATGGGAGATTAGCCCGGCGGCTTCGTTCCTGACAGCGACTTGCGGGCGCGCTCCGCGCTCGCCATCCACATCTTCACGAGCTCGCTCTTCAGGGGCGGTCCCTTGTCGTTGCTCGTCGTCCCCGCCACCCGGGTTCGCTCTCGCCTGCGTACGCGCCATTCGGGAATGCCAATCACGAAATGCATGATGAACAGGAGCAGGAGCGGCGCCGCCCAGGCAATGGCCACGCCCTGCGCCGGCTCGCGCGCGGCGCCCATGGACCACGCGATGATCCAGTGCGCCATTCCCGCGAAGGCGACGAGCGTCGCCAGCGCGTGATTGACGAATCGCGCCCGACGCATCCGCAGCAGCATCCGTCGGGTGGGGCCTGAGACGAACACGAAGTCGCCGGTGCCGTTGATGACGCTTCCGGCGTCGCGCCTCGTGTCGCAGAACACATCGAGCACCACCCACGCCGGATATCCCGATGCAGCGGCCCAACGCCACTTCCCCAGCGCGGTCGCCGCGTAGACGACAAACAAGATCCCGAGCGCGAGGACGAGTGCCAGCCCGCCTCCGAGAACAACCGAGCGCATCACCGAAGGCTCGCTCGCGGATGATCGAAGCACCGCCATTTGCGGCCAGATGCCGATGACCGCGAAGAACATCGCGACCGCCACCGCCGACGCGGTGAGCGTGGCAAGCAATCGCGCGCCGGTGCCGCGGAGCCGTGAGAGCCCTGGCGGCGGCCACTCCACGACCTGCTTCTCTCCCGGGCTGAGGAAGTGCACGATATCCTGCGCGCTGGGACGTCGCGCAGGGTCTTTCTCGAGACACCGTGCAATGAGGGTCGCCAGCTCTTCGCTGACATCGGAGCGGAGCTCATCCACCCGCGGCGGCACCACCGTCATGTGTGACGCCGTCACGGCAACGGGAGATCCCTCGAATGGAGGACGTCCCGCCAGCAGCTCGAAGGCGAGGACGCCGAGGCTGTACACGTCGCTCTTCCCGGTGGCATCGTCGCCATTGGCCTGCTCGGGACTCATGTACGTCGGTGTGCCCAGATACATCCCGGCGTCCGTCAGCCGGTGGCCGAGGCTGTGTCGACGCGAGCTGTACGCCGCCGAGATTCCGAAATCCAGGACCATGGCGCGTCCCGTCTCGCCATCGAGCACGATGTTGTTCGGCTTGATGTCCCGGTGGTAGACCTTGCGCCGATGCGCGGCGGTCAATCCCGCGGCAATGTCGTTGAGCAGTCGCCGGACGCGCGCTTCGGTGAGCATGAGACCGCGCAGCGCCCCCATTCCCAGCGTGGGCCCATCCACGAACTGCATCACGAAATACGGGATGGAGCGGCCCGCGAGCTCCCCCACCTGGAAGACGTTCGCGATGTTGGGATGCGAGACGGCGGCGATCGCCTCGGCTTCGCGCGTGAAGCGCTTGCGGGCCACCGCGTCGTCCGCAAGCGTCGGTGACAGCATCTTCACGGCGACCTCGCGCTTGAGCACGGAGTCGCGACCGACGAACACGTACGCCATCCCGCCTTCCCCGACCATGCCGAGGACGCGGATGTTCGGCGCCAGTGCGCGTACCAGCTCGCCGTACAGTTCCTTCAGTTCCTCCGGGGGCTTGGAGAAGCGGACCCACTCCCCGGACCGGAACTCGCCCGAGGGAATTTCCTTCTTCAGCGGCGGAGCAGGCGCGTCACACACCGCGCAGTTCGCGGCGCGAATGCTCAGCGGCGCGTGGCAGACCTCGCAGTGGGGGAACTGCTTCCCACTACCGCCAGTCGCACGGTTCGAAGGCGAGGTATGCGTCACGATGATGGGCCTGCCCGCCCGAGGTGTACTGCCGGTCACAACATACGCCTTGCACCGGACCGCGCCAGATGGCGAGACTATGCCATGCGATACGCCCTCCTCTCCCTCGCGCTGGTCATTGTTGCGCCCGCGCATGCCGCCGCCCAGGCCGCCCCGACATTCGACCTGTCCATCCGGAACATCATGCGGGGACCGGAGCTGTACGGCCGCGAACCACAGCGGGTCCGCTGGAGCGCTGACAACCGCTCCATCTACTTCTACTGGAATGCGCCGGGCACCAGCTGGAGCGCGCCGCTGGAGCCATATCGCGTCCGGGCGGTGGCTGGTGCGCAACCCGAGCGGTTGAGCGAGGCACAGCTGGATTCCGCTGGCGCCATGTTCGCGGAGGGGAGCACGAGCCGCGACCGGCGCTGGAAGATCGCGTCGTACGAAGGCGACCTCTATCTCGTCAACCTGCGATCCGGCGGCAGCCGCCGCTTGACGCAGACGGTCGTTAACGAAAGCTCACCGACGATCACCGCAGACGGTGCCGGTGCGTACTTCATTCGCGACAACAACGTCTTCTTCATCGACCTGGCCACGTTTTTCGTCCGCCAGGTGACTGACGTCCGGAGCGGGAACCCTCCCCGCGATTCGACCTACGCGGGACAGCGTGGCGTCCTGCGGGACCAGCAGCGCGAGCTCTTCGAGGTCGTCCGTGAGCGCGAGCGACGCGACAGCATCACCCGCGCGACGCGCCGCGCGCACGAGGCGCTGCAACCGACGCCCCTGTACATCCCGACGGGGGAGCGCATTGGTCAGCTCACGGTGTCCCCCACCGGGAGCGCCCTCCTCCTTACGACGTTCAGGAACGCCAGCAGTGCGCGGCAGACGAGCGTTCCGCAGTATGTGACCGAAAGCGGCTACACCGAAGAGCTCCGGGTGCGCACGAAGGTCGGAGACGATCAGTCCAGCGGACGCGTCGCGATCATGCCGTTGCGCGGGGGCGACGTGAAGTGGCTGCGCCTCATCCCCGGCGATTCGGTCCGGCCTCAGGCCGATGCCTTCGTCGCCGGGTGGAACGACGCGGGAACTGCGGCACTCGTGGTCGCGACGGCGCGCGACTACAAGAGCCGGTTCATCCATCGCGTGGATCTGCAGGGCAACCTCACGACCATCGACATCCTTCGGGACACCGCGTGGATCCTGCCCGGATGCGGCGGCACGAATGCATGTGGGACGGCGGCGGGTTGGCTGGAAGGCGACCGCGTGTGGTTCACGTCCGAAGCGGATGGGTTCGCGCATGTGTACACCGCAAACGGTGACGGCAGCGACAAGCGGCAGCTGACCTCCGGAAAGTGGGAAGTGCTCGACGTCACGCTGTCTCCCGACAAGCGCACGTTCTTCCTCACCACGAGCGAGACTTCTCCCTTCGATGCCCAGCTGTACCGCATGAGTGTCGGGGGAGGCGCGCGCGAACGCCTGACGACGACGCCAGGGGCGCATTCCGTCGCCATCTCACCGGACGGCCAGTGGTTGGCGAACGTCCATTCACTCGCCAATAGGCCACCGGAGCTATACCTGATGCGAAACGCGCCAGGAGCGACGATGGCACAGCTGACGACGTCGACGACAGCCGAGTTCCGATCGTACCCATGGCTCACGCCTGCGATCGTGCGAGTCCCCGCATCCGACGGAGTACAGGTGCCGGCCAGGATCTACCGGCCACAGGATGTCGGCGCTCAGCCCAATGGCGCTGCCGTCATCTTCGTCCATGGCGCGGGCTATCTCCACAACGTCGTGAATTACTGGTCGCCATATCCGCGGGAGTACATGTTCCACCACTTCCTCGCGTCACGCGGCTACGTCGTGCTCGACCTCGACTATCGCGGCTCGGCAGGATACGGCCGCGATTGGCGCACGGCGATTTACCGGCACATGGGCGGTCGCGATCTGCAGGACCACGTCGACGGGTCGCGCTACCTGCAACGCGAGCTCGGCATCGATCCGGAGCGCGTCGGTATTTATGGCGGGAGCTACGGTGGCTTCATCACGCTCATGGCGCTGTTCACGGAGCCGAAGTATTTCGGCGCGGGTGCCGCGCTCCGCTCCGTGACCGACTGGGCACACTACAATCATCCCTACACGGCGCGCATCCTGAACACACCGGACCGGGACAGCATTGCGTACCGTCGGTCGTCGCCCATCTACTTCGCGGAAGGGCTCGAGGACCCCTTGCTCATCGCGCATGGCATGGTGGACGTGAACGTGCATTTCCAGGATGTCGTGCGCCTGTCCCAGCGTCTCATCGAGCTGGGGAAGCAGGACTGGGAGATGGCGGTGTATCCGGTCGAAGACCACGGATTTGTGCGTCCTGATTCCTGGACCGATGAGTACACGCGGATCTTCAAGCTTTTTGAGCGTCACATCGGCGCATCGCGCGAGTCGCGGGCGAATACCAGCACCGGCCGTCAGTGATGGTGGCGGCCGTACGTGCGTACCTCAGACGGGTTGCCGCCGTCGTGCGACGCATCGTGGGTGTACCGGATTACGAGTACTACCTGTCCCACGTGCGGTTGCGGCATCCGGGGACGGTTCCGATGAGTCGACAGGAATTCGAGCGCGTGCGCCTGGAAGACAAGTACAACCGACCAGGCCAGCGCTGCTGCTAGGCCGGGTTCCCGTCTGAAAGGCTCAGCGTCGCCAGCCAGAGCGATGCGACGAGGGCAAGCGCCGCGCCCATGAGGAATGCCAACGTTGCACCCTGCGCGTCCCAGATGTATCCGAACAGCAGTGACGCCGGGAGCATTCCCAGTCCGATGGTGAGGTGGAACCATCCAAAGGCCGTACCGCGGATGGATACAGGGACAAGGTCTGCGACGAGCGCACGCTCCGGACCCTCCGTCAGCGCGAAGTACACCCCGTAAACGACAAAGAGCGTCCACGCGTGCCATTCTGCCGAGGCGAAGGCGAATCCCACGTAGACGAACGCGTACAGCAGCCATCCGGCGATGAGCGCCGGTCGTCGCCCGATCCGGTCGGACAATGCACCGCCGTGGGTGCCCGTTGCGCTTTTCACGACATGCAACAGGGCCCAGAGCACGGGCAACAGGGCGACGGATACGCCGAGCTGGTTCGCGCGGAGGAGGAGGAACGCGTCCGTGGAATTGCCGAGGGTGAAGATCAGCACCGCCGCCAGGTATCCGGTAAAGCTGCGAGGCAATTTTCCTCCCGGCGCGTTCGCCGCTGCTGCCTCGTCGTGGTCCATCGCCGCATCCGCCCGCGGCGCTTCGCGCACGAACGCGAGGAGCGTCAGCACCGCGAGCGCTCCCGGAATGGCGGCCAGCCAGAACACCGTGCGAATCTCCACGAAATACCATTGCATCAGCGCGAAGGCGATCAACGGACCCAGCACGCCACCAGCGTGATCGGCGGCACGATGAAATCCAAATGCTCGTCCGCGCACTCCGGAATCCACCGAGTCGGCGATGAGCGCGTCACGTGGTGAATTCCGGATTCCCTTCCCCACGCGGTCGGCGAGTCGGATCCCGAGCACCTGTCCCGATGTCTGCGCCATCGCGATGAGGGGACGCGCGAGCGCCGCGAGCACATAGCCGGCCAGCACGAGTGGCTTGCGTTTCCGCACACGGTCTGACCACCACCCGCTGGCCAGTTTCAGCAGCGATGCTGTGGTCTCGGCTGCCCCCTC
>DASPMP010000218.1:0-20958 GCA_035626995.1 Gemmatimonadaceae bacterium
ACTCGCGCTGGTTCGTCGTCAGGAATGCGGCAGACCTGCTGGGTGAGCTTGTCGCTGTCGATGCCGAATCCGCGCTGATCACGTTGCTCCGCCATAGTGACGACCGGGTACGGCGCTCCGCGACGAACGCGCTGCTGAGACTGGGGACGCCGGACGCACTGAAGGGGATCTACGACGCGGTGAGCGACGCGAGCCCGGAAGTGCGCATCCAGGCGGCGTCAGCGCTTTCGACCAGGAAGGATGGAAAGACCTCCACGACGCTGATTCGCGCCATCGAGGACGAATCCGATACGGACGTCCAGCTCGCGATGATCGCGGCACTGGGCCGGGTTGCCACCACCGACGCGGTCCAGAAGCTGGTGAAGATGGCAGAACCGGACCATCGACTCTTCCGGAAAAAAGCGGTGAACCTCCGGGTGGCCGCGGTCCAGGCGCTTGGGGATGCCCGCACCCCGGCCGCGCTCACCGCACTCCGCGAGCTCGTCGCCGACAAGGATCGTGACGTCCGCGACACCGCCATGCGAGCCCTTGCGCACGCCAGCCGCTGACTCAGCGCGCGGTAAAATCCGTGTAGTCGTTGACGGCTCGGCATGCCTCGACGATGAGTTCCACGGTGTGGTCCACGTCATCGAGACTCACCATCTCATTGGGCGAGTGCATGTATCGGTTTGGGATCGACACCAGCGCCGTGGCCACGCCTTCCTGCGCGATGTGAATCGCGTCTGCGTTCGTGGCCGTCTCGCGTCCCGCCGCGTGGATGGTGTAGGGGATCTTCCGGCGTTCCGCTGCATCCCGCAACAACCGGATCACGACGGGCGATAGCAGCGCGCCACGGCTGATTACCGGCCCGCTGCCGAGTCGATGATCGCCGATTTCCTTCTTTTCAATGTCGGGGTGATCGGAGGCAAAGGTGACATCGATGACGATCGCCATCTTCGGGCGTACGATGTTGGCGGCGACGAGCGCA
The DNA here is from genome assembly GCA_035626995.1 of Gemmatimonadaceae bacterium. Classification (GTDB taxonomy): domain Bacteria; phylum Gemmatimonadota; class Gemmatimonadetes; order Gemmatimonadales; family Gemmatimonadaceae; genus DASPMP01. The sequence goes on from DASPMP010000218.1 coordinate 968, forward strand.
CCGCCGCCTGTCCATGCGATCTCTTCCTGCGTCGTGCCTGCTGCAACGAGACGGGCGGTTCCCGGCTTCTCCGCGTAGCGCCGCAGGACTTCGAGGGCCGCGAAGGCGCCGATCCGGTCGTCGATGGAACGCGACACGATGCGATTGTTGGGAAAATCGTGCGCGCGCGAATCGATGACGCCGGGATCGCCGACCGCCACACGCGACTCCGCCTCCGCCCGGTTCTTCGCGCCGATGTCCAGCCACAGCTCCTCGAACTTCACCGCCCGTTTGCGGTCAGAATCCTTGGACAGGTGGATGGGCTTGCGGCCGATGACGCCGAACACGTCCCCGTCTGCGCCGAGTATGCGGATGCGCTGTCCGACCAGCACCTGGGCGTCCCAACCGCCGATTGGCGAGATGTACAGGAAACCATCGTCATCGATGTACTGAATGATGACACCGATTTCGTCCAGGTGACCGTCGACGAGAATGGTTGGGCTCCCACCCGGATTGATCTCGGCGATGCAGTTGCCGGCGACGTCTGAGGTAACGCGCTCCGCGAATTTTTCGGCCTCCGCGCGCCAGGCTCGGCTGGCCAGAGTCTCGAAGCCGGACGGCCCCGGCGCGTCGAGCAACCGCTTCAGAAACGTCAGCGAGTCGGGCGACAGCATCCGTCAGCGCGGGGTCCGGATGGGAAACACGGCAAAACTCAGGAGGAGCAGCATCAGCCCGGCAATGAACCAACGGGCGTCGTCGGTAAGCGCGTAATAGACGATGCCAAACCAGGCGATCATCTGGCCCAGGAGCCATCCTTCCACGGATTCCGGAAGTCGGGACAGGGCCCGGCGCCGCCGGGCGAACCGGCTATGCCAGATCTTGAGGTCCAGGATCTGGACCAAGGCGTAGACCCAGGTCATGCAACCAAACACCCGTAGCTTCGTCACTAAGTGGGTCCCTTGTGGTATAAGTCCCACACTAAAGGCGACCCAGACCAACAGTGCGACGAAGAGGGTTAACCCCAGAAACAGTGATCTGAGCGCCGGGAGGCGATCCGCAGACAACCAGGGCGGAATTGCTGCAACGGAAGTTGTTGTGGGAGAAGCACTTACTTCAGTGTGACTCACGTTACGGCTCCAGATGCCCGGGTAGCGCAATATACTGGCGCTCGCAGTAGCAGAAGCAAGATGAACGGCACGGGTTAAGCAGATGCTTGCGCCGGTCGATACATTCTAAGTCGAACAAACATTCCCCGTTTTGGGAGGCTCCATGGGTTGGAAGAAGGCTTTGTTTTTTGGTGGTGCGGTTCTCGTGCTCGCCGCCTGTTCTGATAGCGCGACGGCTCCTACCGCTCTGCGCCAGGCCGATGCACCCGCAGCCTCGTTGATTCTGACACCGACGCCGTCGACGACCTCGACGACGACGACGACGACTCCGTCGAACCCGCTGCCGCGTATCGGCCCGGTTTGCACGGGCATCGTGATTCGCACTGGGGAGAACGGTGAGCTGATCGTTGGCTCCACTCCGACGACTTGCGCCAGCGGCATGTAAGCCCTGACGCTTGAAAGAAATGACCGCCGGCTAAAACCCGGCGGTCATTTTTTTTCGTATACGGGCCGGCCAGCTACGTACGTGGCGAGCACCTGCGTTCCGAGGATGGATCCATGGGCAACGGTCATGATGTCGCGATCGAGCATGACGAAGTCCGCGTACTTCCCTGGCGCCAATGAGCCGAGGTCGCGCTCCTGAAAGGCAGCAACCGCCGGCCAGAGCGTCATGGACTTGAGCGCCTCTTCGCGCGTCATGCGCTGGTCTGGAAACCAGCCGCCTGTGGGCCATCCGTTGGCATCCTGGCGACTCACGGAGGAATGGAAGGTCTTCAGCGGGTCGACGTCTTCCACGGGGAAGTCCGTTCCATTGGGGATGATCACGCCCGTGTTCAGAAGCGAGCGCCAGGCGTAGCCACCGAGGGACCGTGAATATCCCAGGCGATTGGGCGCCCAGTACATGTCACTGGTCTGATGCGTCGCCTGCATGGAGGGGATGACATCGAGCTCGGCGAACCGGGGGATGTCGTCATGATGCAGGATTTGCGCATGCTCAATCCGGAACCGGTGGTCCGCCACGGGCACTTCGCGGAATGCCTGTTCGTATGCATCGAGCACGACGCGATTGCCGCGGTCGCCGATGGCGTGGACGTTGAGCTGGAAACCAGCGCGCAGGGCGCGCACTGCGACGTCTTTTACTCGCGCCGGCGGCGTGAGGATCAGGCCGGAGTGCGACGGCTCATCGGTGTATGGATCGAGCAACGCCGCTCCGCGAGACCCAAGGGCGCCGTCGACACTGATCTTGATCGCGCGGATCCAGAGGTGACCGTCGTACAGGCCGCTCTGGGGGCCGCGCCGGAAATACCGCGCAAGGGTGGAGTCATCCTGCCGGATCATCACGTAGTTTCGCAGCGAGTACTGGCCGGCGCGTGCGAGCTCCTCATAGACGTCGATCGTCGCCGCGTCCACGCCTGCGTCGTGCACGCTCGTCAGGCCGAAACGGTGCACTTCGCGGACGGCCGCGAGGGTGGCATCGCGTACCTGGTCGCGCGTCGCAGGGGGAATCCGGCTGGCTACCAGCCCCATCGCGCGATCGACGAGCACGCCGGTTGGTTCGCCGCCGGCTGCGCGCTCGATGCGTCCCCCCTCAGGATCGCGTGTCGACGCCGTGACATTCCCCAGCCGCAACGCTGCCGCGTTTGAAAGCGACGCATGACCGTCGACACGGACCACGTACACCGGGTGGTTCGGTACTGCGCGCGAGAGCGCCTCGTGATGCGGAAGCCGGGTATCGGGCCAATCGTTCTGGTCCCACCCGCGACCGGTGATCCAGGTGCCGGCGGGTAGCTCGCGCGCCTTCGCGGCAATACGCGCGATGACTTCTTCATAGCTTCGCGCGCCCACGAGGTTCACGGTGCGGAGTGCCATCCCGAGGTTCAGGAGGTGCACGTGGGCGTCCGCGATTCCGGGGATGATCGTGGCGCCGCGCGCGTCGAGCACGCGCGTCGACGCCCCGCGCAGGGTCAGCGCCCCGCGCTCGGATCCGACGAAAAGAATTCGTCCGCCGCGGATGGCCATGGCACTGGCCATGGGGCGCCCGTCATCGGCCGTGTAGATCCGCGCATTGGTGACGACGAGGTCCGCGGGGGCAGGCGTCGCCTGGGCAGCGGCGACGCAGGGAGCGAGGAGGAGGGAGATGGCGAGTAAGCGCATCCCCAAAACAAGGTCAGCGGGTGGACCGCGTCCAGATCACCACCGCGCCGCACTGCCGGTTCCCCCGATTATTGAACTCCGGCGGGATTCCGGATTCGCCGCGATATACCTCGAGCGCCTCGATATCCTGCAAGGGGATATCATCGACGTTCAGCATTGGGGCGCGCTGTCCGTCGATCCAGAAGTCGGGTACGCAGTTGCTGCGCGCCATCCGCAATTGCTGACGACCCGAGCGATCTGCGACGAACCGCATTCCGGGCAGGCGGCGGAGGATGTCACTCGTTCGGAGCGCCTTCTTCGCCTCGATCTCCTTCCGGTCGAAAAAAAATCCGTTCCCGATTTCGCGATGACGATGAAAGTCCGCGAGGCGCAGTCGGTCGCCAGCCGCCGCTTCCGTAAGGACCCCCGGGAGTGTTGCCGGAATCGCACGCATGTAGATGTCGAGAATCCGGGAACCGCCTCCCGGGATGTCGACGCCCGATTCGACGGGCGCAAACCCGACCCGCCGGACGTGCAACGTGCCATATCCCGCCGGAACACCAGCCAGACGATACCGGCCGGTGCTGTCTGATTCAGCGCGGACGCCCGACATGGAAAGCTGTGCCTGCGCGACCGGCGCACCCGCGTCATCGCGAATGATTCCCGACAACACTCCTGGCGTCTGGGCCCGCGCATCGGCCTGCGTCGCCGGGGCGACGAGCAACGCAACTGCAAGTACGGCCGCGCGCCGTTCCGCAGTCATGGACTCATGCTACCGGTAGCGCCGCAACTCCACGGGTTGATAGAACCCGGCCCATTCGCGCGGCTCGCTTTCCAGGGTGGACTTGATCGCCTTGGCGACGGCATTGAGCGCCTCGTCGTCGATATTGGGAATCGAGACGCCGCCGGTCTTCTCGATCATGCGCTGGTACACCAGTGGCTGCGGTGACGTCACCAGCAGCAGGTAGGTGGGCGTGCTGGGCGGAATCGGCGTCATCGTGCGGCGCGTCGCGCCCCGACGCGCGGGATTCCGTTGCGCCTCGCGGATGCGTGCAAGTCGCTGGGAATCCGTCTCCGCCAGCGCCGTCGGGATATCAAACCGGAGCTGGTGCGTTCCCGTCGTCAACCGATTATTCGTGGTGGAGTCGGGTGGATACAGCAGGGTTGCACTATGGCCAGGAGCGATGAGCAGCAGAGCCGCATAGACATCGCGGTCGAGCTGGACGGTCGCGACTCGCGGTGGAAAGCCGGAATCAATGCCAGCGATTTTCGGTTGGAAGGATGCGCCCTCACCAAGGGCTCCGCCCGATGGCGTGCTCACACACGCGGATCCCACGAGAAACACCGTCGACAACAAAGCAGCAGTTCGCACGCATTTCCTCCGGATGCTACCGTATTAGACCATGACTATAACGAACTCGACACGAATCGCGCTGGTCACCCTGGCCATGCTTGCGCCCTTCAGTGGCGCCTCCGCGCAAGTCGCGGCGACCATCAACTCCAAAACGACGGGCTTCGAACGCAGGGATGGGTTCATTCCTGCCTACGTCGATGCCAAATCCGGCAAGTTGCTGCTGGAACTGCCCCGCGACTCGATGCGTGCGTTGCTCCTGATATCGCAGGCCACGGGGCTTGGTTCCAATCCCATCGGCATCGATCGCGGAGCCAGCGCCGATGACCACGTCGTGCGATTCGAACGGGAGGGGGACCGGGTCCTCGTCATCTTCGAGAACTGGCGATACCGCGGTGCTGCCAACAATGGCGACCATCAGCGGTCCGTCGCGGAAGCGTTCCCTCCGAGTACCATCGCTGCCCTGCCGATCCTCGCCGACGAGCGCGGAAGCCTCCTCGTGGACGCGACTGACTTTGCGGTCCGCGACTGGACCGATGTGTCGGGCCGACTCGCCCGTTCGCAGCAGGGCAACTATGCACTGGCGCGGGACCGCTCCGGGATTAATCGGGCGCTGACGCGCGGCTTTGCCGACAACACCGAGATCGACGTCAACCTCACCTATGCGGTCTCGGGACGACCAGGGGGCATCGTCGGACAGATCGTTCCCGACGGCCGTGCGTTCACGCTGCGGCAACACCTCACACTGCACCGCTTGCCCGATGACAACTACCGTCCGAGGGCTATCGATCCTCGTGTGGGATATTTCGGGATCACCTTCCACGACTTCTCGCGACCCATCCAGCAACCGCTGCAGGTGCGATGGATCGCTCGTCATCGCCTGGAGCGTATAGATCCGTCGAATCCCAACTCGCCGTTCCGCGAGCCGATCGTCTATTACATCGATCGGGGAATTCCAGAGCCGGTTCGCACTGCGACGGTGGAAGGCGCGAAGTTCTGGGAAGAGGCGTTCAATCAGGCCGGCCTGCGCGGCGCATTTCGGGTCGAGCTGTTACCGGAAGGCGCTGACCCGCTCGATGCCCGCTATAACGTTGTCCAGTGGATCAACCGGAACGAACGGGGCTGGTCGGTTGGCGGCTCCCTTGGCGATCCACGGACCGGCGAAATCCTCAAGGGGATGGCGCGCCTGGATTCGCATCGCGCGCGCACGGACTACAACCTCTACGCGGGTCTCATGGGCGCGGCGGCGTCTCCAGCCGATACGGCCTTCGTGCTCGCGCGGGTCCGGCAAGTCACCGCGCACGAGATCGGACACACGCTCGGCATGGCGCACAATTACATCGCGTCGACGTACGAGCGTGGTTCGTTGATGGATTATCCGCCGCCGCGCGTCCGCCTGACGGCGAATGGTGAGATCGATATTTCCGCGGCCTACGACGCTGGCCCCGGCGAGTACGACGTCTGGGCGGTCCGCTGGGGCTACGGGATTTTTCCGCCAGCGACCGAGCGGGATTCGCTGAACGCCATTGTCGCGGAAGGAGTGCGTCGCGGATTCCTGTACCTGTCTGACGGTGACGCGCGTCCCGAGTTCGCGTCCGATCCGCGCACCAACCTGTGGGACGACGCCGCGACGCCGTCGGAGTTCCTGCGCCACCAGATGGACGTGCGCCGCGTCGCCATGCGCCGCTTCGGGCTTCGCAACATCCGCCCTGGTGAACCGATCGCGATGCTGCAGGAACGTTTTGCGCCCGTGTATTTCATGCACCGGTTCGCGCTCAATTCACTGGCCAAGACCATTGGCGGGATGGAGTACAGCAATCCGGTCGCGGGAGACGCGCAGCAGGCAACCCGCCCGATTCCTCGAGCGCAACAACTCGCGGCGCTGCGCCAGCTGCTCCGTGCATTGCAGCCGGAAGAGCTGACGATTCCGGATACCGTGCTGACGCTGATGGTACCGGGTGCAGGGGGCGTTACCCCCGCAGTCGAGTTGTTCGGTAGCCGTACGCGCCCCGCCTTCGATGAGCTCGGCGCAGCCCGCACACTTTCCCAGATGGTTGTGGACATGCTGCTTCAGCGTGAGCGCGCCGCGCGACTGGTGATGTTCGCAACACGCTCCGGCCCGCAGTTGACCCTCCCGGCACTGATCGATTCCCTGATCGACGCCACGTTCCAGCCGACGCGGACGACCCCAAAAGCCGCGGCCATCCAGCGGACGACTCAGCGCGCGGTCGTCGACCGGATGATCCTGCTCGCCGCTGACTCCCTGGCCTCTCCGGAGGTGCGCGGGATCGTGGAACTGAAGCTCGCCGAGCTTCGCAGCCGTGCCCGCGCACGCAGCGCGACGGGTACGGTGGAGGAGCGGGCGCACTGGATGGCCATCAGTCGTGACATCGACCGCTGGACCGAAAATCGCGAAGTGCCATCCCTGACCCCGTCGCTGATCGCTCCACCCGGCGACCCGTTCGGCATACCAGAGAACTAGTCATGCGGATTCGTCGTGTTGGAATCGTCGGCGCCGGTACGATGGGCGCCGGCATCGCCGCGCTGTCGGCATCAGCGGGCCTACCGGTTGTCCTCCTGGACATTCCAGCGACGGAGGGTGACGCGAGCGCGCCCGCGAAAAAAGGACTCGAACGGCAGCTGAAAGCGCGGCCAGCGGCATTCATGGACGTGGACCGCGCCGCGCTGGTCCGGACAGGCAACACACGCGACAATTTGCAATTGCTCGCCGAGTGCGAGCTGGTCATTGAGGCGATCATCGAGCAGCCGCAACCCAAACGCGATCTCTACGAGCGCCTCGAGAAATTTCTGAAGCCCGGCACCATCGTCGCGACGAATACGTCGGGCATTCCGATGAAGGGGCTGGTCGAAGGGCGGAGCAAGGGATTCCGTGAACGATTCGTGGGCATGCACTTCTTCAACCCGCCACGGTACCTGCACCTCCTCGAGATCATCGCGGCGCCGGAGACGACCGAAGAGACCCTGCTCGCCGCGCGCGAGTTCAGCGAACGCATCCTGGGCAAGGGGACCATTCGGGCGAAGGATGTGCCGGGCTTTGTCGCGAATCGCCTGGGGGTGTATGGCATGGTGTTGGCGCTGCGCATGCTGGACGAATTCGACCTGACGATCGACGAGGTGGATGCGCTGACCGGACCCGCGCTGGGTCGCGCCAAGTCGGCCACCTTTCGTACTGCAGACCTGACGGGCCTGGACGTACTCAACCACGTCGCGAAGGAGCTCACCCAGGCGACAGGGGAGGACTTCGCGCTCCCCGACTGGGTGCAACAGCTCATCGCGCGCGGTGACCTCGGCGAGAAGAGTGGTGCGGGTTTCTACAAGAAGGTCGGCAAGGAAATCCAGACGTTGGACCGGAAGACACTGTCGTACGTGCCGCAGTCAAAGGTGGACTCGAAGGAGCTGGCGACGTTGTCCCGGCTTCCGCTGGAGCGGCGATTCGCGGCCGTGAAGGAATTACCCGGGAAGTACGGTGAGTTCGCACGCGCTTACCTGTTGCGGCTTTCGCACTTCGTGCTCGAGCGGACTCCCCAGGTGGCATACGACATCCCGAGTGTCGATCGCGCCATGGAATGGGGGTATGCATGGGAAGCGGGCCCGTTCAAGCAGATGGACATGCTCGGGCTGGCTTTCCTGCGCGACGGCTTTGCGAAGGGCGGTTTGAAAGAGCCGGCGCTTCTGCAGAAGGCACAGGAGCGGTTCTATGCCGGCGGGAAAGTCCTGGGCCTCGACGGCGCGTACGGCAGTGTGGAAGGGACGGCGGGCGCATTGGTGCTTGCCGAGCAACGCGCCGCCGGGCGTGTGCATTTCGAAACCGAGGCCGCGGCCCTCGTCGACCTCGGTGACGGGGTGGCCTGCCTCGAGTTCCGCAGCAAGATGAACACGCTCGGCGCGGGGGTCATCGAGGCATTGCAGCGCGCGCTGGCACTCGTGGATGAGAAAAAGCTCTCGGGCCTCGTCATCGGCAACGATGATCCGCGCACCTTCACCGCCGGTGCGGACCTGGCCATGGTGGCCGGACTGGTACAGCAGGGCGAATGGAAAAAACTCGACTCGGCGATCGCCACCTTCCAGCAGTGTTCGATGGCGCTCCGGTCCTCACCGTTTCCGGTCGTCGTCGCGCCGTTCGGGCTCACTCTTGGAGGGGGATGTGAGTTCTCGTTGCACGCAGACACCATCCAGGCGCACGCGGAGCTGTACATGGGGCTGGTCGAGGTCGGCGTGGGCTTGATCCCGGGGGGAGGCGGAACAAAGGAGCTCATGTTCCGGTTCGCGAAGGAGCTGTTGCCCTATGAAGAAGCAGACCCGTTCGAGGGAGTGAAGCGGGCCTTCAAGCTCATCGCCATGGCGACGACCAGCAGTAGCGCGCTGGATGCGCGGAAGCTCGGATTTCTGCGTGAGCGCGATCGTATCTCGATGAACCGTGACCTCCAGATTGCCGATGCAAAGCAGCGCGTGCTGGACCTCGCGCCCGGATACGTACCGCCCGTTCCTCTGACGGTGATCGCAACCGGCAGTGAGGGCCTGGGCAACCTCCGGTATGCGGCGTGGGCCATGCGCGAGGGCGGTCAGATCACCGATTTCGAGGTGAAGCTGGCCCACGAGGTTGCCTACGTACTGTGCGGTGGAGACGGACCGCCACGCGCGGTGACAGAGCAGGACATTCTCGATCTCGAGCGCGATGCCTTCCTGCGATTGCTGGGCACGAAAGAAACGCAGGAGCGCATCGAGCACATGCTCAAGACGGGCAAGCCATTACGAAACTGACAGAGGTTCACAATGAAGGAAGCAGTAATTGTAGCGGCGGTTCGGTCCGCGGTTGGAAAGGGGAAAAAGGATGGTGCGCTCGCAAGCGTGCATCCCACCACGCTGTCGGCCAGCGTGATGCGGGGCGCCATCGCCAAGGCGGGAATCGAGGCGGGGATGGTCGAGGACATTTTCTGGGGATGCGCGATGCCGGAAGCGTCCCAGGGGCTGAACGTCGCCCGGTTGTCGTCGCTCGCGGCAGGCATCCCCGTCGAAGTGCCTTCGGCGACGATCAATCGCTTTTGCTCGTCCGGCCTGCAGACGGTCGCCCTCGCCGCGCAGGAGATCATGTGCGGCAACGCGGAGATCGTGATGGCCGGCGGTGTCGAGATGATGAGCCAGGTGCCGATGTCCGGATATCATACCCGACTCTCACCCGAGCTGACTGAGAGCTACATCGGCATGGGATTCACCGCCGAACGCGTCGCGGAACGCTGGAAAGTCTCGCGAGAGGACCAGGACAAGTGGGCGCTCGAATCACAGCGCAAGGCTGCAGCCGCATGGGAAGGGAAGCGCTTCGCCGACCAGATCGTCCCGATTGAAACGACGAAGGTGAAATGGAAGGGCAAGGACAAGCAGGAGACGCAGGCGACCTTCGAGCTTGACGAGCTCCCTCGGCCGGAGACCACTCTCGAAGGACTCGGGAAGCTGAAGCCTGCATTCAAGGTGAAGGGCACCGTGACTGCCGGAAACGCGAGCCCCTATTCCGACGGCGCTGCTGCAGTGATGCTCATGTCCGCCGATCGCGCGAAAGCACTGGGGATCAGGCCACTCGCGCGGTTCATCACCTTCGCCACAGCAGGTGTCGAACCGGACGTCATGGGAATCGCTCCGGTGAAGGCAGTACCGAAGGCATTGAAGCGTGCGGGCATGGGCGTGAAGGATCTTGCATTGATCGAATTCAACGAGGCGTTCGCAGCGCAGGTGGTTGCGGTCGTGCGCGACCTCGAGATGCCGGAGGACCGCGTGAACGTGAACGGCGGCGCCATTGCCCTAGGCCATCCGCTTGGCGCGACGGGAAGCAAGCTGACGACACAGCTCGTGCACGAGTTGGGGCGCCGCGGAGGTGGAATCGGCCTCGTGACGATGTGTATCGGCGGCGGAATGGGTGCCGCGGGCCTCTTCGAAGTGTTCCCGCAGTAACTCAGGCTTTGCGCTTCGTCGTCTTCGCGTCACCGAGCTGTCCGCCCCCATTGTCCAGCGAGCGCCAGAGGTACCAGCAGGCAATGCTGCTGTACGGCGTCCACTTTGCGCCGATGCGCAGCACGTCCTTCGGCGCGCATTTGCGCTTGCGATAGGCGCGCTTGATGGCGTTCTGAATGCCGAGGTCGAGCTCCGGCAGGACATTCATGCGCCCGAGCTTGAACATCAGGAACATCTGCGCGGTCCATCTGCCGATCCCCTTCACCTGGACGAGATGCGCGATCAGCTCGTCGTCCGGCAGGGTATCGACATGATCCAGCGGCAGCTCGCCACGGTCGACGCGGCCGGCGAGGTCACGGAGGTAGCCGATCTTTTGGCGGGAAAGCCCTGCGGCGCGCAGCTTCTCGTCCGGCGTCGCCAGGATGTCAGGCGCCGTCGGCGTTCGATCGGGGTACAGGTCGAGCAGGCGATTGTGGATCGTGTTGGCTGCCTTGCCCGAGAGTTGCTGAAAAACGATCGACCTGATGAGGGCGCCGAAATGCGAACCGCTGGTTCCGTCAGTGGGTCGGTACGCGCCTACCGAATCGATGACGCGAGCCAGGACAGGATCTGCCTTGCGAAGATGCGAGCGCGCCTTGCGCGCGATCGCCGCACGACCGGTGGTGCTCACGGTCGTGCTAGTGCCGGGCGAAGACGCGCGTCGTGCCGTCCCGATTGAACGCGACGACATCATACGAATCCTTGCGGTCGCCCACTTCCATTCCTGGCGATCCGACCGGCATTCCCGGCACGGCAATCCCGGCGATCTTCGGCTTCTCGTCGAGCATGCGCTGGATATCGGCCGCGGGCACGTGTCCCTCGACGACGTAGCCGTTCACGAATCCCGTGTGACATGACACAAGGCGCTCGGGGACGCGGCCGGTCCGCTTGATGCCGCCGAGGTCGTTCGTATCGCGGGCGATGACCGTGAACGAATGCTTCCGCAGGTGCTCAATCCAGCTCTTGCAGCAGCCGCAGTTGGCGTCCTTGAACACCGTGATGGTGGTCGCGGAATGCGCAGCATGATTGCCCGCTGGCGCGTAACCCGAGGCAAGCACCGCGAGGCCGGCGAGGCTGGCGGCGCGAAAGAATGTGCGAGAGGTCATGGGTTGAATCTAGCGCTCGCGCGCCACTGTTGTACGATAAGAGAAACCAACCTTCCATGTCCGGAGTTGCCCGATGCCCGTCTTGAACCGCGTGATGTGCGTCTTTGTTCCAATGATCATGGTGGCGGCCACTGAGCTCGGCGCGCAGCAGCCGGGCGGCCAGCGTCCCCGGCAGGTCGTTCCGATGGACACGGCGCGCGCCCGCATGCTCTACGTCAGCAACCGTCCCGAAGACCATTCACAGCCGGACTTCGCGCGGCAGATCCAGCAGAAAGCGCGCACCGACAGCATCTATCGCGCGCGCAGCCGCGGGGTGATGGATTTCCAGAAGGTCTCGTACAAGAGCAGCGCGGATGGCATGACGATTCCCGCGTACGTCTTCCAGCCGTTGAACAAGCGCGGAGCCAAGGGACACGCGGCGCTCGTCTGGGTGCATGGCGGTGTCCACAGCGATTGGGGGACATCCTACCTGCCCTTCGTCATCGAGGCGGTGCAGCGTGGCTACGTCGTCATCGCACCCGAATACCGCGGTAGTACGGGCTACGGCGCCGAGCACTACAATGCGATCGACTACGGCGGGATGGAGGTCGATGACGTTCGTTCGGCGATGGAGCACCTGAAGACCATGCCCCATGTGGACACCGACCGCGTCGGCGTGATGGGGTGGAGTCACGGCGGGTTTATCACGTCGTTGCTGCTCTTTCGACCGAACAATCCGTTCAAGGCGGGCGCTGCGATCGTGCCGGTGACGAACCTGTTTTTCCGGCTCAGCTACAAGGGCCCCGGCTATCAACGGAACTTCGCGACGCAACGTGGCCTGCAGGGACTGCCGTTCGAGAAGCGCGAGGAATACCTCCGCCGGTCGCCGCTGTACGGTGTGGACAGCCTGAAGGTCCCACTGCTCGTGCACGTCGCCACCAACGACGAGGACGTGAACTACGTCGAGGACCAGCAGCTCGTGGACGCCCTGCGCTCCCGGAAGCCGGATCTCTCCGAGACGAAGACCTACGTGGATCCGCATCCATGGGGCTCGTCGGTCGGACACGCCTTCAGCCGTCGCGTCGATCCCGAGACGCTGCAGCGCGTCGATTCGCCGGCGCAGATCGATTCGTGGAACCGGACGTGGGTGTTCTTCGAGTGGAACCTTCGCCCCTACGAAGACCGGTCAAAACCGGTGAACTACATCGTGAGATGAAATCCGGCCACACCGCGGAATTCCAGGCGCGGCTCGAGGGCATCAAGCGCGAAAAGCGGGCTCGGATCCGGTGGGCAATCACACACCACACCGCCGAACTCGCGATTCGCGCGATTCACGGTCACGTCAGCGTCTCGTACCGACCCGGCAGTAAATCCCGCCGCCGGAAAAGCCATAAGCGATTGCTCTGAATGGCATGCCTCGTGACGTGTGACGAGGCATGCCATCAGACAACGTCGGAAAGAAACGCCTCGTCGGAAACGACGTCGAAGTCCCCGCCGAGCTGGCCAGGCGGGAAGCGCAGGATCGCTCGAAGTCGTCGGCCGGTGCCGAGAGTCCCATCGATTCGATGCATGTGGACGCGCCGAAACATCAGGACAACAAGCGCGGACATCAGCGCGATCGCGCTAGAGAACGCTAGTCTAGGCGTAGTAGCGCTGGATGGTGCTCGCGACGCCGTCGAGGTCAGGGAACAGGCGGCGCTCGTCGATGCCAACCAGGTCGAGCTGGTCGCGCACCCTCGGAACTGCGTCACGCGGAATGAGGAACTTGGTCAGTGCGTCGCGCAGTCCCTCGTCTTCCAGGAAGGCATCAAACGACGTCTTCGTGCAGGAGCAGAGCGTGAATGTGGCCGCTTGCGCGACGATCCGGGAATCCAGCGAGGGCGGCTCGATCATGCATGCGAATGCCTTCGCGTCCTTGTCGGCGAACAGCCGCCACGGCGTCATCTTCCCGTTGCCTCCAAGCGTGCTGTCCAGGTCCTGGGTCAGGAGCGCGAGTGACGGCAGCTTGAACTTCCGGTGCACTGCTTGCCAGTCGAGCCGCCACACCGCGCGGTCGCATTCATCCCCGTCAGCGGGTCGGGTGGCAAAGAACGCCGCGACGAGAGGCGAATAGGTCCAGTCGAGCAGCCGCGTCGGTACGCCGTGATGCTGCGCCGCGATCAGCAATTCCCAGTCATCGTGCGGACGAGCTTCATCGAGGTGGGGTCGTGAATACCGGATGAAATTCCGCAGGATGTGCTCTTCGAGATCGGCCTTCGTATGTGGTGGCCGGGTACCGCCCAGCCTGTCCAGCGACGTCAGCAATGGTTGCATTGCGTTGGAAGCACCCCGATATACGCCCGTATCACGTCGCCGACCAGTCTGCTGGTCAGGCTCGCGCGGCGTGACGACGTCGACGAATTCGCCGAGCGAGTGAACGACAACCTGTCGGACAGTCATGCGCCGGCGAGTTGCGCGAATAATGCCAGCGCACCGAGCCGTTACCCAGCCATCACCCCTTCAGGCGCACGTACAGAACGACAAGGGCGACGATTGTGATCACTACCGACACGCCACTGACAAGGCTGGAATAAGCAGCCTGCGTCAGCGAACCCTTCTTTCGCATGGAATTGGCTCCGACGACCACGACCACGAGCGCGACGAAGAGGAGAATCGGAATGAGCATGTCGGGCGGGCGGGGGAAGGACGGCGCGAGAAGGCTACCGGTCCCGACCGCTGGGCGTCAAGACTTAGAATGCGGACTCACGCCGACGATGGCGCCGAGAACGGCACCGGCGCCCACGAGAATGGAGCTCGCGATCAACCCTCCGGGCACTGCGATCGTGGCAAGCGCCACCATGCAAGCGAGGAGAAATCCGAAGGCGCCTCCGAGCATCATCCAGAGTTTCTGGCCAGGCGAAATCCACTTCCATCGTGCGCTCAGGTACGCGCTGAGCATCACAAAGGCGGCCCCAACCAGGAAGCTTCCGAGCAACAAGCCGCCCGGAGCGACGTTCATCCCTGCTGCACCACCCGCTGCCGCTCCGCCGATAGCAAGCAGGATTGAAAGCAGGAACACCTTGAGGAGGTTCACTTCAATCCCCCCGCTGCACCGTGCGCGCGACTGAGCGCTCGCGCCCGAGATAGCGCGCCACCTTTCGCAGGTCGTTCACGATGGCCTTGCGCGCTTCGGCCCGGGCGCGCGCGTCTGGCGAACGCAACACCGACGACGGATGCACCGTGGCAAAGACTGCGTCAGCGAACGTTGTCCGCTGCCGCTTCCCTCGGCTTGTCGTCACGCGGAATGCCTTGCCCAGAAGGGCCTGCGCCGCAGTCGCGCCCAGGCAAACGACGACTTCGGGTTTCACCAGCTCGAGCTCCGCTTCGAGCCAGGGCATGCAAGCGCGGATCTCGCCGTCGTTTGGCTTCTTGTGAATACGGCGCTTGGTCTTTTCGCCGCGTTCCCATTTGAAGTGCTTGACCGCATTGGTGAGATACACCTGGCTACGCTCGATCCCCGCCTCCTGAAGCACCTCGTCCAGGAGCCGTCCGGCCGGGCCGACAAATGGATGTCCCTGGCGGTCTTCCTGATCTCCCGGCTGTTCTCCCACGAGCATGACCCGCGCCGGTGCCTTTCCTTCGCCGAATACCGTTTGCGATCCGACCATCCACAGCCGACATCCGCGACAGACGCGCGACGCCTGGCGCAACGACTTCAGCGTGCGCCGGGGCGGCACGAAATCCGCCGCAGTCCCGGTGACGAGCGGAAGTTCGGCGCGGGTCGCCATGGT
Organism: Gemmatimonadaceae bacterium; assembly: GCA_035626995.1. Taxonomy (GTDB): domain Bacteria; phylum Gemmatimonadota; class Gemmatimonadetes; order Gemmatimonadales; family Gemmatimonadaceae; genus DASPMP01. The sequence continues at coordinate 16,395 of DASPMP010000218.1, forward strand.
CAGCGGCTGTCTCCCTCGTGTGGGATGCGCGCGTGACCCAGGACATTCTCGTCGATATGGCCACGTTGCACTTCCCGCATCGCCTCGACCTTCTCGCTGTTCTCTTCGGCTTCGTCATGCTGCTGGCGATCCTGGTGCAGCCGGTGACGTCCCTCGATATCCGCCTGCTCGGTTCGCATCTCGCCGTGAGCGCCTTCGTGCAGCTGCTCCACAAAACGACGATGGGTCTTTTCGCCATGCTGCCCTTCAGCGTGACGCTGCGGTCCGGCGCTGCGCTTCTTGTTTGCCATGTCGGGTCAGGCTCCTGATTTTCGGTTGAAGTGATGTCGCCATGGGGCGCAAGCGAAGGGCCACGAGCTTCCTTCCCGTTCCGGGTCGGGGTAGAATCACGCGTCAACATTCCCGGGATCCCCGATGCCGTCCTCACGCTTCACCCTGCTTGCCGTCGCGAGCGTCGCCCTTGGCTGCCGCGCCTCCAGCGCACCCGCACCCGAGCTCGCTCGCTCCACCGCGTTTGTTCTTCGGTTGGGAACAGACACGCTGGCCGTCGACCAATTCACGGTGACTGGGAGTCGCGTCGAGGGAACGCTCGTTACACATCTGCCGCGGACTGTCATCACCCGGTACACCGTCGCGCTCGATCCGGCGACCGGCATGGCGACGCAGATCGAGCACAACAGCCGGTTGCCGGACGGCTCGATGATCGCGCCGCCCAACCAGCCGGGGATCCGCCAGACTTCCATCACCTTCGCCGGTGACAGCGCGGTGACGCGCGTGATGCGGGATACAGCGACCGTCATCCGTGCTGCCGCCCCGCGCGCATTTCCGTATCTGAACTACTCCATGGCGTTCTTTCAGCTGCCATTGCGGGTCTTCCGCGATGCCAACGTCGACAGCGCATCGTACGCCATTTACACCGGCGGGCGGCTCACCACGCCGATGAGCGTTGCACGCGCCGGCGACAACACCTTCCGCATCCGGATCGGCGGACTTCCATATCTCGTGACGACCGACGACCGCGGCGACATCATGACGGTCGACGGAGCGAACACCACGCAGCATTTCATCGCCCGCCGCCAGGGCACCATCGATGTCATTACGCTCGCAGCGCAGTGGTCCGCCGCCGAACGGGCTATGGCAAACCGACCTCCAACATTGTCGCCGCGGGATACCACACGCGCGACCATTGGCGAGGCGCAGATTCTCGTGGACTACAGTCGTCCATCGGCTCGAGGCCGTCGCGTGTGGGGGCCCAGCGGCGTGCTGAACGACACCCTCTGGCGTACGGGCGCGAATACGGCGACGCATTTCCGCACCAGCGTGCCGCTGACGATCGGAGGCAAAGACGTGCCGGCGGGCACGTATACGCTATGGACCCTCGCGGTGCCGGGGCGCTATCAGTTGATCATCAACAAGCAAACCGGCCAGTGGGGCACGGTGTACGACGCGCGCCAGGATCTCGTGCGCATTCCTGTGCAATCGCGGAGCCTGTCGCCAGCCGTCGATCGCTTTACCATCGCCATCGATCCCGCCGCGAATGGGGGCGGGATCATCCGCCTGCAGTGGGATAATACTGAGCTGTTCGTGCCATTTACCGTGCGGTAGGTCCGGACGATGCCGCCGGGGGCGCGGCGTCACCGCACCTGTTCGAGGACGAACGCGTGGTAGATGAATGCCCGATCACGCGCGAGCAACGCGTTCGCTTCGTCCATCAGGACATCGACACGATCAGACATTCCCTCCGGCCGGTGTCGTGGGACCGTCAGGTTCCAGTACGCCAGTCGTGCTCCAGGTTTTGCTGCGTCGACGAGGTTGCGGTACATCGCCGCGTAACTGAGCGGCTCCAGGTACTCGAAGATGCAGGAGAGGTTGAACCCGTCGAAGGGTCCATGCATCCCAGCCGCCTGGTCCGCGGGGCCGCGGACGAGGGTAATGCGCGGCATCGCGTCGCGCAGCGACAGAAAACGCCCAGGTGCGAGATAGCGCGGTAAAGTCGCGCCGAATTCCCCCGTGAGAATGAAGTTCAGGTACGGGTTGGAATGCGTGGCGAGTTCGGTGCAGCCGTATTCGACGCGGCGAAGGATCTGACGGACTGCCCCACGACTGCCCAACAGCCGGAACATTACGCGCCAGCGCCAGCTGTCCCACCGGGTTTCGTAGAACACGATCCGGGCACGACGGTCCTTTTCACGCAGCAGCTCAAGAACGGTTGCACGATCGTGGACGAGCGGCACGACGCGCTTTCGGAACGTGGCGAACCGCCGCTCGAGCGTGCCAGCGTGCACGATTCCGTCGCGGATGTCTTGCGGACGCGCGTCCCAGAACGCACGCGCAAACGCTGGCAGCGCATCCGCAAGTCGCGCGTAGGTCGCCAGCCGCGAATCACTGGGCCAGACGCCGAGGAATGCGAGGAGCGAGGGATAGTCGAGCGTCCGGATAGCCGTGCGCTTCAACTCGAGCATCGCGAGCTGCGCGTCGCTCACGTCGACGGCAACCACGTGCGCGCCCGCCTCGGCGAGTGCAAAAACGTTGTCCCCGGCGGACGCGATGGAAAGGATGCGAGCGCCTGTCGCTGGCCGCAGAGCGTCGCAGAGCACGTCGGCGTCCTCCCACACATTGGCGCAGCGCACGTCAGTGGATCGTGCGCGAGGCGCGATGCGGTCGGCCGCCGGGATCAAGTCGTGCCGGCCACCGGCCTACCGCTTGATGGCGCTGGTGAGCACGACGCCGTCGAGCGGTTCGAGCGGTCGCGCGCCCGTAATGACGGCAAGCGTGGCTCCGATGTCAGCGGTGCGCGCCATCTCGGTGTATCGTCCCGGCTGCGCCCAGGGTCCGTAGAAAATGATCGGCACATGCGCATCCTGGTCGTACGGAGAGCCGTGCGTCGCGGTCGCCCGGTACCAGTAGCTGTAACGCGTCAGGGTGATCACCAGGTCAATGCCGGCATCGCGCGTCACCTGATGCGACCAGCGCCGGGCAATGGGATCCGCATTGAAGTCGGCGCGGTAGACGTCGGCCACGCGATCGACGCGTGCGACCCCCGGGACGGCCAGCGCTCGGGTGCGGAAATCATCCAGCAGGGAATCGGCATTCAGGCGGGCTCGCGCGAGCAGTTCGCGGTTCACCCCCACCAGCTCGCCGTCGTAAATGAACGCACTCGTATCGCCGCCGGCGGCGCGCAGCCCCGCGCGTACCGCCGTCACTGCATCGCGCAACGAGACGATCAGTCCCTGATTCCCCGTCGCCTCACCACGCCGGCGCGCGAGGTCGGGAATGGGCTGTACGCCGTGATCGGCGGTGAGCGCAAAGAGGATCGTGCTCGAGTCACGGATCTTGTAGAGCGAGTCGATGAACCACCCGAGCGTCTCATCGACGCGAATCTGGTTCTCGTGTGCTTCGCGGGAATCGGGGCCGTAAGCATGCCCGACGGCGTCGGTCGTGGAGAAGGAGACCGCGAGGACGTCCGTGTGCGGACCGCGCCCGAGGTTCAGTCGCTCGAGGCCCTCGAGGGCAAAGAGGGCAGTCAACGAATCCATGGCAGGAATCCCCATGAAATTCGCGGTGGCGCGGGCAGTATCGGTGGAGAGCTGGAATGGGAAGTGGCTCCGCCCCCCATTCTCCTCCGGCACCGTATCCGGTTGTGGGTAGCTGGACGGGTCACGGCTCAGGCGCCACTGCTTGCCCGCATACGAATGCGGGATACGCCGTGCGTTGAACGCCTGCACCCAGTCTGGCAGCGCGGTGCGATAGTACCGGCTGGTGGTGAAGTTGCCGCTCGGCGAATACCAGTACACGTGCTCCTTCGCGCGACCAATGGGCAGAATGGCGCCGCGATCCTTCCGCGAAACGGAGAGCGCGCGAGCCCGGGAATCCTTCGCACGCAGCCAATCGAAAAGCGTGGTCCCCTGGAAGCGCAGTGGCGACGCCCCAAGCTCGTTCGCGACGCCAACCACCAGCGGGAATGACCGGTCGCCGACCCCTGCGGAGTTCGACATGATGCCGGTGCTGCGCGGGAACCGCCCGGACATGGTGCTCGCGTGTCCGGGGGCTGTTTCCGTATTCGCGTGATCCTGGAAGCCGTTGACGAACCAGGCTCCCTGCATCAGCCGCGCATATCCGTGCCGCATGTCGGCGCGGTAGCGGTCGAGCATGTCCCCGCGCAGCTGGTCGACCGTGATGAACACCACGAGTTGCGGTGTGTTGCTCGTGGACGCCGCCGGCCCCTCGGACGCCGCGGCACGCATGCAGCCATTCGATCCGGCCAGGACCAGGGCACTGCCAAGCAGCAACGAGCGGGAGCGGGTGTTCATGTCCGGGATGCGGTTGAGGTTGCGATCGCGTATCTAAACATGGCGAGACGATGCCCGGAACCATATTCTAGCCCGCAGCATTCCGTCTCCCTCCCAGCGCCGTGGCCCAGTCCATCCCGCCGAAACTGCAGTCGCCGAAGCACATTCTCACGCGTACCAGCGTCTACTATGTCGCGCTGTTTGCAACGGCGGCACTGCTCTGGCAACTCCCCTGGGCGAAAGGCGTGATGCAGGGTTCCCTCGCCGCGCTCTTC
>DASPMP010000219.1:0-17616 GCA_035626995.1 Gemmatimonadaceae bacterium
TACGCCCATGCTCCGCACGCGTTCCGGTGCGCCGCCATCCACCGAGATGGCGCCCCCGAAGTTCGTGACGGCCGCAAGGTCTTCGAGCGTCGTCGACTGGTTCTTGAGGTCGAGGAAGTTCGGAGGCGAAAAAGGAAAGTCGGTGACGTTCCGCGCGCGCATGTCCCCCCAGATGAGGACGAGGCGATCCGCTTCCGCATAGGGGAGGGGCCGGAGCAGCACCGCGTTGACCACGCTGAAGATCGCGGTACTTGCGCCGATGCCGAGCGCCAGCGTGAGCATGGCGGTGACGGCGAACGCCGGATGCTGTCGCAGCGACCGCATCGCGAACACGATGTCCTTGAAGAACGCGCTCATGGTGAACTCTCCCGGGGGTGGAACGAGGCTCGACGTGGCCGGTATGATTGTGCATGCCCACCCGGGATGGAAGGGTTCAATTGTCTGGCGCGTCGCCAAGCGGTCTCTCCTGCCTGTGAATCGGCGTTTTTCGGTGACGGCCCTGTTCGCCCTGGGCGTCGCGATCGTCGCATGCAGCGGCGCGGATGCGCGGCCGGATAGCACTGCCGCTACCCCGCTCCGCATTGGACCCGCGCCCATGGCAGCGCAACTCGATTCCGCGCGCCTCGCCACCGTCTTCGAGACGGCCGCCGACATGCCGCGGCTGCGCAGCATGATCGTACAGTGGAAGGGCGATATCGTCGGCGAGCGGTACTACGGCCGCGCGACCCGGGCGACGCGACACAACATCAAGAGCGCATCCAAGAGCGTCATGTCCGCGCTCGTCGGCATCGCCATCGCGCAGGGAAAGATCACAGGCGTGGGCCAGCCGATCCGCGAGCTGCTCGTCGCCGAGACGCGTGGACTGGATTCGACGAAGCGCTCCATCACCGTCGGCGACCTGCTGAGCATGCGCGCCGGCCTGCAGACCACCAGCTTCGACAACTACGGCGCGTGGGTGACGTCACGCAACTGGGTGCAGTACGCGCTGCGTCAGCCGATCGTCGCGCAACCGGGGAATGGCAGCCCGATGATCTACAGCACGGGGAGCACGCACCTGCTCTCGGCAATCCTGACGCGAGCGACGGGGATGAACACGTATCGGTACGCCGAGCGATACCTCGCGCGGCCGCTCGGTATCTCCCTGCGTCCGTGGCAGACAGACCCGCAGGGGATCTATTTCGGCGGGAACGACATGTACCTCACGTCGCGCGATATGCTGAAGATCGGGGCCCTCTACCTGAATCGCGGACGCGTCGGTGATCGCCAGGTGATCGACTCCGCGTGGATCGACAGTTCGTGGGTGATGCGCACGTCGTCGCCGTGGAATGGCAATCGCTACGGATACGGCTGGTGGACGCGCTACGCGCACGGGCACGATGTGCGGTTCGCGTGGGGTTACGGTGGGCAGTTCATCTTTGTGGTGCCTACCCTGGAGCTCGTCGTCGTGATGACGTCCGATGCGGAGAGTCGCCGTGAAGGCGATCACAATCGGGCGCTTCATCGCCTTCTGGAAGACCAAATCATTCCTTCGGTGTTGCAATGATTCAGATGGATATGCGTAGTGTCTTTGTTGCGATGGTGGTGCTGTCTGATACGCTTGGCGCGCAGGTGCCGACCGTGTCGGTAAGTCCCGCGGAACCGGCCCCCGGATCGATCATTCGCCTGATGGTGGCGACGCCGCCGGCCGACGACTCGATCGTCTCGATCCGCGGGATGATGGCCGGCGAACCGCTGCGGTTTCTGGCGGGAGATTCCGCACGGTACCACGCCATTGGCGGCATCCCCGCGGATGCGTCGGATAATGTCACGGCGCGCGTCTTTGTCGCTCGCGCTTCGGGACGAGTGGACTCGCTGTCGGTGGGCGTCCCCGTTCCAAAGGTAGAGCCGTCGAAGCGCGAGACGACGCTGAGCGTGGACACCCGCTTCACCCGGCCGATGGACGCAAAAACCCAGGCACGAATTGCGCGCGAAAATGCACTCGCGCTGAGCATTGGCCGAGCCGCGCATAAGTCGGCGCCAATGTGGACGGACGGGTTCCGTAAGCCGCGGGAGTCCCGGATCACCAGCCAGTTCGGCACCGGCCGCATGTTCAATGGCACGATGGCCAGCCGGCACCTCGGCGTGGACTATCAGGGCGCCCCGGGCGCGCCGGTGTATGCTGCGAACCGCGGCGTCGTCGCGCTGGTGGACACCTTCTTCCTCGCGGGCCGCGTGGTGTACATCGACCACGGTGGCGGCGTCGTGACGGGGTACTTCCACCTGACGACGCCGCTCGTCGCGAAGGGAGACACAGTGGAACGCGGTCAGCGCATCGGGACCGTGGGCGCGACGGGACGGGTGACAGGACCGCATCTGCACTGGTCTGCGCGATACGGCGCCATCACCGTGAATCCCGGCGATCTCCTCGAAATTCCTCCGGCAGTGTACGGAAAGCGGGAATAGGGCGAGCTTTCCGGTTGCGGTGCAAACGTCGCCGTCTCCGTCGGCGTCATAGCAGGCAACTCTCTCCTTCCAGGCACATGCGCACGATTCCTCTCGTCGTTCCCGCGATTCTGGCCATCCTGTCCTGTCGCAGCGGTGACGCGCAGGGACCCGCGCAGCGGTCGCCCACCCCCGGCTCCATCGAGAACGTCGTGCGCGTGGACACCGTGGCGCGGGGCCTCGCGAATCCCTGGGGGCTCGAATTCCTCCCCGATGGACGGATGATCGTGACGGAACGTCCGGGACAGGTGCGCATCGTGTCAGCCGACGGCCGCGTCGGGCCGGCACTCGCTGGAGTTCCCGCGGTACAGGCGCGTGGCCAGGGTGGAATGCTGGACGTCGCGCTCGACCCGGAGTTCGCGCAGAACCGGATGGTGTACTTGTCCTTCTCGGAGCCGGGGGAGGGTGGGGCCGGGACGTCAGTCGCGAAGGGACGTCTTGCCGCGGGCGACGCCGCGCTGGAAAACGTTCAGGTGATCTACCGTCAGCAGCCGAAAGTCTCGGGGGCGGGACACTTCGGGTCGCGCATCGTGTTCCGCGGCGACGGCACGATCTTCATCACCCAGGGGGACCGGCAGAGCTATCGCGACCAGGCACAGGAGCTGGAGTCCGGGCTCGGCAAGGTGGTGCGTATCAATCGTGACGGCACCATTCCGCGCGACAATCCGTTCGTCGGCCGGAACAACGTACGTCCGGAGATCTGGTCGTACGGACACCGGAACATGCAGGGCGCGGCACTGCACCCGGAGACCGGGCGCCTCTGGACGATCGAGCATGGCGCGCGGGGCGGGGACGAGCTGAATCATCCCGAGGCCGGGAAGAATTACGGATGGCCGGTGATCACCTACGGACGCGACTACAGTGGCAGGAGCATCGGCGTCGGTGCGGTGAAGGAAGGGATGGAGCAGCCGGTGTACTACTGGGATCCGGTGATCGCGCCGTCAGGTATGGCGATCTACACCGGCGACCGGTACCCCGGCTGGAAGGGAAGCATTTTCGTGGGATCGATGTCGCCAGGCGGGCTGGTTCGCCTGGAGATGCGCGGTGACAGCGTCGTGAAGGAAGAGCGCTACCTCGGCGACCTGCGCAAGCGCATTCGCGACGTGAAGCAGGGGCCCGACGGCTACCTCTATCTCGTCACCGACGAGTCAGACGGCATGATCCTCCGTGTCGTGCCCCTGCAACGTTGACCGCTACGCTGCGCTAAGAACGATCTTCTCGCAGCCATTCTCCTTGTTGCAGAAGATCTCATAGCCCTTCGGCGCGTCCTCGAGCCGCATGCGGTGCGTGATCACGACCGTCGGGTCGATCTCTCCCTTCTCGATGCGCTGGAGCAGCGGCTTCATGTAGCGATGCACATGGCACTGGCCGCTGCGGATGGTCAGTCCCTTGTTCATCATCGCGCCGGCGGGGAAATGGTCCACCAGCCCCGCGTACACGCCAATCACCGAAACGACGCCGCCTGGGCGGCAGGCCATGATCGCCTCACGCAGCGCGATGGGCCGGTCGCTCTCCATCATCATCGCCTGCTTCGCGCGGTCCACCACGAACATCGGGCCATGCGAATGTGCCTCGAGCCCCACGGCATCGATGCAGGCATCCGGGCCGCGCCCCGCCGTCATTTCCTTCAGCGCCTCGATCGGGCTCGACTCGGCGTAGTTGATCACTTCCGCGCCGAACTTCTCGCGCGCCATCTCCAGGCGATACGGGAACCGGTCGATAGCGATCACGCGGTGTGCGCCGAGCATGAACGCGCTGGCGATCGCGAACATCCCCACGGGTCCCGCGCCCCACACGGCCACGACGTCGCCGGGCTTGATATCGCACATCTCCGCGCCCATGTAGCCGGTCGGGAAGATGTCCGACAGGAACAACACCTGGTCGTCGGTCATGCCGTTCTCGATCTTGAGCGGCCCGACATCCGCGAAGGGGACACGGGCGTATTCCGCCTGGCCACCTGCGTATCCACCGGTCAGGTGCGAATATCCGAAGATCCCCGCGGTGGTGTGCCCCAGCATCTTCTCCGCGAGCCAAGCGTTCGGGTTGGTATTCTGGCACACGGAGTACAGTCCAGCCTTGCACGACGCGCACGCGCCGCAGGCGATGGGGAAGGGAACCACGACCCGGTCACCGACCTTCAGGTTCTTCACTTCACTGCCTAGCTCGACGACCTCGCCCATGAACTCGTGGCCGAGGATGTCGCCGCGTTCCATGGTGGGATTGAAGCCGTTGTAGAGGTGGAGGTCCGAGCCGCAGATCGCCGTGGACGTCACCCGGACGATGGCATCGCGCTTGTTCAGGATCTTCGGATCCGGAACGTTGAGGACCTGCATGTTCTGCTTGCCCATCCAGCAGGTTGCCTTCATCAGACGCGCGCCTCCCGCGACGGTTTGGCGGGATGCATCCCGCGGTGAATGCTCGCATCGGAGTGGACGATCTCGCCCACTTCGACCAGCTGCTCGAGGTGTCGCAACTCGCGGTGGAGCTGGCTCGACGGATCCTTGCGGGTGAGCCTGGCCGCCCCTGCGCCGACCGCGCCCAGGCGTGGCTCATAGGTGACTTCCACCTTCACCTCGGTCTCCCCGGAGCGCGGACCGGCCACCATCGAGACCTGCGCGTCCGGAAGACGCTTGAGGTCGGAGTCCGCCATGAAGCGTTCGAGCGTCTCGCTCACCTGATCTGCGGACGCATTGATCGTGATGCTCTTGCGGATGATGCGCGAGCCGTCGCGCTTCTCTTCTTGCTCTACGGCGTCGTCATTCATTTCGGTGACCTGCGGGTTCGAACGCTGCCGCGCCACGAGCATGTCGAGCGCGGTTGCGCCTGCCACCGCTACGGCCGCACCAACCAACCGCGAACGATCGTTTCGCGGCGAGCGCATCGCGGCGCTGAGCAGTGCGAGATCCATGGCGTCACCGGCGACGCGTGCCCACATGAACGCACCGTCGTTCTTCTGGGAGAAAAGCCCCAGCCCGCTGGCGATCTCGCGCATCCCGCAGGCGCGCATGATGCCCACATTGCGGTCGCTATCTTCTACCCCGATGAGGTCGGCGACCTTATGCGGTGCCAGCACCTGCGCGAGGCCGAGGCCGATGCTGAACCAGCCCATCCCTTGCGCGAGCGACGTTCCCCTGGTGCTGCCGGTATCGCGATAGCCGTTCCCGTTCCGTGCAACGGACGACGTCTGCGATCGTAGCGAGCGCACGCCGTCGTCCAGAAATTCCACTGCGGATGCCAAGACTTCCTCCCCGTTGTGACCGGGGACTCAGTTCGCATCCGACGGGCCACGAAACCGAAACGGCGTGTGCTTTCGCTAATCGCTCCGCAAGGCGACGTTCGGATCCACCCGCGACGCGCGAATGGCCGGGATCAGGCTCGCAAAGGTCGCGGTCACCAAAAGGACGCCAACCACACCGCCGAGTACGACAGGGTCCGTGGGCTTCACGTTGAATAGCATCGGCGCGATCCACCGGCCGGCGTACAGCGCAATCGCGCCTCCGACGACCACGCCAAACACCGTGAGCCGCAACCCTTCGCCGAGCACCAGGCGCATGACGTCCTTCACCTGGGCGCCGAACGCGACGCGCACGCCCAGTTCGTGTGTCCGCTGAACGACATTGTACGCGATCACGCTGTATAGCCCGACCGCGGCAAGGACGAGCGCCAGCAGCCCGAAGGCGACGAACATCGTGGCGCCGAGGCGCCACGACCGAACCGTCGGCGCGAAAATCTCAGCCATGGGCTGCGTCGTCACGTATGCCGAGCCGGGCATCAGCTTCTGCAGCGCGCGTCGGACCGACTCGGCCTCGGTGGCTGCCTTACCGGACCGCGTCCGCACGAACATCCCTCCTGACGTCGCTGCCGTCTGAGTGATGGGACGATAGTAGTACAGCTTGTTGTCCTTGTTGAACTCGTCGCTGGCACGGATGTCCTCGGCAATTCCAACGACCTCGGTGCATGGGTTGGTATCGGCACCGATGCGGACGCATTGCCCGAGCGCTTCCTGGCCGGGCCAGAGTGCGGTGGCAAGCGACTGGCTGACGACCATGATCTTTGGAGAGTCCTTCGTGTCGCCCGGCTGGATGAAGCGGCCGCGCAGGAGACGGGTGCCCATTGTCTCGAGATATTCGGGGGCGGCGCCCTGGATCAGCATGCTCCCCATTCCATTGAGCTTCGCCGTATCGATGCCGGTGACGAAGATGCTCTCGTCCCACTGCATGTAGAAGGGCACCGTCACCGCACGTGATGCGTTGGCGACGTTCGGAAGCCCCCGCGCTGCCTCAGCCAGTCGATCGCGCAGCGCGCTTTTCTCAGCGTCGGACAATTTCTCCCCACGTTCCTCCACGCCGACCCAGAGAATGGGATCGATGTCGTAGCCCATGCGCAATGACCGCACGTTGTCGAGGCTGCGGACGAACAAGCCGGCGCCGACGAGCAACACCACGGAGAGCGCGCCCTGGATGACCAGCAGCGCCACGCGCGTGCGGGACCGATGGTAGGTGCCTTCGCGCGCTCCGGACTTGAGGGACTTTGCCAGGTCGCCGCGCCCCGACTGCAACGCAGGAGCGAGCCCGGTGATCAGCCCGACGAAGAGGATGGCCGCGCCGGCGAAGAGCAGCGTGCGCGAATCGACGACCGTGAAATCTTCGGCGCGCGGGAGGAACTGTGAGCGCAGCACCATGCCGCCCCAGTGCGCCACGAGGAGTCCGGCGATTCCGCCGATGACCGCAAGGAGGATGCTCTCCGTGAGCAGCTGCGCGACCAGCCGCCCGCGGCTGACGCCGAGAGCGAGCCGCACCGCGACTTCACGCCGCCGGCGCAGCGCGCGCGCCAGGAGCAGGTTCGCCACATTCGCGGCCGCGATGAGCATGACGATGATCGCGACGCCGCTGACCCACCCAGCCATCCGTGATGTCTCCGATGGCTGCGGCCCGCGCGCGGCGAGGATGGATCCCGCGATTGCGCGGGGCTTCGCGATTTCCGCAAGCGTCGTCTGCGGGGACATCTCGCGCTGCGCGGCGTAGCTGCGACGGAACGCGTTGGTGAGATCCGCAGTGGCCTGGTCGTTCGACACGCCAGGCTTGCGGCGAGCGAACATCTGCATCCACGAGATGTTGTACTTCTGGTACCAGTTGCTCAGGTCCTTGGGATTCCACGTGAACTCGTTGGCGGCATACGTGGTGATGGGAACCCATGCGACGGGGATGCGTTCGGTGGCGGTGCCGGCGAAGTCAGGGGGAGTGACGCCGATGATCGTGTAGTCCACCTTGGCGATCTTCAGCTGTTGCCCGATGGCGTCGTCGCGACCGCCGTAGCGGCTCTGCCAGAACGGGTAGCTCAGGACGACGACTGCCGCGCCAACGGGCGTCGTGTCCTCGGCGGCGGTGAAGAATCGCCCGCGCTCCGGACGAATGTCGAAGAGATTGAAGAACGAGGCGCTGACGGCGCCGACCTGCATCTCGCGCGCGTCCGCGCCGACGCCGACCGCTGTCTCAGTGACGCTCTGCGCCGCGGTCACATCGAAGCTGGAGGTCCAGCGCTGCAGGTCCTTGAAGCGGGTGTACTGGAAGTACGACCCGAAGTTCTCCTTGCCGTCGAAGGTGCGGACGAGATACACCCGATGCACCCGATCCGGCTCCTGCAGGAATGCGGGGGGACGGAAGAGCAGGCGGTCGGTGATGCCGAACATCGCCGCATTCGCGCCGATGCCGAGGGCGAGGGTGATGACGACCGCGATGGTGAAGCCCGGCTTCTGGCGGAGTCCACGGGCGGCGTAACGGATGTCCTGCCAGAGGGATTCGAGCGTCATCAAAGAGCCTCGGGGGAGGGATGTCAGAGGTAGGACACGCTCAGCGTTGAAAGAGTTCGCGGACAGGGAAACGGGAAGCAGTTATTTGCCCTTCCCGTTCCCTGTTCCCCCATTCCCTGTTCCCTTTACTTCGAAACCCCGAGTCCAGTCACGTGGACGTCGAGCTGGTGGTTGATTCGCGCGCCCCAGATGCCGTCGGTCTTCGCGGTCATCCCAGCTTTCGGCGTGCTGTGCACGACGACGTTGTTGATCACGTAGTCGATCTTGTCGGCGCCGACGCGCACTTCGAGCGTGTTCGCGCTCTTCCCCTCGGCGTCCGGCTTCACGACCGCGTCATGCGGAGTGCGGGCCTGCACGTTGTGGGTGTTCGGGCCGCCGCGATGCTTGACGATGTAGCTGCCATTCTGTCCCACGAGGAAGTACAGGTAGTTCTGCCCCTCCGCATCCAGCGCGTCGCCACCGAACACCAGGCCATAGTAGTTGTTATGGCTGCTGGGCTTCATCAGATGGAAGGTGCCCTTCAAGGTGTACGTGCCGGTGGCCACGTTCTTCGCGTTGTACAAGACGGCGGCTGGGCCGGTGGTGACATGGAAGCCCGGCTCCATCTTCGCGAAGGCAACTTCGTTCGAGCGATCGGGATCGCTCGGATTCCGACTGGGGTCGACCCGGAAGGTCCAGCCTTCCGGAGCCTGCGCGAACGCTGGGGTGGCAATCGCAAGAGCAAGGGCGGCGAGGATGAAGCGGCGCATTGTTGTACTCCTGGTATCAGGTCAAAAAGAAAAGCGAGAGGTCTCGAGACATCTTACGGATCAATTCCCACGTCGTTCGGCCCCGGTTCCCAGCAGAAAATCGATTGCCAACCCACTCAGCAACCGGACTCCAACGGGAAGCGCGGACTCGTCGGCCTCGAACAGCGGAGAGTGGTTTGGCGCGGCCGTGCGTGGGTCCTTCGACGGCGACGTAACCCCAAGCGAGAAGATCATCGCGGGGACCTTCAACGCGTAGCGCGAAAAATCCTCCGCCGTCGTAGTGCGTGGCTGTTCGCTGACGTTGGCGTCGCCAGCGATCCGACGCAACGTGGGCACCATGCGACTGGTCAGCGCAGGATCGTTCACCGTCACCGGATATCCCAGCTCGATGTCGACCGTTGCCTTGCCCCCCGCCGATGACGCGATCTGCTCGGCGGTGCGACGAACGCGATTGTGGATTTCACCGCGCACCGTTTCATCGAAGGTGCGGATGGTCCCGATCATCACGGTACTGTCCGGGATAATGTTGGTGCGGTTCCCCGCGTTGAACGCGCCAACCGTCACCACGGCGTTTGCCGACGAGAGATCCACCTGCCGGCTTACGATGGTTTGCAGCGCGAGGACGATCTGCGAACCGATGACGATGGGGTCGACCCCTGCCCATGGCATCGCGCCATGGGTCTGTCGTCCATGCACGATGATCCTGAAATTGTCGCTCGACGCATACAGCGGCCCGCCGCGGTAGGTCACCGACCCAGCACGACCGGGAAATACGTGGAGCCCGAATACCGCGTCGACCTTCGGATTCTCGAGGATCCCCGCGTCGATCATCGGACCCGCGCCACCGCGCGGCGGGCTTTCCTCGGCGTGCTGGAAGATGAACTTCACCGTGCCCGGAATCCGATCCTTCATGCGCGTGAGCACCTCCGCAGCACCCATGAGCATTGCAACGTGGGTGTCATGTCCACACGCGTGCATCACGCCGACGTCCTGGCCGTTGTACTGCGTCCGGACCGTGCTTTTGAATGGGACATTCACCTGCTCGGTGACAGGCAACCCATCCATGTCAGCGCGGAGTGCGACAGTTGGCCCCGGCCGGCCGCCGCGTAGCACACCGAGGACGCCGTTGCCGCCGACATTGGTGCGTACCTCCAGCCCAAGGGACCGCAGATGCTCGGCGACCAGCGCGGCGGTCCGTGTTTCCTGGTACGAGAGCTCGGGATGCTGGTGGATGTCGCGCCGCCACGATACCACGCGGGAAGTGATGTCCGCGGTGCGGCGATCGACCTCCGCGTGGAGCGCCGCCGGCGCCTGAGCATGGATCGCGGCAGGGAGTATTACGCAGGCAGTCACAGCAAGGAATCGCATGGTGAATCCTGTGAGCTAAGTCACATTAAGACACGGACTACGGCAGGCAGTTGGAACGTAGCGTGGCGCACCGTTTGCCCCATGTGCACGTTCGAGGGCGCGACGCGGCGCAACGAGTGCAATCGCAATCTCATCCCAAAGTATCACGCCGCATGCTGCGCGAGTTCAAGGACAAAAAAGGCACGGAGTGGCTCGTGTGGGATGTTTATCCGACCACAGACGGGGATCGCATGGCGGACCCGGCCTCGGTGTTTCCGCACAAGGAGTTCGCGGACGGGTGGTTGTGCTTCGAATCCAAATGGGAGAAGCGGCGCGTCACTCCGGTTCCGGTCGGTTGGGACAAGTGGAGCGAAGAGCGACTGGACGACTTGTGCGCAGGCGCGGGGTACGTGTCGCAGAATGGAAAGTCGTCTGCCTACCGCCCGTCGCGTGAAATGCCCGGCATGCGCCAGGCCGATACCGAGTCGCGTCCCTAGCGCAGTTCCCTCATCCGTGCGCGCACCGCTTCCACGAACCGTTGCGCGTCCTCCGGGACGAACGTCTCGCTCACCTTCTGCTCGTTCCGCTTCACGCTGCTGAAGATCTCGTCCGTGGTTCCGTCGCGACGCGTGACGACGATTCGCCCACTGGTGTACTCGATCTCCCGCATGTCGCGCACGGGATACACGGCATGCGTGCCGATCGCGCCAGACACGGTTTTCTTGACCAGCTGCGCGATGCTGCCCCCAAGCCCCGCGGTGTCATCCGCCATGGACTCCTGCATTTCAGCGCGGACGCGCTCGATGGTCTTCGGCGAAAGTCCGGCGAGGACGTTCGGACCCTGGAGTATGAGGTTGACGGAGCTGTCGCGATTGTAGATCCGCAGGTCGCCGTCGCCCAGCTGTTCAACGGCCGGAGGTTCCGTCTGGACGCGGAGATCGCCGCGTACCGGTGACTTCCGCTGAATCCACGCCAGCACTACCATCACCGCCGCCACTACGAGCCCCGCCTTGATCAGGCGTCCAACCCAACGGCGGTGCTCGAGCTGCATTACGGCCGATCCGGAAGTTCGATGAGCTTATCAGGCGACAGCCCTTCGGCTTCCGCCTGGAAATTCACCACGATGCGGTGGCCGAGGACGGGGCCGGCCATTGCGTTCACGTCCTCGAGATCAGGAACGCCACGACCATCCATCGCCGCGCGGGCCTTCGCGCCGAGGACGAGATATTGTGAAGCCCGGGGACCCGCCCCCCAGCTCACGTACTTCTTCACGCGGGCGGAGGCCTCCGGCGCATCGGGGCGGGTGGCGCGGGCAAGACGCACGGCGTAATTGATGACGCTTGGCGGCGCGGGAAGCCGTCGCACGAGGTGTTGCAGGTCCTGCATCTGCTGTCCGCCAAGCACGGGAGAAACCGAGAGCTCGGTGTCGCTCGTCGTCGTCGCGACGATGCGCTCTTCCTCTTCACGCGACGGATATCCGATGCGCAGCATCAGCATGAACCGGTCGAGCTGCGCTTCCGGCAGTGGATAGGTGCCTTCCTGCTCGATGGGGTTCTGGGTCGCGAGGACGAAGAACGGTTCGGCGAGCTTGTGGGTGTGCCCCGCGGCGGTGACCGCATGCTCCTGCATGGCCTGCAACAGTGCGGCCTGGGTCTTCGGCGGCGCGCGATTGATCTCGTCGGCCAGCACGACGTTGGCGAAGATCGGACCCTTCGCAAACTTGAAGAACCGTCGTCCCGTCGCGTGATCTTCTTCCAGCATCTCCGTGCCCGTGATATCGCTGGGCATGAGATCGGGCGTGAACTGGACACGATTGAAGGTGAGGTCGAGCGCCTGGGCGACCGTCTGCACCAGCAGCGTCTTCGCGAGGCCAGGGACGCCGACGAGCAGGGCGTGGCCGCCCGCGAGGAGCGCGGCGACGAGATTGTCGACGATGTCGTGCTGGCCAACGATGCGCCGACTGATCTGTTCCACCAGCGCCTTGCGTGCCGCAGCGAGCTGGTCGAGCAGCTCGAGGTCGCGGTCGTCTTCTATGCGAGCGGGAGATGCCATGGGAGCTAGAAGCTAACTTCTTGCTCGGGGATGGACAGTGATGACGGTGCGCGCATCGCCGCCCTCGCGGCCGCATGGGCGGACAGCCGGATTGTCCGACATTTCCGCCCGTTCATACAATATGGAAGGGCTGCAGCGCAGAAGTTTGGCGGCCCATCGACTGCCTGCACCGCAACAGGTGTGCGTTTTGCACGAAACAAGACTGACGACTTTCCCGGGGCTCCGTGCGCTCCTACGACAGAACTGCCATAGCGACCAGGCTGCGAGAACTGCTGGGGCCGCGCCATCAGGATGAGATGGGCGTGCTCGCTGCGCGTCTTGGCGTTGAGGAACTGTCGCTGCGGCTGAGTATCGATGAGCTGTCGCCGCACCCGACCGTTGAAGTCCTCGACGCGGTGATTCGCGAGTATGGTGTGGACCCGACGTGGCTGCTGACAGGCGCCTACGATTCCGGCTCACACCGCATGGCCATGGAAACCGGGGACAGTCGCGCCATCCTCCGCGACTTCATGGCGATGCGTCCATCGCCGATCTCAGAGCCGCCGCCGGAGCATTTCAGGGCGAGCGGGCAGAACTGAGAAGCCGTTACTTCAGCGCCAGATTTGTCGAGCTGATGGTGAACTCCGCTTGCTCGCTCAGCGGATAGTTCGTGCTCTTCAGGACGGCGCGCGCGGTGTAGCGACCGGGGGGAAGGGGATCCTTCAAACGCTCTTCGACTTCGAGCGTTTCACCACCACCAAGGAGCTTGTTGCGCAGCGTCTGGGTGAACATGCGACCCTCGGCCCAGCGCCATACTTCGCGTCCCAGTGAGTCAGAGACGATGAAGTCATGCGTCTGGCCGGTGGGGAAGGTGAGCTCGACGTTCTTCTTCGTGTTGTTGACGACATGCAGCGCGAGACTGATCTCGGGTCCGTTCATGCGCACGTACAACTCGGCTTCGACCATGTTGCTGCGCTTGCGCGCGGGGATGGCGGTTCCCTGCTGCATCGCGACTGGCGCGGTAACCTGACGAGAAGCGGCGAGTGCGACGCTGTCCTTGCGTGGCGTCGAGGCTTCATTGTGCGCGCGAGGGCCGCACGCGAATGCGACAGCGCCGAGACAAAGAAATGGGATCAGGAAACGCGAACTCATCGAAGCACCGGAACGGCGTCAGGCGGCTCCACGAAGCGAGCTGCGCTGCTCACAAACGTGGTTGAACCGAACTTATCAACTATGCGGGACAGAGTCAACATCAAGTGTTGGCCGCAAGTGACGAGCGGGCCGTCACTTCGGTCACGTGACGCAGGGCACCGGCAGAGGCTGCCGGAATACGATAAAGGGTCGCTTGAGAAAAATTTCACAAGCCCTAGCTTTCCTTTCGTTGGTTAACGCAAGGTGGGCCGATTGGCCGAGTTTCCGGATAACGAACGACGCGACGATCCTGACGCTCGCAGCGCCGAATACGATCGGCTGCTTCACAAGCGTAAAGGCATGTCAGGCAGTCAGTTCGCCGGTATCGGGATCCAGTTCGCGCTCAGCGTCGTGTTGTTCGCGTTCGCCGGCGTCTGGATCGACAAGAAGCTGGGAACATCGCCGCTGTTCGTGCTCGTGTTAGTGCTTGGCGGGGCCGGGCTCGGGTTCTGGTCGATGATCCGGAAGGCGAAGTGAGGGCGTTCGTGCTCTACGTGGCAGGATGCGTAGTCATCGTTGCCCTTATTGGCGCAATCGCGTGGTCGTTCGTTGGTGAAGGCGGCCGGTCCGCGATGCTCGTAAGTGCCGGGCTCGCAGTAGTGGTTCAGGCGGTGGCGTTCACGCTCGCGCTCGTGATGCGACGCAGGAACGTGCTGGTGGGATGGGGACTGGGCAGCCTGCTTCGCCTGGTGGTGCTGGTGGTGTACGCGCTGGTCGCGGCAAAGACGATGCGTAGCGCACTGACGCCTGCGTTGCTGAGTTTCGTAGGTTTCCTGTTCGTGACGACGGTGATCGAACCGATCTTCCTGAAGCAATGAAAAGACTTCTGCTTTTTCTGGTGGTGATGGGCGCGGCCGCGAGGCCGCTGGCAGCGCAGGAACATGCTCCGGCCGCAGGGCACGGTGCTGACAGCGCGACGACGGCGCCGGCGGCACCGGGTCCTGCCGACATCATCATGCCGCACATCACGGACTCGAAGCACCTGGAGTTCCCGTGGTTCTACGGCTGGAACAACTGGGCGGGGCACGTGACCCTTCCCACGTGGCCGGTCACGATCGCCGGACGCACCTTCGACATGGGGCCGACGAAGCACGTCGTCTATCTCTTCCTGGCTGGCCTGATCGTGACGGTGCTGCTCGTCGGCACCGCGCGAGCGCACAAGCGCCACACGCATGCCGTGGGGCGGCCTCGCGGATTCGCAGCGGGACTCGAAGGCGTCATGCTGTACCTGCGGAACGAGGTCTACATGCCCGTCATCGGGCATGGGGGTGAGAAGTACATCCCCTTCTGCCTCACGCTGTTCTTCTTCATTGCCATCGCAAACCTGCTGGGCCTCGTCCCCTACGGCTCGACGGCAACCGGCAACATCGCAGTCACGCTGACGCTCGCCCTCATCACCTTCGTCATGGTCGAAGCGGCGGGCATGCGCGCGCTCGGCAAGGGCTACATCGGCACCATCGTGTACTGGCCGCATGACATGCCGGTCGCGATGAAGCTCCCGCTGACCCTCGTCATGACCCCGGTCGAACTGATCGGGAAGTTCACGAAGCCCTTCGCGCTGACCATCCGGTTGTTCGCGAACATGATCGCAGGACACGTGATCATCCTCGCGCTCATCGGGCTGATCTTCATGTTCGGCTTCTTCGTCGCCATCCCGGCCATCGCGATGGCGCTGTTCATCATGTTCCTGGAATTGCTGGTGGTCTTCATCCAGGCGTTCATCTTCTCGCTCCTGGCTGCCGTGTTCATCGGGCAGATCAGGGCGGCGCATCACTAGTCACAACCGGCTTGTCGGCTTGTCGGCTTCTGACAACGGGACAAGCAGAGAAGCAGAAAAGCAGGCAAGCAGTTGCAGGACACAGTCTCGGATTCGCTCGTCGAGTCTGTGCGTAGCCGGCCGAGTGGCCGGTGAATCCCGTTGAGCCCCGGGGCTCGGTGACGGGAAGCGTCCGCAGCATCGACGCGAGCGCAGGAAGTATCACGTTCTTTTTGGAGCACGACACATGAGCTTTCTTCCGCTCTTGCAGGAAGTCGCCACGGCCGCTGCCGGTTATAACACCAGCTACGCCGGCGCGTGGGCGATGATGGGCGCTGCGATCGGCGCGGGCCTCGCTGTCATCGGCGCGGGCCTCGGCATCGGCCGCATCGGTGGTTCCGCCACCGAGGGGATGGCCCGCCAGCCTGAAATCGCCGGCACCATCCAGACCGGTGCACTGATTCTGTCCGCGCTCGTCGAAGGCGCTGCGCTGTTCGCCATCGTCGTCGCGCTGCTCATTTCGCTGAAGTTCACGTTCTGATGATCGACATGCGGCAGGCGGCATGCGTCAAGCGTTTCCAGTCGCGTCCCGGGCGCGACCGAATCGCTTCGCCTGCCGTCCGTCGCGTGCCGTCTGCCGTCTAGTCGATTACACATCGTCCACTCCTATGCCTCTCTCGTCGTTCTTCCTTCTCGCCGCCGCTGAAGCGGGTGGTGGCGGCAGCCTGGTGAGCCTCCAGGTCAACCTGATGTTCTGGACGCTGGTCATCTTCGGGATCCTGTACTGGATCCTGAAGAAGTACGCGTTCCCCGCGGTCCTCGGCGCTGTGGAGGCGCGCGAGAAGGCACTGGCCGATGCCATTGAAGGCGCCAAGCGCGATCGCGACGAGGCCGCTGCGCTGCTGGCGGAGCACCGTGCGCAGATCGAGAACGCGCGGAACGAAGCGCAGAAGTTCATCGCGGAGGCACGCGTCGTGTCGGAGAAGTCGCGCGCCGACATGCTCGAGAAGACCCGTCTCGAGCAGCAGGAGATGCTCGAGCGCGCCCGCCGCGATATCGGCGTCGAGCGGGACAAGGCGATCATGGAGCTGCGTCGCGAAGCCGTGGATCTGGCCATCGCTGGGGCGTCGCGCGTCGTGGAGCAGAACCTCGACAGTGACAAGAACCGCAAGCTCGTCGAGACCTTCCTCGCGTCGCTCGCCACCGAGAAGCGCTGATGCGTCAGTCCACGATCGCCCGCAACTACGCTGAAGCGCTGTTGGAGCTCGCGAAGCGCGCCGGCGACCTGCGCGGCTGGGGCACCCTGATCGCGAGCATTGCGGATGCGATGAACCGCGACCGGAAGCTCCGCGCGTTTCTCGAGACGCCGCGCGTCGATGCGACGACCAAGAACCAGGTGCTGCGCAAGGCGCTCGCCGATCGTGCGCCGAGCAAGTTTGTCCGGTTCGTCGAATCGGTCGTGAGCCATCGGCGCCAGATGCTGATCCCGGTCATTGCCCAGGAGTACGCGGACCTGGTCGACGCGGCCGAGAATCGCATGCATGCGACGGTGACGGTGGCGCGGGAAGTGGATGACAAAACCCGCCAGCTCATTGCCGACCGTCTGTCCAAAGTCTTCTCCAAGACAGTTGTGCCGCACGTCACCGTGGACGACCGGATCATTGGCGGCCTGGTGGTTCGCGTGGGGGACACCGTCATGGATGGGTCGGTTCGTCGCAAGCTCGGCGTCCTCCGTCAGCGGATGATGGCGCGCTAACGCACGCATCCCCTTGCGCTTGGGTGCGCCCATTGGCAGTCTGTTGCACGCCCACCGCATGAGCAGAACCCTTCGCCCGAAGCCATGAGCGAGACGCAGGTCCAGAATCCCGATGCGATCCCGCCGCTCGAGGGCGGAAAGTACGTCTACTGCATCATCCGCAGCGACCGCCAGCGTGAGTTCGGCGGCATCGGCATCGGTTCGAATCAGCGGGTGTACACGGTGCACCACAACGACCTCGCCGCGGTCGTGAGCGACACGCCCATCGTCATTTACGACCCGACGCGGGAGAACGTCCTCGCCCACGAGTTCGTGAACGAGACGGTGATGAAGGAGCACACCGTCATCCCGATGTCGTTCGGAACCGTGTTCCGCTCGGAGGAAGACGTCACGGAGCTGCTGCGGTCCACGTACCAGGCCTTCAGCGAAGTGCTCGAGAAGATGCAGGACAAGATCGAGTTCGGCCTGAAGGTGCTCTGGGATCGCGACAAGGTGG
>DASPMP010000220.1:0-8893 GCA_035626995.1 Gemmatimonadaceae bacterium
GACCAGGGCATGCTGCAGACGCTGCCCGGCCTTCCCCGTCGTTGCACGACGACCCGCGGTCGCAAGCGCGCGCTCGCCTCCAAGCCTCGGCGCGAAGCTCAGCACGACGGCCGCCGCGACGCTGGTCAGCACCGTGACCGCGAGCACCAACCCGTCGATGCGGATTTCATCCGCGCGCGGTGAAATCTGCCGGGCGAATCCGATGAGGAGCTCGAGCCCGGCATAGGCGATGAGCGTGCCCAACGCGCCACCGACGAGTGCGAGGGTCAGGTTTTCCGCCAGGAGCAGCTGACGCAGGCGCCATTTGCCGGCGCCGAGCGCGGAACGGACCAGCATCTCGCGCTCGCGTCGTACGCCTCGCATCAGCGTGAGGTTCGCGACGTTGGCGCAGGCGATGAGGAGCACGAATGCCGCCGCACCCATCAGCAGCCACATCGTCAGTCGGGCGCGCTCGTTGAGGGCATCGCGCAACGGCGCGACACTGATGCTGTACCCCGATGCCTTTTCATACGCGTCCGGGTGATCGGCATAGACGTTTGCCGATACCTTGGCAATCTCGGTGCGTGCCTGCTCCAGCGACGCGGTCGGATGCAGCCGCGCGAATACTTCCGTCATGCGATGGGTGCGGCCATGCAGCATGGTCGCGTCCAGATGATGGGGGCTCGTCACCATGTTCACGAACACGTCCGTACGCGCCGGATAATGCGGCGCGTTCTGCGCGACCCCGACGATGGTCAGCGGGCGATCGTTGACTCGAATGGAGCGGCCGATCACCCCGGGATCACCGCCGAAATGCTGCCGCCAGAACTGGTGTGATAACACGCCAACGGGAGCGGCGTTCGGGCCGTCGTCCGTTGGGTTGGTGGTCCGTCCCAGCACAGTGCCCAGTCCCATCACATCGAAATAATTGCCGCTGATGACACCCGCCTGGATGTGCGTTGGCTCCTCACCCGACAGCATGGTGAAGGTCATCGACGAATACTCGGCGATGCCCGACAGGCTTTTTGCGCCAGTGCGGTAATCGATGATCTCCGGCACCGAGAACAGCACGTTCGACTGCCCCGCAGCCGCCGCTGACTGCCGCAGATAGACGAGTCGTTCCCCTTCGCGGTTCGGTAAGGGACGAAGCAATGTCCCGCGCAGCAGGGTGAACATCGCGGTGTTCGCGCCAATGCCCAGGGCGAGGGTCAGGATGACCGCGACGGTAAACGCGCGTTCGCGGTACAGACTGCGGAGGACGCGGCGGAAATCGGAAAGGAAGGTCATGGGGAGCCAGTACTGGAGAAGTTGATGACCTGCGGACCTACCAATACGTCGAACGAGGGCATCGGAAATCGACATCGCGGAAAGGCGTCGTGCAATGCATCATTTGCAGCACTTAAATGCCTGAATCGGCGTTTTCGACGCGCCTGCTTCCGCGCTAACATTGAGGACGATGCCCGCCACCTCCCGCCGGATCCTGCTCGCCGATGCCGACGCATTCTTCGTGGCCGTTGCACGAATGGTGGATCCGGAAGGCGCGGGCAAGGCCCCGCTGCTCATCGTGGGGGGCTCGCGCGAAAGCCGGGGCGTGGTATGCTCGGCGTCGTACGAGACGCGCAAGTTTGGCGTGCGATCCGCCATGCCAATCTCACGCGCGTTGCGCCTCTGCCCCGATGCGATGTGTGTGCCGGTTCCCAGGCGCGCCTGCTCGGAAAAGAGCGCCGAGATCCGCACGGTGCTCGACCGGTTTGCCCCCCTCGTCGAGGGGGCGAGCGTCGACGAATGGTATATGGACCTGGGGGGCACCGAGGGCGTGTACCACCATGAACCGCTCTCGGCGACGGCGATGCGGATGCGTGATGCCGTACGCGAGTCCACCGGGCTGACTATCTCCATCGGCGGCGGAACCAACAAGCTCGTGGCGAAGCTCGCCGTCGAACGGGCAAAGCCGAAACCAGGAACTGGCGCGACCGGGGTGCACATCGTGGCACCGGGCGATGAAGCAGGCTTTCTGCAGACCTTCACTCTCGCCGAGCTCCCCATGGTCGGGCCGAAGTTCCAGGAGCGCCTCGCGGATTTCGGAATGCGCAGTGTCCCGGATGTCACCCGGCATGATCTCCCCGCCCTAAGGCAGCTGCTTGGCGAGCGGGAGGGTGAATGGCTGTGGGCACGCGTGCATGGACAGGATGACGCGGTGGTCGAAGGCGGTGGCGAAACGAAAAGCATTTCCCGCGACGAGACGTTCGCACAGGATCTGCGCGAGGACGCCGACCTGCATCGAGAGCTTGTCGCCCTCGTTACGCGCGCGGCCTTCGATCTTCGCGGCGATGGGCTTTCCGCGCGGACGATCACCGTGAGGGTCCGCGACACGGATTTCCGGACGCGGTCGGCGCAGCGCACCCTTCCGGAGCCCGTGGTGTCTGACCGTATCATCCTCAAGGTTGCGCGCGAGCTCCTGACGAAGTTGCGCGTGGCCCGCCGGGTTCCGGCGCGGCTGCTCGGGGTGGCGTTGTCGTCACTCGGTCACGATCCGCGCGCGGACCAGCTTACCCTTTTTGCCACACGCAATGATCCCATGGTGGAAACCGAGCGAGATCGCGTGCTCGCGCGCACCATCGACCGGGTGCGTGAGCGCTTCGGCGCGGGAGGGATCATCCCGGCGACCCTCAGCAAGGACTGACATGAACCTGTCGCGCATCGTGTTACTTGTCGCGGTTTTTCTGTTCGACGCGAGGGTCTCCGACGCTCAGGCACGCTTGACGCGAAGCGACTCGGCACTCGTCGGGCGCGTGCTCCTGGCCGAGGACCGGCGGGATTCGACCGATCGCGCGCTGTCGGAAGCGCTGGCCCATCGTGATCCCCGTCTGCGCCTCCTGGCACAGCGGGCGCGGTGGCGGATTCGCGATCCCTTGTTTGTCGCACGCGATTCGCTTCCCAGCCTGCCCCCCGCATTCAGCTGGCCTCAGCCCACCTGGCGACTGCGGTACTGCGCGCTCGCTGCGCAGCGCAACAACTGCGACGCGCTGCGTGCCGCGCTGGCCGACAGCGTCTGGCCGGTGCGGTTTCGCGCGATGAGCTTCGTGACGCCCGCGTGCGCGACGGACGATAGCCTGGCGTTGACCCTGCGACAGTGGGTAGACGCCTTGCCGGTTGCGACGTCGACGCGCGCGCGCGGCGACGTGTCATGGCACGCCGCCGCCCGCGCGATCGTTGCCTTCGCGAAGATTCGTCCCAATGAGGCCCGCTGGCGCACGGCGCGAATGGCGACACATCAGCAGTGGCAGGTACGGATGTACGCAGCACGGGCCGCCGCGGTGCTGGCCGATACGGCTCGGCTCCGCATGCTCGCGCGCGACCGCAACGATGACGTCAAGGAAGCGGCGATAGATGCGCTGTCGAAGCTTACCGGACATGCGGATGACGAGCTGTATCTCGCGACCCTCACTGCTGATGGCGCACAGGTGGTGCGAGCCGCTGCCATCGCCCTGAAAGGCTCGCCCCGCTCGGATGTCGCGGCCGCCGCGAATGCAGCATTCGATCGCTGGGTACAGCGTGGCAATGCGTCGGAACGAGATGCGCGCGTTGCGCTGCTGGAAGCGGCCGGGCGTCCGGCGTCGGATGATCAGCCGCCGCCGCTCAGGGTGAGTCTTCCCCCGCGGGCGGTGCAGCTGGCACTGGGAGAGCCGGTGCGCATTCGCGTGACGATGGCGCCCGCAAGTGGCGGCGGATCTTTTGTGGTGCGGCTCCGCGGTGACAATGCGCCGATGATGGCGGCGCGGATTCTCGAATTGGTCCGGCAGGGCTACTACGACAATGGAAACTGGCACCGTGTCGGGCATGACTTCGTGATTCAGGGCGCCGGGCCGGGGTCGAACGAGTACGTCGGACACAGGGATTATCTGCGTGATGAGCTCGGGAACCTTCCGCACACCCGGGGAACTGTGGGGATGAGTACGCGCGCCCATGACACTGGCGACGCGCAGTGGTTCATCAACCTCAAGGACAACCTCTCCCTCATTCGGGATTACACCGTGTTCGCAGAGGTCGAGGAAGGAATCGAGGTGGTCGACGACATCCTCGAGGGGGACGTCATCCTGACGATGCGAGAGGTCCGAAAGCCATAGATGTGCAAGTCGGGGCCTGGCTGACGTCTTCTATGCAGACCTCAGCCAGGATCCCAGGATGCTTACGCTCCCCCGTCTCGCCCAGGGTGGCGCCGTCGTCGCGCTGATTGCGCTCGTCGCCACCGTTTTCACGTTTCGCGTACGTTCGCCGGACGCGAGCAATCAGGCGATGCCGATCGGTGCCGGTGCCGACTTCGCGGATGCGCCGCCGCCCATGGTTGCCACCGGTGTCCAGGCGGCTGCCGAATCCCGCGCCGCGCCGAAGGGATTCGCGCAAACCGCCGCCCCAGGTCGTTCAGCCGCACCGTTCCCTTCGCAGCAGGTGACCGCGGGCATGGTTATCCGTAATGGCGACGTTTCGGTCGAAGTGGATTCCGTCGAGACCGCCATGGCCCGGATTCGCCAGCTCGCGTCAGCGCTCGGCGGATACATCGGCAATGTCTCCACGCACACGGGGGAACATCAGGTGCGCAGCGCGACGCTCGAACTGAAGATCCCCGCCGCGCGGTTCGACGACGCAATGTCAGGGATGACGCCGATCGGCAAGGTCGAGCGGAGCTCGGCGATGGCGCACGATGTGGGGGAAGAGTTCGTCGACCTCACGGCACGCGTCGAGAACGCCAGGCGGCTCGAGGCGCGCTTGGTTGCGCTGCTCGCGCAACGTACCGGCAAGCTCGAAGATGTGCTCGCTGTCGAGCGCGAGCTTGCGCGCGTTCGGGAAGAGATCGAACGATACGAGGGACGCCTGCGTTACCTGAGCTCGCGCGTCGCTACGAGCACGATCGTCGCGACCGTGCATGAGAAAATGCCCATTGTCGCCGGTCAGCCGGGAACCAACGTGTTCGTGAATGCGTTCGTGAACATGTGGCGCAACTTCATTCGGGTCATCGCCGCAGGGATCGAATCACTTGGCGTTGCAATCCCCCTTGCCCTCCTTGGCTGGCTCGGCTGGGTTGCGGTGCGCAGGTGGAGGCGCGCAACGGCGTGACTTTTCTCGCACGACAGTCGTGCCGAAACACGCATCGTGGAACCTGTCTTGCCGCGCTGAATGGGGTTCATTCGGTCAGTTTGATCATTCTTGCGCGGATAGCAGAGAGGTTCCACCATGCGCCCCACCCGTTCATTTCTTTTCATGTCGTTGGCGGTCGTTGCGACCGCGTGCACGTCCACCGCAAGCCAGGTCCAGGAGAGCGCCGGCGCCGTTGGGGATCCATGCACACCGCTCGAAACCCGGCCGGCGAATGTCCCGGACCAGCAACCCGCCTTCGCGGGGCAGACCCGCACCTGTGGCGTGAGCTCCAACGTGGCCTTCGACGTTACCGTCGTGGCGACTGGGCTGGAAAAGCCGTGGTCGGTTGAGCCACTGCCCACCG
Source organism: Gemmatimonadaceae bacterium (assembly GCA_035626995.1). Lineage (GTDB taxonomy): Bacteria > Gemmatimonadota > Gemmatimonadetes > Gemmatimonadales > Gemmatimonadaceae > DASPMP01. Next base: position 5,480 of record DASPMP010000220.1, read on the forward strand.
GCGAGCTTCTGGTCACGGAGAAGCCGGGTCGGATGCGCATCATCAGCGCGTCGGGTGCAAAGGGAGAGCCCATTTCCGGCGTGCCGGCCGTGGACGGGCGCGACCAGGGCGGGCTACTCGATGTCGCACTCAGCCCGGGCTTCGCGAACGATCGGACGATCTTCTGGAGCTTCACCGAGCCACGCGACAACGGAAACGGCACGAGCGTCGCGCGCGGTACACTGAGCGCTGACCGCAAGTCGCTGCAGGACGTGCGTGTGATTTTCCGCGCGATGCCGAGCTATTCGAATAACATGCACTTTGGTTCGCGACTCGCCTTCGGCCCGGATGGCATGCTGTATATCACCTTGGGGGAGCGGTCCGATGCCCCGATGCGCCAGTATGCGCAGCGGATGGACGCGCACCTTGGGAAGATCATTCGCATCGCGCCCGACGGCAGCGTGCCGAAGGACAACCCTTTCGTCGGACAGACTGGTGCGCTCCCCGAGATCTGGAGCGTCGGACATCGTAACGTCCAGGCAGCCGCGTTCGACCAACAGGGGCGTCTCTGGGTCATCGAGCACGGCACCAATGGCGGCGACGAGTTGAACCTCATTCATCGCGGCAGGAATTACGGGTGGCCGGTGCAGGCGTATGGCAAGGAATACTCGGGACAGATGATTCCCGGTGCGGCGCCACAGCGAGCGGGGATGGAACAGCCAGTCTATTACTGGGATCCCGTTATCGCGCCATCAGGAGCACAATTCTATACCGGTAACGCCTTCCCAGCCTGGAAGGGGAGCCTGTTCGTCGGAGCACTCAAGGAGATGCGCCTGGTCCGACTGACCCTCGCGAACAACCGTGTCACGGGTGAGGAGCACCTGCTCACCGACCGGAAACAGCGCGTCCGCGATGTCCGCCAGGCACAGGATGGCACGCTCTGGCTGGTGACTGACCAGCAAAATGGGGAACTCTGGCATATGGCGCCGCGTAGATAGCCGCGGGTACCTTCTCTCGCCTATTCCCAAGGACAGGAGCTCTACGAATGCGTCACCAGAGAACAATCATTGGCGTGGCCATTTTGGCTGCCGTCGCCGTCGTTCCCGGACACTTAAAAGCGCAGGACGCCGCGCGCGCCGTGAGCGGCGGTGGCATTTCGGTGCCGGGCTGGCAGGGCAAGATCGACGCGAGCGAGATCGCCGCGGGCCGAACGCTCAACGATGCAAAGCTCTCGGGGTCCACCGCGGCGCTTCAAGTCACGACCGGCCCCGCGGTCGTTTACTGGCACCCGGACAACAAGGTCACTGGTGATTACACGGTCAAGGCGACCTTCACGGAAGCCAAGTACATGAACCTCAACAATCACCCGCATCCGTATGGCATCGTCATTGGCGGCAATGACATGGGGACGGACAACCAGAGCTACCTGTACTGCGCGACCTACGGCAACGGCAGCTTCATCCTGCGCGGGTTTGGCCCGCAGCCGTTCCGCGTCAACGGGAACAGGGCGGAGGCAAATGCAGCCATCAACAAGGCTGCGGGCGCCGGCGCATCAGTCACCCAGGACGTCGCCGTGTCCGTCAAGGGAGACAAGGTGGAATGCTCCGTCAACGGCACCGTCGTGGGCTCGTACAACAAGGCCGACGTCGTTGCCGCGGGGAAGTTGAAGTCCACCGATGGTGTGTATGGCGTCCGGTTCGGGCATAACACCGAAGCGACGGTCACGGGGCTGACAGTCAGCAATCCCTGATCGACGACAGGCAACAGAAAAGGGGGCCCGCACATTCGTGCGGGCCCCCTTTCCTTCGGTTTCCTTATCGCGTGAAAAACGATAAGCCGAAGAGGAAATTCAGTGCCGTCGCGTCGCTGATCGCGGTCAGGTTCACTTCACCGCGCATCGCCATGCGGCCGTTGAGGCGGGGCCACTTCATGCCGGCGCCAATTCCACCGCCAATCTCGGAATCGCTTGCGCCCGACGTGGAAATGCCCGCCAGCATCAGGAACGGGCGGACGTACAGCTGCGTCGCCGTGCGGCTCGTCGAGAAGTGATACAGGCCGCCGACGCCGAGGTTATACAGCGTCACGCCGTCACCAACTTCCGGGTCGAAGTACTGGATCGCGCCGAATGGCTCGATGGACAGCACGTCCGAGGTGTGATACCCCGCGCGGACATTCTGCAGCGGGATGCTGAGACTCGTCCCCTGGTCGTCGAGGCCGAGAGCAAGACCGGCGTCAAATCCGAACTCCCACGGCTTCGCGGCCTGGGCGGCACTGCGAGTCGTGGTCCGCTGCGCGGAAGCGACCGAGGTGGCAACGAGCAACAGACCGAGAACGACACCAACCTGACGAAGGCGACGCATAGATCTCCAATGGGGTAAGAGGTGGTGCAGCAGCAGCTTATGGCCGCGCTGCACGCCTCTCAGACGACCGACCTCAGCAGACGTCAATTCGCTGGGACGGCAGTGTGACCCACCTCACTCAGCTGGCCTTCAGGTAGTTGCAGCCCTCGTCCTGCGCCTTCAGACATGCCAACACCCCGGATGGCATCAGCGTCACGCCGGGGATCAGGGCGGCCACCGAGCGGCGTTTCGCTTCGTCCACGGACAGGTTGGCGCGCTGCGCATAACCACTGGCGAAGAACTCTAGCGCCAGATTACACGCCAGCACGATCCCGCCGCGACTGATGAAGTTCGGCAAGGCAAAGGCGTCGAACGTCGCCGGAATTTCGTTGCGCGAAGAGCTCAACAACGCGGGATTCCGGTCAGTGCCCTGCAGGGTGACAGGATGCGTGACCTTGTCGTTGCTGCCGATGCTCGCGGCATCCCATAACGATTGCTGAAAGGCGAGAACGATCGCGTTGTGACGGAGGACGAGCACGGTGGCCAGATCAGCTGGCTTGGCGCCCAGCGCCTGTTGATACTGCGTTTCCCAGAACGATGCGCGCCACACGCCATATCCACTTTCCACCTCGGCGCAGTCCAAGCACGCCTTGTGCTTCTTCCCTTTCAGCTTTGCGGTCCATCCGAAATCCCAGGTCCCCTGCGTCGGGGCGGACGGTGTGGCAAACTCGCGCAGCAGTGGGGACACTGCAGTGAGGGGCAGCGCACCGAGCATCGCAGTCGCACCGAGATGTTCGATAAATTCTCGCCGGTTGCTGGACATGGGGACCTCCTGAGGATGGGGGACGGGGGGAGCGTGGGGCTGACAGAATCACGTCACTGGCCACGCCGCCATATTCGATTTACCTAATAGGCTCATGTCAAGAGCATTCGTCAATGAAGACGCCGGGGGTGGCGGGCCGCGCCGCGACTACCATCTGCCCGAGCGCGACGACCCGGCATACGACGCCGTGGCCGCGAGCGTCCTCCTCGAGGCAGCTCGTGCGGGGGAGACGGCCAGCGCCGAGGACGCGACGGGGTACCGCTGGGGAGAACC
>DASPMP010000221.1:0-16897 GCA_035626995.1 Gemmatimonadaceae bacterium
TGTGTAGCGCAGGCCGTCGCGCTCGGCGATCTCAAGTGAGGTGCGGATGCGTTCGTCGTCCGGACGAAACCCCATGAGTCCCGCGACGATGGCCTTGTCGGTCCCGTGACCTTCACCCGTCCGCGCGAATGAGCCATGCAGTTCTACCCGTGCTGTATGCGGCGTGCCGCCCACGAGGCAGCGCGCGAGCAATCCGAGCCTGCAGGCGCCAGCAGTGTGGGAGGACGACGGGCCCACCATGACCGGACCGATGATGTCGAGCAACGAAACCATGTGTAAAGATAGCTCTCGGCCCTCGGCTCTCGGCTCTCGGCTCTCGGCCGACAGCTTCGGCCATCGGCCTCGGCCACGGCTACCGATAGCTCACCCTGCTTTGCGCGACAGTTTTGCCAAGAGTGGTCGCAGATAGCGGCCAGTATGCGAGGCCTCGACACGGGCTACGTCTTCCGGCGTCCCGGAGGCTACGACCGTGCCACCCCGGGTGCCGCCTTCTGGACCGAGGTCGATGATCCAGTCCGCGGTCTTGATGACATCGAGGTTGTGCTCGATCACCAGCACCGTGTTCCCCCGGTCGACGAGACGATGCAGCACCTCCAGCAGCAGCCTAACGTCCTCGAAGTGCAGGCCCGTGGTGGGCTCGTCCAGGATATAGAAGGTTCGTCCGGTGTCCCGTTTCGACAGCTCCGTGGCAAGCTTGACGCGCTGCGCTTCGCCGCCCGAGAGTGTCGTCGCGCTCTGGCCGAGGTGTATGTAGCCGAGTCCCACATCGTTGAGGGTTTCGAGCTTCTGCCGGATGCGGGGCTGGTGCTCGAAGAACGCGTACGCGTCCTCGACGGTGAGATCGAGTACTTCGCTGATGTTCAACCCGCGAAAGCGAACCTCGAGTGTTTCGCGGTTGTACCGCTTTCCCTTGCACACCTCACACGGCACGTAGACGTCGGGGAGGAAGTGCATCTCGATCTTCACCAGCCCATCGCCCTGACACGCTTCGCAACGGCCACCCTTCACATTGAACGAAAAACGTCCGGGCCCATACCCGCGGATCTTGGCGTCCGGAAGCTCGGCGAACAGCTCGCGAATTGGCGTAAAGAGGCCGCTGTACGTTGCCGGATTCGACCGCGGAGTGCGGCCAATGGGACTCTGGTCGATGTCGATGACCTTGTCGATGTGCTCGAACCCCGTGATGCGATCGTGCGCACCCGGAATGACGCGCGCGCGATAAAAATGCCGAGCCAACGACCGATGCAGGATGTCCTCGATGAGCGTGGACTTCCCCGATCCTGAGACCCCCGTCACCGCCGTGAATACGCCAAGCGGGATCTCGACGTCGAGCTTCCGCAGGTTGTGCTCACGCGCGCCGGTGATCCGGATCGCGCGCTTCTTGTCGCGCGGCCTGCGGCGCGACGGCACCGCGATCTCACGCTCCCCCGAGAGATATCGTCCGGTTATCGACCGGGGCACGGCCTTGATCTGTTCCACGCTCCCCGCGGCGATGACTTCCCCGCCGTGCTTCCCCGCGCCAGGTCCGAGGTCGATCACATAGTCGGCGGCGCGAATCGTCTCCTCGTCGTGCTCGACGACGATGACCGTGTTCCCGAGATCCCGGAGCTGCTCGAGCGTCGCGAGGAGGCGCGCGTTGTCGCGCTGATGCAATCCGATGGAAGGCTCGTCGAGGATATAGAGTACGCCGACAAGTCGTGAGCCGATCTGTGTGGCCAGCCGGATGCGCTGCGCTTCGCCACCGCTCAGCGACTCCGCGGAGCGGCCGAGGGTGAGATAATCGAGCCCCACGTCGGCAAGGAACTGCAGGCGCTCCCGGACTTCCTTCAGAATCGGACCGGCTATTCCCGGATCGAGCCCCGGCTTGCCCTCGCCGCGCACCGGAACACCGCGGAAGAAGTCGAGTGCCTCGGTGATCGAGTACTCGGTGATCTCGCCGATGTTGCGATCCGCGATGGTGACGGCAAGCGCTTCCGGCTTCAGGCGGCGGCCCTCGCATGCGTCGCAGGGCACCGCGATCATGTACTCCTCCATCTCCATGCGCACGGTGTCCGACGTGCTTTCGATATACCGCCGCTCGATGTTCGCAAGCACGCCTTCCCAGTTATGGGCAGCGTCGCCGTGGAGGATGGCGCGTCGCACGGATGCGGAGAGGTCACCCCATGGCGAATTCAGGTCGAACTTGAACTGCCTGGCCAGCGCTGGCAGCACGACCTTCCGCAGGTAACCCTGTGGCTCGCCCCAGGGGATGATGACCCCCTCGAGCAGGGAAATGCGCGCGTCGCCGAGGATGAGTTCTTCGCTGACGCGCCTGCGTGTGCCGAGACCGCCGCATACCAGGCACGCGCCGAAGGGCGAGTTGAAGGAGAAATGCCGCGGCTCGAGCTCGGGCATCGAGATGCCGCATACCGGACAGCCGTATTTCTCCGAGAACATCTCACTCGTCGACGATTCCGCGTTCGCAACCTGGACAAGACCCTCCGCGAGCTTCAGCGCGGTCTCGATGGAATCCACAAGGCGCGCTCGGTCCTCCTCACGAACCATGAGCCGGTCGACGACGACGGAGACTGAGTGGTTCTGTCGCCGGTTCAGCTTCGGTGGATTCGCGACTTCGATGAGCGTGCCGTCCACCCACGCGCGAATGAACCCCTGCTTCCGGACGGATTCAAACAGGTCACGGAACTCACCCTTACGCTCCTGGACGAGCGGCGCGCGGATCTCGATGCGGGTGCCCGGCTCCCACGACAGCACGATCTCGGCGATCTGCGCGGCGCTCTGGCGCTGTACGGGACGCCCGCAGTTCGGGCAGTGGGGCGTGCCAGCGCGCGCAAAGAGGAGACGCAGGTAGTCGTAGATCTCGGTGACCGTGCCGACCGTCGACCGCGGATTGTGCCCGGCCGTCTTCTGCTCGATGGAGATCGCCGGCGACAACCCTTCGATGAGGTCGACGTCGGGTTTCTCCATGAGGCCGAGGAACTGCCGCGCATACGCGGAGAGTGATTCCACGTAGCGACGCTGACCCTCGGCGTAAATCGTGTCAAATGCCAGCGAGGACTTGCCGGACCCCGACAGTCCGGTGATGACCGTCAGCTTATCGCGGGGGATCGTGACGTCGATGTTCCGGAGGTTGTGTTCGCGTGCTCCCCGGATAAAAAGCGCATCTTCTGCCATAGCCTGCGTAAGCTGGACGGTGACATGAAGGCAGACAAGTCGCGGGTTTGCGAGCCGTTAGATTTGACGATCCCGAATGGTTCCCCTCGCCTGAGACCATGCCGCACACTGACGCGATAGTAGTGCTCACCACGGTGGCCAACGACGATGAGGCTGTCACCCTCGTGAAAGCGCTGCTCGAGCGCCGGCTGATCGCCTGTGGCACCCTCCTTCCCGGCGCCCGGTCCATCTATCGGTGGCAGGGGAAGCTGTCGGATGAGCGTGAGACCGTGCTGCTCCTCAAGACCCGGTCTGCGCGCGTGGAAGCTTTGCAGGAGGCATTCAAGGAACTGCATCCTTATAAGGTGCCTGAGCTGCTGGCGCTCGCGGTGGACAGCGGGCTCGAGAAGTACGTCGACTGGATCAATGGGGAAACGTCGCTTTCCCTGACGTGATCGCGACTTGCATGGCGGCGCCGGCGATCGAAATCCGAGTGGACGACCTGGCGTTTTACGAGGGCGAAGCCATCGCGCGGCCGGTGAATGCGATGCTTGGCGCGACGACTCCGGTGATGCGCAGGCTGGAGCGGGCTGCTGGAGAGGCATTCTCTCAGAGCGTGCGCGTTTCGGAGCCGATGCCCGTAGGTTCCGCGGTCGTCACACCGGCGGGCGAACTGCCAGTGGAGCTGCTGATCCATGGCGTGGTCTCCAGCGATGACGAGCCGGTGACGCGCGCCACAGTGCGCCAGGCGTTGGTGAGCGCGATGCAGCGTGCCGTCGCCTTCCAGATCCGTGAACTGGCGATCGCGCCATTTGGGCTTGGTGCTGGAAACCTCGACATCGAAGACAGCGCGGACGTCATGATCGACGTCCTCCGTGACCACATGCGTCGTGCCGCTTACCCGTCGCGAGTCGTCATTATCGTCGAAACGGAAATGGAGGAGCAGGTGGTCAGGTCGCGGGTATCGCTGCAGTGAATCGCCGGGCGTTGACCGCCGTCGCCATCGTCGTCGCATGGCTTGGCGGACTCGGAATGCTTGTGCGGCGCGAGTACTTCCGCCCGCACATCGACCGTCTCGCGGAGGCCGCGCTTCGGGTGCAACCCGCCGCGGTGTTCTATGCCGTGATGCAGGGCGACCATCAGGTGGGTTTCGCCTCCTCCACCGTTGACACTTCGACCGCGGTGATCGAGCAGCGTGAGTATTTCGTCGCGGACATCCCGGTCGGTGGACGCACCGAACGCACGACGTCACGCACGACGGTGACGCTGACCCGGACTCTCAGGGTCCGGACGTTCGACGTCGAGACCGAGCGCGGACAGCGCGCCACGCGTCTTCAGGGCGAAGTCTCCGGCGATACGGCACTCACGCTGGTGACCGGAACCGGCGCGTCGGCCGACACGCAGCGTATCGCGCTTTCCGGGCCGATCCTGCTGACGGCCCAGGCTCCACTGGCGGTGGCGCTGGAAGAGAAACCATCCATCGGACGCACCTACGTGTTGCCGCTCTTCGATCCCGGCGCGCGGGAGACGCGCGACGTTCGCATCGACGTGCGCGCAGAGTCTCTCTTCGTGGTGAATGACAGCTCCGTCTTCGATTCCACGAGTGGACGATGGCAGGGCGTGCTGGCGGACACAGTGCGGGCCTGGCAGATCGTTTCGCAAGGCGGGTCGGGAATTGGTGGTTGGGTGGACCAGCAGGGGCGCCTCCTCGCCACAACGCAGATGGGATTCCGGCTTGAGCGCCGGCCCTATGAAGTCGCGTTCGAAAACTGGCGCCGCGACCTGAATGCAGCAGTCCCTGTGGACACGGGGGCTACTCGTGGAAACGGCGCCATGGTTCGGACCACCGCGTTGGCCGCTGGCAAGCGTCCATCAGGCAGCGCGCGCGAGCTGCGCGTACGGATCAGCGGCGCGTCGTTGGATGGCTTCGACATGAACGGTGGGCGCCAGCGGTGGTCGGGCGACACGTTGATCATCACTCGCGAAGACGCGGCGGCGCTCAGCCCCCGGTACATCGCCAATGACATCAGCACACGGCAGGACATCCGGGCAGAACCCTTTCTGGAGGTGAATCACCCGGAGATCCGGGGACTCGCCCAGCGGGTCACCAACAATAGCCGCGATCCGCGGCTGATCGCGCAGCGCCTCAACAAGTGGGTGCACGATTCGGTGCAGAAGGAAGCGATGCTTGGCATTCCAAGCGCGCTGCATGTCCTTCACACGCGCCGTGGGGATGCCGGCGAACATGCACAGCTCTTCGTCGCGCTGGCGCGCGCGGTCGGTGTACCAGCACGCGTCGTGACCGGATTGCTGTACATCGATGGCCGCTTTTACTACCACGCATGGCCGGAAGTCCGCCTGCGGGCATGGGTCGCCGTGGATCCCACCTTCGGACAATTCCCCGCGGACGCCGCACATCTCCGGTTCGTCAGCGGTGGACTGGAACGCCAGGACGAGCTCACGCGTCTTCCAGGCAGTCTCTCGATCGACGTCCTGCCCTCCCGATGATCACACTCAAGCAACTCACGAAGCAATACGGTGGCTTCACGGCCGTCGCGGGGATCGACCTCGAAGTTCCGCGTGGGGAACTGTTCGGCTTTCTCGGGCCGAATGGCGCGGGAAAGACGACAACCCTCCGGATGATCGCCGGCATCCTCCGACCGACCAGCGGCACCGTCGAGATCGGGGGAATCGACGTTGCGCGCGATCCGGTGTCCGCGAAGATGAAGCTCGGCTTCATTCCCGACCGGCCCTTCATCTATGAAAAGCTGACCGGCGCCGAGTTCCTGACATTCGTCGCGGGGTTGTACGACCAGGAAGGACCGCGCGTCGAACATCGCGCGCGCGAGTTGATGGCGCTGTTCGACCTGGAGGAATGGCGCGACGAGCTCGTGGAGAGCTACAGCCACGGCATGCGCCAGAAGCTCATCATCTCGAGCGCGTTCGTGCACCGTCCGGAAGTCATCGTCGTGGACGAGCCGATGGTGGGCCTCGATCCGAAAGCGGCGCGCATCCTGAAGGACCTCTTCCGCGAGTACACGAATCGCGGTCACACCATCATGATGTCGACGCACACGCTCGAAGTCGCCGAGTCCATGTGCGACCGCATCGGCATCATCCAGGCGGGAAAGATCCGCGCGCACGGCACCATGGCGGACCTGCGGAAGCACGCGACCGACGGCGCGACGGGGCTCGAGGACATCTTCCTCAAGCTCACTGGCGAGAACGCCGCGCGGGAGCTCGTGGACGTGCTGGATGCCTGACGCTGGTGCGCAGGTCCTGAGCTCGCACACCGGTGCGCACCAGATCGCGCAGCCGGACCCATCGCTGCTCCACCTGCTGTGGCCGAAGTATCTCACGGCGCGGGCACGATCGCTCAGTGATGAGCGCGGCCGCGGTGCGCGCTTCGCGATCCTCGGATTCTTCGGGCTGCTCTTCTGGTCCTTCATTTTTGGCGTGCTGTACCGCCTCCTCGCCTACTTCCGCGGCGTCGAGGAAATCGGTCCACTGCTCGCCGGCAAATTGCTGGGGCTGATCCTCATCGGCTTTTTCTCGATTCTGCTGCTCTCCAACATCATTACGGCGCTGTCGAGCTTTTTCCTCGCGAAAGATCTCGACCTGCTGGTATCGGGGCCCGTGGACTGGCTGAAGCTGTACGGCGCGAAGCTGCTCGAGACCGTGGTGCATTCGAGCTGGATGGTTGTGCTGATGGCGATCCCGATGTTCGCCGCGTACGGGATGGTCTACAAGGGTGGCTGGTGGTTCCCGTTCATCGCGCTCGCGGTGTTCCTCCCACTGCTGATCATTCCCGGCGTCATCGGCAGCGCGCTCACGCTCATCCTCGTGAACGTGTTTCCCGCACGCCGAACCCGCGACATCCTGAGCGTCATCGCGGTTTTGGCGGCGGGCGGCATCGTGCTCCTCTTCCGCGTCGTCCGACCGGAGCGCTTTTCAAGTCCCGAGGGGTTCCGTTCTCTCGTCGACTTCGTTGCAGTCCTGCGCGCGCCGACGTCGCCGATGCTTCCGAGCGAGTGGGCTCAGGAAGGGATCATGAGCTGGCTGCAGTACCGGCTCGATTACCTGCCCTTCTACCTGCTCTGGACGACAGCGGCTGCGGCGATCGTCTTTGGTGCGCTCCTGCATCGGTGGCTGTACGTCAAGGGATTCTCGAAGGCGCAGGAGAGCTCGGAGCGCTGGGCGCGGGGCGGCGCGATGCGGCGGTTCGGCGCATTTGTGCTCCGGCCCTTCAGCATCCTGAAGCGGGAGTTGGTCCTCAAGGAGCTGAGATTGTTCTTCCGCGACACCACGCAATGGTCCCAGCTCATCCTGCTGGGAGTGCTGGTGGTCGTGTACGTGTTCAACATCAAGTACCTGCCGCTTCGCGGTGAAGGCATCACGATGTTCCTGCGGAACGTCGTTCCCTTCCTGAACCTCGTGCTCGCGGGCTTTGTGCTCGCGTCGATCGCCGCGCGCTTCATTTTCCCCGGCGTCAGCCTCGAGGGACGCACGCTGTGGCTGCTGCGCTCGAGCCCCATGTCAATGCGGGACCTGCTCTGGTCGAAATTCTGGGTGGGCACCCTGCCGCTGCTCATCCTCGCCGTGGGCATCGTCGGAGTGACGAACTACCTGCTGGACGTGAGCGAGTTCATGTTCGCCGTCTCGCTGTTCACCATCACGCTCATGACGTTCGCGGTGGCCGGGCTGGCGATCGGTTTCGGCACCATGTTCCCGCAATTCGAGACCGAGAATGCCGCCCAGATCCCGACGTCGTTTGGCGGCTTGCTCTTCATGATGAGCGCCATCGCAGTGATCGGAGGGGTCGTGATCTTCGAAGCACGCCCGGTGGTCACCTATCTCCGCGCGCGGGCGTTCGGCGAGCCGCATGACATCGGCGGGATGATCTTTGGATTCGGCCTCGCGGCGCTCTTGTGCATCAGCGCCACCGTCCTGCCCATCCGTCTGGCGCTGCGGCGGCTGAATACGATCGAGCGTTAGCCGACGCGCACGGCGCGGCCACAGTTCGAGCAGAAGATCGCGTCCGCTTCCGGACGCACTCCGCAGGCGTCGCAGCGCGGGTGTTGCTGCCGCACCGCGCGGACGCGGGCTTCGATGGCGTCGCCAGCTTCCTGAACCTCGGAGCGCTCGACAGGTTCTGCCTGCGTCGGCTCGAACAGCGGGAACAGCACATACGCCAGCGCCGCGACGGCCAGCAGCGCTCCGACGAGCAGCGCCATGAGTTCCTGGTTCATCGCGCCTCCGGTGCGCGTCGGCGGAGCGCGAACGTGAGCACGACCCCGCCGGTGACGATGCCGAGCCATGGCAGCGCATAGGCGAGACGGTTGAAGCCGCGAGCCGGTGGCGCCATGAGCACCCGATCGCCGTACACCTTGGCGAATGCGTTCAGGATCTCGTCGCTGGTGTAGCCACCCGCTGCGAGTGTCGACACGTCACGATGCATCGCAGGCGCAACCTGACACACCAGGTCGGTCGTGCGACATGTGTACACATCGAGCGTGCAACCGCACTGGCAGCGTAGCTGGCGTTCGAGCCCGTTCACCTCGTCTGGCGTCAGCGACGGGCCGGCAACCGGCTTCGGCGGCAACCGGACCGGCAATGCCGCGCTTTGATTCATGATGAAGTAGTTGGACGTGTCGACTACGCTCGCCTGCGCGCGTGCACGCCGTGTCACCATGCTCGCGGCAAACAGTGCAGTCGATTGCAGCATGAATCGCCGGTTCATCGCACCGTCCGCGTGCCCGCTCTCAGGGAAACCACCCCGCCGACAATCAGCAGGACGCCGCCGATCCACACCCACGCCACCAGCGGATTGAACGTGATCCTGACATCGGCGACATCCTCGTTCACGTGCGCGAGCACGACATACGTATCCATGCGCGGGCCGGTTCGAATGCCTGCCTCGGTCGATGGGTCGAAGATCGGGTGGCCATGGCTATCCACGTATTGGCGTTTCTCGCTGGTGACCAGCCCGAGGACCTCGCCGTCGCGTCGCAGCTCCAGCGTCACGGACAGCACCTCGCTGTTCCGGTACTGCGATCGCGAAAGCCCCTGGCTCGTGAAGCGCCACTGCCTCCCAAAAGGATCGGTGGCATCGAACGCCTGGCCAGCCGTCAACCCCACGTCGTACGTCCGCACAAAGCGCATCCCGGTGAAGGCGGCAAGGAGCATGGCTACCGCCGCGTGCGTGATGTAGCGCCCGTACCGTCGCTCTTCGTCACGAATGATCGCCGCGACGACGAAGCCAGCGAGCCCGCAGGTTGCCGTCACCTGCACGTCGCGCATTCCCGCCGCGAACAGGAGAAGGATGATTGCGCCCCCAGCGATCGCTGGCCACCGCATTTGACGCGTGATCGCCGTCGATGCCGACGCGGGCCAGTCGAGCAGCTGCGCCACCCCCATGAGCGCCAGCAGCACGAGCACAAATGGCGCGTTCACATGATTGAAGAATGGTGCGGCGACGGTGACGCGTGTTTCCCCCATCCATTCGTTAAAAAGAGGAAACAACAACCCGACGCTTACCGAAAACGCGATGCCGACGAGGACGACGGTGCCGTACAACAGTGCAGCTTCGCGCGGGGAGCCGCGCGTCGCGGTCGCAGGCTGCTCCGACCGCACCGGCCTCGTTGCCAGCAGAAACGTCGTTGCCGCGCACACCACGACGAGGAAGCCGGAGAACCACGTCCCCATCGGGGAGCGTGCGAACGAATGAATGCTGTCCACCAGAACGCCGCGCGTAACGAAGGCGGTAAATACCGCCAGGATGAACGGCAACGTGACTAGCGTCAGAAGCCACCGGGAATACGAGGACCGGCGCTCGAACGCCACCAACGCATGGATCCCCGCCGTAGACACGAGCCATGGCAACAACGCCGAGCTCTGGACCGGATCCCAGCTCCAGTAACCGCCCCACCCCGGCTCAACGTACGCCCACCACATGCCCGACAGAACTCCGGCGCTGAGCAGCAGCCACGCGCCGAACATCCACCGCCGTGAAAGCCGCACCCATCCAGCAGGGATGACGCGATTGGTCATGGCGCTGATGCCAAGCGCGAACGGGATCGCGGTTGCGGCGAGTCCGAACACGAGCAGCGGGGGATGCGCCAGCATCCCGGGGTTCTGCAGCTGCGGATTCATTCCGCGGCCATCGCCGGGTACGACCTCCATCCGATCGAAGGGGTTGGCATCCAGGGCAATGGCTGCGAGCACGAAAGCCAGCACGCATCCCAGCGTCGTCACTGCATGCGGCGCGAGGGAGGGCAGGACGCGTCGGATGTCTGTGGCCGCGACTGCCGCGCAGGCGGCGAGGAGCAGCGCCCACAGGAGCGCCGATCCTTGCGGACCGCTCCAGATGGCGGCGAGCACATAGGGGGCCGGCATGTTTACCGTGATGTGGCCAACGACGTAGCTGTACGAGAAATCCCGGCGCAGCAAGGCCTGGGCAAGGCCGATGAATGCGAGCGCGCTGAACGCGAACACCGCGTGGGCGGCACGTTCGCCGCTTCGCGCAAGATCCGGCCGGTGCGTTGCTGCGCCAGTGAACGATACGATCGCGCACCAGCAGGCCATCAACAGCGCGGTCCAGAGCGACAGCTCTCCGACGATGGTCACGTCGGCCGTCGCGCGCTGGCGATCACCGCGTGCCGTTGAGCAGAGCTGCTGCGGTCAGAGACCCGAACGCGTCCCATCCCAGATCGGCCTTGCTGAATGCGCCGCCGATCCGACGGTCGCGCACTTCCTTCAGGACGCCGATGGTCATCGTCGCTGCCGCGGCAGCGATCTGCGAAGACGGCTTCTCCAGCCCCACGCCGCGAGCTGCCGAGAAGACCGTGGTGTGAATGAAGGCGGAGAGGAAGAAATGCTTCACCTTGTCAGCCGACGGCAGGTCGATGCCGGGGACATGCAGCGCTGCGACCAGCGTAAGGGTGGCGATCATGCCGCGCGGGCCCCGCGATGAATTCGCGTCCAGTGCCGGCCGATGCGTGCCAGCGCGTGCTCGACCAGCTCATGGTGGTTCTTCATGTGGATCCAGCTGCTGGCGCCCGATGGATGTGGCAGCGGAACCGCTACCGTCTCTGCTTCAAGCCGAAATTCGCGACCGATCGCCATGTCCAGCGGCTGTGGGCCGAGAATGGCATCGATGGCGAGTCGTCCAACCGGGATGATCAGCTGCGGCCGGATGATCTCACGCTCGCGGGCGAGCCACGATGCACACGAGGCACGCTCGGCCGGACTTGGGACGCGGTCGCCGCGTCCACTGGGACTCGATCCGGGAAAACAGCGCGTGACCGCGGCGATATACATCTTCTCACGCGCAGATGGCTCGTCGATTCCTACCGACGCGAGCCACGTGAACAGCGTGCGTCCCGCGCGCCCCGCGAACGGCTTCCCTCCCGCCGCTTCCGTCTTCCCGGGTGCCTGCCCCACGAGCATCACCTTTGGGTCGCGCGCCATCGAGATGATGGGACGCACCCCCGCACCATGCACGCACCGGCGGCACGCGAGGAGTTCGCGTCGGTGCACTTCGAGGAGTTGGTCGATCTTCTTCACGTCTGCTTTTGCCCAGCCCAGTGGAGCGCCGTCTGTACCGCCGTGCGCCAACCGGCGCGCATGGATGCAATATCGCCGCGACGGGCGCGCGACTGGAATGACGTGAACTGCTGAGCTGCGTGAAATGCCCCTGCGTTCTTCCAGACACCGGCCGCGAGCCCCGCGAGCCCAGCCGCGCCCAGTGCCGTCGTCTCGACGTTCGCGGGCCGCTCGACCGGTACGCCGAGCACATCCGCCTGGAACTGCATCAGCCAGTCGTTCGCCGACGCGCCACCATCCACCCGCAAGCGGTCGAACTGGATGTTACTGGCCGACTGCATGGCGTCGATGACGTCGGCCGTCCCATAGGCCATGGCCTCCAGCGCAGCACGAGCCATGTGCGCGCGTGTGGATCCGCGCGTCAGCCCGACGATCGTGCCGCGAGCGTCCGGCTCCCACCAGGGGGCACCAAGGCCCACGAGCGCAGGAACGAAATACACACCGTCATTCGATGCGAGCGAAGCCGCCAAAGCTTCGGACTCTACAGCCGTCTTCAGGATGCCTAAGCCATCGCGCAGCCACTGGATGGCCGCACCCGCGATGAAGATCGATGCCTCGAGAACGTATGCTGGCTGCCCTGCCGCATCGCACCCGACGGTCGTGAGCAGTCCCGTGGCGGCTTGCGGGCGTTGCTCGCCGGTATTCATCAGGAGAAAGGCGCCCGTCCCATAGGTGTTCTTGGCGAGCCCCGCGGTCCAGCATGCCTGGCCAAACAGCGCGGACTGCTGATCGCCCGCCACGCCAAGAATTGGAAGCGCGACACCGAGATGCTCCGCGGCCGCGTGGCCGAATTCGCCGCTCGACGGGCGTACCTCTGGCAGGATCGAGGGCGGAATCCGGAAGATGCCGCACAATTCATCGCTCCAGCCGTGAGCGTCGATGTCGTAGAGCATCGTGCGCGAGGCATTCGTGTGATCGGTGACGTGCGATGCACCGTTGGTCAGCTTCCAGACCAGCCAGCTGTCGATGGTTCCCGCGGCCAGACGCGACTCGCCATGGCGCAGGAGCCCCTGCTCGTGCAGCAACCATTCAAGCTTTGTCGCGGAGAAGTAGGGATCCATGACAAGGCCGGTACGCTGCGTGATGCGCGCGGCTTCCGGCGCGAGCGCGGCACAGCGCGCCGAAGTCCGTCGATCCTGCCAGACAATGGCGCGATGGACCGGGGTCCCCGTCTCACGATCCCACAACACGATAGTCTCACGCTGGTTCGTGATTCCCACCGCCACAACATTGGCTGCAGCGCCCTGCAGCGCCTCGCGGGCCGCCTCGCAAGTCCGCGTGAAGATCTCCTCGGCGTCGTGCTCCACGAGGCCGGGCGATGGATAGTGCTGGGTGATCTCGCGATACGCGCGCGACAAAATGCGACCAGCGGCCCCGACCACAAGGCAGGTCACTCCCGTCGTGCCCTCGTCGATTGCGAGGACGGCGTCCGTGCGCTTCACCCGTGAAGGTTATTCGCCCTACGCCGCGCGAGCCATGACGGTCCGCGGACGCCGGCGCCGCTCGGGGAAGTGATCGTCGAGAAACTGGATCAACGCACGCTCCTCCGGAGAGTGCGCAAAGGTGTCCGCGCCCGGCCGTTTCGCCTTTCGCGGAATCGCAATCGTCTCCCCGGCATCCTGATATCGCGCAAGGATGATGGGATGCACATACGATGAGCGACAGATGGCGGGTGTGTTTCCCAGTTCGGACGCGACAATCCGCATGGCAATCGCGACGTTGCGCTTCGCCTCGGTGACACTGCGCGCCGGCCCCAGGTCCGCGAGCACTGTCGCGGCACGAAGGGTCCCGCCCCAGGTCCGGAAGTCCTTCACCGCGAACGGTCCGATGCGACGCAGGTACTGGATGAGCGTGGACGCGCTCAGGTCACACCAGCCGGTGCCCGCGCGGTAGCGAAACAATCGCTCGCCAGGGGTGCGATGCATGCGGCGGACGAGCCTGACCAGCTCCGGATTCACGATGACCTGTCGCTGTTTCTTGCTCGACTTCCCCGTGTAGCTGAACACCACGCGATCACGCGCCACCTGCACATGCCGCTTGCGCAGTGTCGTCATCCCATAGCTGCGATTCTCGCGCACGTACTTTTCCGAGCCGGGGCGAAAGAGACTTTCGCTGATGAGCCGGAGCGCGATGGCGCACGCCGTATCGCAATCCAGTACGGTGTGGTGCGACTGGGATCGAAGCGTGCGCCGGATGGCCGGCAGGCGCATGGCCAGTTGCCGGACGCGATGGTACTTGCGCAGCTCACGTCGTTCGACCGCGCGTTCGTTGTAGCGGTACTGCTTACGCCCCTTCACGTCGAAGCCCCACGCCTGAATGGCGCGCCGCGCATCGCTTGCGATATGGACTTCAGTCCACGCGGGAGGCACGCGAAGGCGATCGATGCGAGCGAGTGAACGCGCATCCGTCACCGGGCGCCCATCAGGATGCTGGTACCTGAAGGTGCTCCTGCTACCGCCTTTTCTCGTGATCCACCGCTCCGCCATGGCAAGCCCAGCGGGCAAAAAGCGGTCCGCCGACCGTTGTCAGGGCGCGCGCTGCAACGCGGCGAGGCGCTGAAGCAACACGGAATCGCTCGGGGCCAGCCGCAGACCGTCACGATACGCGTCGGTCGCCAGGCTCCGCTCGCCGCGGACTTCGTGAGCGATGCCGAGGTACAAGGCTGCCGCGCCGGACGGCGATGATGTCATCAGCATCCGCGCGGCGACGATCACCGAATCCACACCGCGTGAACGCCCCAGGGCGTCGAGATACACGCCGACCGCGCGCTGGCGAGCGCGATATTCGTCGAATGCCATCAGCGGTGCTGCGACCGCTCGTGCCCGTGCGGCGTCACCCCGCCGGAGCAGTGCATCCGCGTAGTCCAGTCGGACGTCACGATCTGCCGGATACATGCGAAATGCGCGCTCGATGAGCGGGAATGCGGCCTCCATCTGGCCGTTGTTGCCGAGGTAAACCGCGGTATACCAGTAGCCGCGATAGTTCGCGCTGTCCGCGGCGATGATCTGCGCGTGAACGGACTCATGACTGCGCCACACTTCGGTCCAGCGCATCGTGCGCGCGGCGCCGATCATGATGACCAGCGCCATGGCCGTAACGGCTCCGCGTGCGATCAGCGGCATTCCACGTGCGGCGGCGAGATGCCAGGCTCGCTCCAGCACGAGCCCCAGGATCATCGCAACGCCGATGGATGGGACATACAGCGTTCGTTCGGCCAGGATCTGGCCCGTGGGAACGAGCAGATTGGACGCCGGAAGAAACGCGATGAATACCCAGGCGAGAGACACGAGCATGCGTCGGTCGCCACGTCGCGCCAACCGGATTGCAGCGACAAGCAATGCGATGAGCGCGACCAGCACCAACGCGGAGAGCCAGATGCTTGCCTGGTCGAACTCGGAGGGCCCGTAGGCCGGATTGAGCTCGGGGGTCCAGAGCAGCAGGCCGAGGACCTTCGGCGTGAGCGAAAGCATCGAAAGAATCCGCTGCCCGGCAAGTATGCCGTCGATTCCCGGTACCGCAATCGATTCGCCGGTAACAGGCCCGCCAAGCACGGCCGCACGGGCGATGACTACCAGCGTCGCGGCGACGGCGAAGGCTGCCACGATGGGAATCCATGACACCCAGCGCAGCGGCGCTCGCGGTGACGTGGAGTGTTCACGACGCCAGCCAAAGATGCACACGAGAGCGAGCACCGAGGCCATCGCGCCCGATTCCTTGCTGAGCACCGCTGCCAGGCACAGGAGGCCGGCGATCACTGCGTCGCGCAGGCCAGGCGACGCCCCGCGGTCGCGGATGCGCAGCAGGAACAACGCGAGCGTCACGCCCCAGATTGCAACGAGGATTTCGGAATTGTTCGCGACGTTTGCCACCGCCTCCACATGCAGGGGATGAACGGCGAACCACGCGGCAGCCAAAGCGCTCGGGATCCGGCCGACGCCGCCGACAATCAGCAGGCGCCAGATGAGGATGGTGGCCAGCGTATGAAGCACGATCGCGAGCGCATGGAACCAGATGGGCCAGCCCCCCGTGAGATTCCACACGAAAGCGAACATGAACATCGTCAGCGGACGATAGAGTCCCTCGAACGGTTGATCCGGGCTCCCGTAGCCATACCGCCAGACGTCAACGAGCGACTCCCACCCCTGGATGATTGGGTTGGATCGAATTGCCGGGATTTCGTCCATGACGTACCCGAACGCGAGGGTGCGGATGAACGGCACGATCGCGGCAATGACGAGTAGCGCGATAATCACGCGATCGCGCTGCCAGCGGCGCGAGCCAGTCTCGGGTTGGGGCTCCATTCCTGGAACTGACGCGCGGGGCCTTCGCGGCGAAACCTCCCTAGATTCACTTCGCTCTCACCTGCCGCCATGACTTACGAACTCCTGACCTATCAGGTCGCGGACCGCATCGCGACGCTCACCGTCAATCGTCCGGACAAGCTCAACGCGCTCAACGATGCGACGATGGCCGAGTTAGGCCGCGCCATCGATGAGGCGCGGAGCGACCAGGCCGTTGGGGGGATCATACTCACGGGCGCGGGACGCGCCTTTGTCGCCGGTGCGGACATCGCGGAGCTTCGCGCGAAGAACGCCACCGCCGTGTATGCGCTGGCGCGGCGGGGCCAGGAGGTGTTCCGGCGCTTCGAGACATCGCCCAAGCCCGTGATCGCCGCGGTGAACGGCTTCGCGCTCGGCGGTGGGTGCGAGCTTGCGATGTCATGTCATCTGCGCATCGCATCAGAGTCGGCGAAGTTCGGCCAGCCTGAGGTCAAGCTGGGTATCACTCCGGGGTACGGAGGTACACAGCGGCTGACCCGCCTGATCGGTCGTGGTCGCGCGCTGCAGCTGCTGCTCACGGGAGAGATGATCGACGCGGCCGAAGCGCATCGCCTGGGCCTGGTGAACCGCGTGGTGCCGACAGGAGACGCCGCCGTCGAAGAAGCTCGCCGGATGCTGGCACAGATGCTCGCCAACGGCCCGCTGGCGCTGGCGCAGTGCATCGAGACGGTGAATCGTGGCGCGGACATCTCGCTCGAGGAGGCGCTGGCCCTGGAAGCGGCGGCGTTCGGGATGCTCGCGTCCACCGAAGACATGCGCGAGGGGACGTCGGCGTTCCTGGAGAAGCGAGCCGCGAACTTCCG
>DASPMP010000222.1:0-5532 GCA_035626995.1 Gemmatimonadaceae bacterium
CCAGAACGTTCCTGCATCCGGCACCGTGAAGCGATACTCGAAGCGCTCTCCCGGCTGCACCGGGCGCTGCACGACGTCCGTTCCATCCATCGCGGCGGGAATGCGCAGCCCATGCCAGTGGATCGTCGTGGGCTCGGCGAGAGAGTTCTTTAACCTCACCACGACGGTATCGCCGACGCGGGCTTCGATCGTGGGGCCCGGCACCTGTCCATTGTACGTCCATCCGCTGACGCGCTTGCCAGGGCTGATTTCCCAGGCGGCTTCACGGGCCTCCATGTCGACGACGACTTCCCGCGCCAGTGGGGCGTCGGGCCTCGAGTGCCGCAGCGAGTCGTGGTTGGGATGATGATGCTGCACGTCATGTGAGCGCATTGGATCTCCATTGGGGACGCTCGCAGAGTATTCCGGGCCGCCTCTGCTGGATTGAATGCAGCGGCTGTTTTTGAACGATTCCGCCGCGGCTGGCGCCGGTCATGGCTTGGCGCACCGGCGCAAGTGGTGGTTATCCCCTCGGATCACGGGATAACCAGCCGAGCCATTTGCGCTCCGTTTCATTGTTGGCGATTGTCATGCACCCGCCCAATGCCGACCCCGGTTTCGCTGGAACGTTTTGTCGGCCCCCCCATTCACTCGCACGGTCGCGGCGAGATTTCCATCCACGAGGGGGAGTTTTCGCCGCAGCTGGTGGTGCCGCCGCACATGCACGATGTCGTGGTCGTGAGCCTGATGCTGAGCGGCGTTGCCATCGAGCAGGTACACGACGGGCCCCGGAATCTTCAGCGTCAGGACCTGATCGTGACCCCGGCGTGGGAGGTGCACTCATATCGCTTCCCCGAACCTGGACGCTGGTTCAACATGCAGCTGTCCGACGCCTGGCTCACGCGAGCCTCCGACGGCAATCCGCTGGAATGCCGCGCGTCGGAGATCGTCCGGAGCGCCGCGGCCGCCGCGTGGGCCACACGGGTCAGGACGGAGGTGCGGGAAGGCGACAGCGTCTCGTCCATCGCCATCGATGGCGCGATGATGCTGATGGTCGCGGACATGACCCGCAGCCGGATGGATGCCGATCGCCGGCGGCCGCGTTGGTTGAACGCCGTCGATGAGGCGATCGAGGCATCCATCGACGCACCGCCATCCGTCGACGAACTGGCAGCGCTTGCGGGCGTGCATCCCACTCGCCTGCTGCGCACGTTCCGCCACTATCACCGCACCACCATTTCCAACTTCGTGCGACAACGGCGCATCGAAGCGGCGCGGGCGCAGATTGCGACCGGCAAGCCCCTGTCGGTGATCGCGGTCGACGCCGGCTTCGCAGACCAGTCGCACTTCAATCGGGTCTTCAAGAAGGCATTCGGAGAAACACCTGGCGAGTACGCGCGTTCCATGAGGGCAGGTTCCCGGTAACCGCGTTCCAAGACAGCCGCTGCGTTCAATCGCGCGCTGAGCGCCCGGAAGTATCGTGACGCCGTTCGAAGCATCCACGCGTCACCACTTCCTCCGGATAATCCCATGCTCACGACACGCAGCATCACGATCTCCGCCCTGGCGCTGCTTGGCGCTGACGTGGCGGTCGCACAGAACACCGCCGGCGATTCCCTCGTCCCTCGGTTCACCATCGGCGCCACACATACCATTGCAGGCGCCATTCGCTTCAGCGACGGCGCGCTCGACTCGCGCATGGCCGCCGCCGGCCTCCCCCGGCTCGCCTCGTCTGCCCCCACCCTTGGCATCGGCGCGGATATCCGCACAGGCCGGCTGATCTTTGGCGGCAGCTTCCAGGCGATCATCGGCCGAGACAACAAGGACGCACAGTACCGTTCGCGCATCTCGGGCAGCTACACCCTCCTCGATGCCGGAGTCGCCGCATTGCGCACGAGCGCGTGGTCCGCGTACCCGATGGTCGGGGTTGGCGCCACGAGCCTCAGCATCAACGTCAAGGAAACGGCGCGCTTCTCCTTCGACGACGGCCTCGCGCGCCCCGGCCGCGAGCTCGCGATGTCTGGCAAATCAGCGCTGGTGCACGCCGGGATGCTCGTCGAGCGCCGCTTCCGCACGAAGAGCTCCGAGTACGCGCTCGGCATTCGCTTCGGCGTCACCCGCACCATCGGCAGCCAGCTGTGGATGTCGGACGCGGCGCGGGTCAACGACGGGCCGCGCGCCAGTGAGGCCAGATACGTGCGCCTCTCCTTCGCGCGCCCGATGAAGCGTCGTCGTGATGCAGTGCTGCCCATCGGCGGTTCGATCGTCCAGGCGGTGGCCCGGTGAATACCACAAAGACGCGACGCCGCGGCGTCATCGTCACCGGCGTGCTCAGCACGATCGCGCTGGCCGGCCTCGCCTTCGGCGTGTCGCTGGAGCACATCTATAGAATGCGGACGTCCCGGACGTATCCGGCGCCCGGCCGCACGGTGGACGTGGGCGATGGCGTGAGCCTCCAGGTGGATTGCCGGGGGAAAGGATTGCCGACGGTGGTGCTCGAGTCGGGGCTCGACATCTACGGCTCGCTCTCCTGGTCGGCCGTGCACGACTCGATCGCGGCCACGACGCGCGCCTGCGCATATAGCCGTAAAGGCATCATGTGGAGCACGGGCCGAAGCGCGAGCTTCGATGTCGAGACCTCAGCGCGGCAGCTGCATAGCGCGCTCACGAAGCTCGGCGAGCCCGCGCCTTATGTGATGGTCGGACACTCGATCGGCGGTCCATACAACGTCGTCTTCGCGTCGCTGTTCCCGGGCGACGTCGCCGGCTTCGTCATGGTGGACGCGTCGCACCCCGACCAGTTCGCGCAGTTCGAGCGCGCCGCCGGCAAGTCGCTGCAGCCCTCGGCGACCCTTCCGCGCCTGGTCGGACGATTATCGTGGACAGGGGTGGTGCGTGCCATACCGTTGCCGACGGCCCCTGATCACTGGCCGCAGCTCACACGCGACGCGGGGCAGGCATTCCTTACCCAGTCGGTCGCAGGTTACGCGGCAGAGTTGGCGGCAATTCCAGCCACCCTCGCCAGCGCGCGGACGCATGACCTGGGCGACCGTCCGCTGATCGTCCTGAGCGTATCAGATGCGAAAAAGCAGGACGAGCTTGCGACGATGGGGCTGTCCGCCGGACAGGGCGCACGGCTGGATGAGGCGCACCGGAAGCTGGCAGCGGACATGGCGACGTGGTCGTCGCGCGGGCGGCTCGAGCTCGTGCCCGGATCGACCCACTCCATCCAGATGGACCGGCCGGACGTCGTGATCCGTGCGGTGCGCGAAGTGGTGTCGTATGTTATCGCCCATGATTCAGCCCCCCCGTATCGGCGCCGGTGATTTCGTGGCGTGGGAGGGTGGCTGCCTGCTCATCGGGCAGGCGTATCGCGCGACCGGCGTGCATTCGCACTATGCGATCCAGCTGTCATTCGGGGGGAACGACGGCATCCGCTTCAGGCCCTCGGAGCGGGAGGAATGGACGGAGTATCCCGGCGTCGTCATCACTTCGCGCCAGCCGCATGCCATGGACGCGACGCCGGTCTCGCCGAGTGCGACATTCCTGATCGAGACGGAGACACCGGCGGGCCGGGCGCTGGCCGCGCGTTTTTCGCGTGAGGGAATCTCGAGCGTGCCGCGCGCCGACTTTGCCGATGCGGCAACGCGTCTCTTCGATACATGGAAGCAACATGGGTATAGTGACGAGACCAGGAATGCGGCGCTGCAGGCGGTGAGCGCCGTGGCTCGCGTGTCCGCGACGACCACCGTGTCGGACGAGCGCGTGATACGGGCGATTGCCTACATCAATGCGCACCTGAGCGGCTCACTCACACTTCCGGAAGTGGCTGGGCAGGCGTTCCTCTCCCCCTCGCGCTTTCGCCACCTGTTCGTGGACCAGACGGGGACGGCGCTCCGGCCATACGTGCTCTGGCGCCGCTTCCTGCGCGCGTGGGAGTTGATCCGCGCCGGTGATCCGATTTCGACGGCGGCTCACGAGGCAGGGTTTGCCGATGCCGCGCACCTCACGCGCACGGCGAACCGCATGTTCGGCTTCGCCCCGTCGGCCCTGATCGTCACCGGGCTGCAGGCGTCCCAAAAGAGCCTCTCCGTTCAAGCGTAGGGGGCGGGGCCGGGACGATGTTGGGGGCGTCACAACGACGCTACCTCCACCCCGACATCAATGTCCCGCACCGAGCGTTACGAAGCCATCGTCATAGGCGCAGGCCAGGCCGGCCTGGCCGCCGGCTACTGGCTGGCGAAGCACGACGTCGACTTTCTCATCGTGGACGCCAACGCGCGCGTCGGCGACGTCTGGCGCAACCGCTGGGACTCCCTGCGCCTCTTCACGCCGGCCAGGTACAGCGCGCTCCCCGGAATGCGTTTCCCGGGCGACCCGTACCACCTGCCGTCGCGCACCGAGGTCGCCGACTATCTCGAGTGGTACGCGCAGGCGAACGACCTTCCGATTCGCACAGGCGTTCGTGTGCGACAGGTGCGGCGCGCGGATGCTGGCTTCGAAGTCGACACCGACGGCGTGCAGCTGCAGGCCGACAACGTGATCATCGCGACAGGTGCCTTCCAGACACCGGTCATCCCCGGCATATCGCAACAACTCGACCCGGGAATAATGCAGTTGCACTCCAGCGGCTACAGGAATCCGCGGCAGCTTCCCGATGGCGACGCGCTCGTGGTTGGCGCCGCGAACTCCGGCGCGCAGATCGCGCTCGAGATCTCTCGCGCGCGCAACACGCTTCTCGCCGGGCGGTCCGTCGGCAGCATGCCGCGCCGCGTGCTGGGACGCGACCTCTTCGACTGGTTATGGCCCACCGTGATGCGTCCCGGCGCTGACTCGGCGATCGGCCGCCGGATCCAGCGCGACATCCTCAGCTCGACGGACAAGTTGATCGGCATGTCGGAAGCGGACCTCGACTCGCCCTCGCTGAAGCGAGTCGGTCGCGTCGTGGGTGTGCGCGAAGGCAAGCCGCAGCTCGAGGACGGCAGCGTTGCCAGCGTGAAGAGCATCGTGTGGTGCACGGGCTTCCGCCCCGATTTCCGCTGGATCGACGCTCCGGTGTTCGATGACGGTGGCACCCCGCGTCACACGCGCGGCGTCACCGCGGTGCCCGGTCTCTATTTCCTGGGCCTGCGCTTCCTGTATCGGCTGAATTCCTCGCTCATCGGTGGCGTTGGCGCGGACGCCGAGTTCGTCGCCAGTGCCCTCGCGTCCCGGTACGGTGCGTCGCGTCCATCGCTGCTTTCCCCAGCCGCCTGACTCAAATGACCATCTCTGCCCGTCACTCGAAGGATCCGCTGCCCGCACTGGTCCCCATGCCCGGACTGGTGGTACAGCGGACGACCGATGTTGCCCTCATGGCGTCGCTGCAAGGTCGGCACGTGGACCAGATTGCCGACCGCTTCGCGTCCGGTCACCGCGCGTACGTTGCATGGTGCGACGGTGCACCCGCCGCATTTGGCTGGGCAGCAATGGAGGGTGCGACCATCGGCGAGCTGGGGATCTCGTTCGAGGTGCCGCTCGATGATGCCTACTTGTGGAACTTCGTGACGCTTC
>DASPMP010000223.1:0-20133 GCA_035626995.1 Gemmatimonadaceae bacterium
ACGATGTACGTGACGTTCAGTCGGTCGGAATCGAGACGATCGGTTGGCAGCACCAGCTTGCAGCCCCAGTCGTCGCGGAATTCCGGCACGACACGCCGGATGGCGTCGTTGCGCCGGCGATAGCAGCCTGCCGCCTCGAGAATCGGCGCGATGTCCTCGGTGGTGCTGTCGATGCCGAGCTGGTTCGCCAGAGCGCGCGCGATGCGAAGGCTTTCCGGATCGCTCTCGTGTTCGGGCATGAAGATGCCGAACACACGCTTCGGACCCACGGCTTCGACGGCCAGTGCCGCCGTCACGGAACTGTCGACACCGCTGCTCATTCCGACCACGTAGCCCTTGCGCTTGAAGTCCGTCCCCAGCTTGCGGCGGAGCACGTCAACGATGCGCGCGACCGTCGCAGCGGGATCAATGGTCAGGAAATCGGGGATGCTGGTTGTCATACGGTGGGAAAAGCGTCAGGCGCTGGCAGGGGGTGGTTGTGCCAGCGCCGCAGGCCAATGCAAGCTTGGAACCGCAAACTACTGTCGTCGAACGCTTTGGCCAACGCCCCCAAGTACTTGTCGTTGCACAACATGACGATCCGGTAGCGCTGGCCGTTACCATCATCTCAGGACGGGTGTTGCGGCCGCGCCACACCGGTATCCGCAGCGCTACGATGACCGTCTGAATATGTTCGCCCACGCCCTCCTCTTTTTCAGGAAACACGGTTGCTGTTTACGTCGAACTTTGCTGAGCTCCTGAGCCGCGCCGGCCGCGAATACGCCGACCAGACTGCCATTCGGTTTCGTGGCCGCAACACGTCGTTCGCGGAGCTCTCGGCACGCGCGGGCGCGATCGCCGCACAGCTGCGTGGTGCGGGAGTGCAGCCTGGCGACCGTTGCGCGATACTCCTCCGCGACCCGGCCGATGCGGCCGCCGCTTTCTTCGCGGCGCTTGCCGTGGGGGCGGTGGGGCTGAATGTCAACGAGATGTATCGGCCCAGGCAGCTCGAGTATGTGCTACGACACTCAGGGGCACGCACGTTCGTGACGAGCGATGACGTCCTCGAGAGCCAGTCCCGCCTGCCCGAATCCGACGCGACGATCGTAAGCGTCACCGGACTTCCTGCGTCCGCACCGCCGCTCGAAGCGGTTGCGGTCAGTCCAGGAGATGCTGCGCAGATCACGTATACATCGGCGTCCACCGGCCTGCCCAAGGGCGTGCTGATGAGTCATGCGGCGCTCTGGGCCGGCGTAAGAATCGTTGCTGATTATCTCGCGCTTGCTCGCACGGACCGCATTGCCAGCTTGCTGCCGTTCAGTTTCGTATACGGATTCAACCAGTTGACCACGGCGCTCTTCGTCGGCGCCACCCTGGTGGTGGATCGCTCGACGCTCGCCGCCGAGATCGTCGAGACGCTGCGCCGCGAACGCGTGACGGTTCTGGCGGGAGTTCCTCCCCTGTGGCAACAGCTGCTGGGGGTGAAGTCATTTCGCGAGGAGCCCTTGTCGGCTCTTCGCATCATGACGTGCGCCGGCGGTCGTCTCTCCCCCGTCGCCGTGCGGCAGCTGCGCTCCGCCCAGCCGCAGGCACGCTTGTTCCTCATGTACGGCCTCACAGAAGTCTTTCGAAGCACCTTTCTCCCCGCCGAAGAAGTGGACGCGCACCCGGACTCCATGGGACGCGCCATTCCGGAATCGGTGGTGTACGTCGCGCGCGAGGACGGCACGCTGGCGGACGACGAGGAGATCGGTGAGCTCGTTCATGGAGGGCCGACCGTGGGCATCGGGTATCTCGGCGATGCCGACGCCACGCAACGGGTCTTCCGCGATAATCCGTGGCTCAAGCCCGGCGAGCCCGGGCCGCAGCGCGTGGTATTCTCGGGTGACTTGGTAAAGCGTGACGCAGCGGGATTGCTGTATTACGTCGCACGCCGCGATCGCGTCATCAAGACGCTCGGCTTCCGCGTCAGTCCTGATGAGATCACCGATGTCATCAACGCCTCGGGCGGAGTCAGCGACGCGGCAGTGGTGACCGAGCCGGACCCGATCCGGGGCGAGCGCATCGTCGCCTGCGTCGTCCTGCGGGCCGACCAGACACTCGAGGACGTCACACGCTATTGCCGGCTCGAATTGCCTCGACACATGCAGCCCGCGCGATATGTTGTGATCGACGCAGTGCCAAGAAACGCCAGCGGCAAGCACGACATCCCTGCGCTCAAGGCCCAGGTTGTCGTTGCCGATGCTCCCTCCTCCTGATCTGTCCCTCCACCGGCTGCCCTCTGCGGCCCCGTCATGCGTAAATCCGTAGTCTCCAACATCCTGCTCCTCTGCGGCAGTGTCCTCGTTGCCTTTATCCTCGCGGAGCTGGGCCTGCGCGTGATCCAGCGCGTGCGCGGCGGGATCCCCATGACGAGCTTCCTGCCCGAAGGCAATCGGCACGTGTTTCCACGGAGTCCGTTCCTCGTGTTCGGGCCGCGCGTTGACGTTCACTTTCAGCGCAGCGGTCGGCCTGAATGGGGACGATTCAATGACATGGGAATCCGGCTTCCCTTTCCGACACCGCCACGGGAGCCCGGCGAGGTGCGCGTCCTCGCCATCGGCGGCTCCACCACGGAGGGCCTTGCCGCCGACCTGGGACGACGGGATGTGGGCATCCACTGGCCGCTCGCGTTCGAGTGCCTGGAACGCTCTCGCGGTCGCAATGACGTCCGTGTGCTGAACGGCGCAATGTCCGCGTACACGACCGCGCACTCACTGATCCGCTACGCGCTGGATCTCGTCGAGACGCGGCCGGACGTTGTGCTGATCAAGCACAACGTAAACGACCTGATGGTCACCTATCGCGCGGCGTCGCTCGGCACGACGATCGACCCGAATTACCTCGTGCGCTACGGGCGAAAGCGCTGGACGGGATACATCGACGAATCCGACATCGTCGTCTCCAGAGTGCTGCACTCGGCGCGTGTGCGGTTCGGCGGAGACGCCGACAAGACCATGCCATGGCAGGAATGGAAGTACGACCTCGCCCCAGGCGAGCACTATTTCCGCAGGAACCTTCATGAGTTGGTGCGCAGTGTGCGCCAGTCGGGCGCCGTGCCGGTGCTCCTGACCGAGTCACGCAGCTCGGATCCGAATCACATTACGCAGGCACGCGCTCTCGCCGGCGTGGACGTGGCACTTACGCTCTACCCTGACGTGCCGAAGTTCTACCAGGATTTCGATCGCTTCAACGACGTCATCCGCGAAGTCGCGGCGGCAGAACGCATTCCGCTGGTCGATGTCGCGAAGGGGCTGCCATCGGACAACGCGCTCTTCCTCGACGTCGTTCATCACTCGGAGGAAGGAGTGCGTGCCATCGCGCGCGTTGTTGACTCTCTCGTTCCCGCCTTTCTTCCAAAAGGCTCCGGGGCCACGCTCAAACCGGAGTTTCGCGTCTCGTGCGAAGGGGTGTTCTGACCCAACTCGTGGCCAGAGCAAGGATGGCGTCGCGCGCGGCCCTGGTAAGCCTGGAGTGCGTCGGCAGCGTTACGACCCGGCGCGAGAGTGTGTGCGCGCCGGGGTACGCGCGTGCTGGTGCGAGCAGGCGGGGCATGACAGCCGGCAACTCGGCGAGCGTCAGCGGATAGCTGCGCGCGATTCCCGCGCGCCGGGCAATATCGGCCGACGCCTCCGCGACCGCGCTCTCAGGCAAGCATACCGGATAACGCAGATATCCGCAGACTCCCTCCGGGACGACGCGCGGAACCCCGCTCATGATGGCCGGCGGCAACGCTTCACTCCAGTCAAACGCGTTGCGCCTCCTCACCTCCGCTTCACGCAGGCTGGCAGCTCGCGTTTCCATCAGGAGCGCCAGGGAATAGGGATGCGCTGCGGCTGGGGGCGATGGGTGATGATATCGGGTCTCTCCCAATCCCAGCCGCGGGACCGAGGCGGGGATTCCATACAGGTGAGGGCGCCCGAACAACAGCTGCAAGAAAGAAGTCGCGGCAGTGCGCAGTTCCGTTCGGCCGCTGGCGGGTGCAACCGAAATGGCACGAGCGCGCTCCGCCAGCGCGGTTGAGCGGATGAGCAGGGCGCCACCGCCGCCGCCCGTCCATCCTTTCCCTCTCCCGAAGCTGAGGACACTGAGGGCCCCGAAGGTCCCAACTGGTCGTCCCGCCCATGCTGCGCCGTGTGATTGCGCGGCATCTTCCACAAGGATCGCGCCGTGGCGAGCTGCCAGCGTTTCAATGGGGCTCCAGGCGACGGGCAGTCCGTACAGCGGTGCGATGACGATGCTCGTGGCGCCGTCGGCAAGGGCTTGTTCCAGCGAGTCGAGCCGAGGCTGCAGCGTCTCGGGGTCCACGTCGTACGGCGCGATGCGGCATCCCGTACCAACGGCCGCGCTGGCGACCTCGAAGCATTGGAAAGCGGGAATCGCGACGACGCGATCGCCGCGCTCCGGCAGTGATAGTGCGATGGCCAGCTGCAGTGCGCTGCGACCACTGTCCACGAGCATCACGTCGTCCGCGCCGAAGCCCCGGGATAGCAACTGACAAGCCTCGTCGAGCAGGACGCCTCCCCGGGCAGCCCGCCGGCCGGCCGCGACGATCAGGTGCCGCGCTGAGAGCGGTGAATAGGCGGGAAGCTCGTGGGTCGCCAGCACACGCCGGCTACCACCAGGGCAGTTGGCGCGCCACCATCGGTCCCATGGCGCGAGTCATTCGCACGGGAAGGTGGCGCCACACCGCTGACGCGAGCTGGGCCACTCCCCCCGTCCCGGCCGCGGCGGATTGCGTGGGCCACTGAATCCACGGCAGCGCCTCGTCCACGCCGCCCCAGGACAACTTGAAGTCGTGCGGCCCCGTTCCCGGCGTGCTCCGCCCGAAATTGAACTGCCGCACGCCACGACCGATCAGCTCGCGCATGTAATCCCAGTAGAGCAGCATATTCGGCTTCGACGCACGCAACTCCTTGAGCGAGGACGACCAGGTCATCTCGAACTCGTCACGCCAGATGAACCCGAAGCCCCCGGCGACCGGACGTTCGTTCCAGTAGGTGACGCCCAGCAGTGCCATTCCAGGAAACTGTTCGAGAATCCGCTGGAAGAAGCGTCGCGGGAGTACGGGCGTCCCGAGGTCACGCATGTTGGCCGCAAAGACCTCGTAATACCCGTCGAGGTGCTCCGGCCCGAAGCGCGTCACCATGCCATCGCGCTGCGGCCGCTTGATCTTGTTGCGGAATTTCGCATCGAACGACTTCTGCCACATGACATCCGCATCGCCGCCCAACGGCAGCACGACGGTCACCTTGCTCGATGCCTGCGGAAAGTCTCCTGGCACGGCCGTGCGCGTGCGCAGGACGACGGAATCGGCGCCTGCGGTCTTGCCATCCTGAAGCGCCCATGCAGCCAGCGCCTGTCGAGCCGGCGCGTCACCAACGGGACCGCCGTAGTTCATGAAGGGGATCGAGATGACGTGGTGCCCGAAGAATCGGCTCTTCACGTGAAAGATGGGCAGGACTCCTCGCAGGGGCCTCCCCTCCGCGTCGCGCGCGCCCGCATAGCGCGCCACGTGTCCCATCTCCTCTGCGATGATGTCACGCCATTCCCAGCGATGGCAGAAGCTCGCGTCCGCTGCCTGGTCGACGAAGGCATTCCACTCGGCGGGATCGGGGGCCAGAGCAACGATCAGCTTCCCGCCCTCGCAGGTTCGGCCGGTATCGGCCGCCGCTCAGCGCCCAGCGCGGACGCGATGGTCGTGAACTGGAACTCGGTCAGCAGGCGCTCGAGGCGCGGCAAAGTTCGCGACAGGCCACGATAGTGCCGCAGCCGTGTCAGCGGACCGGTCTTCATGCGCGGCTGATCCGGGTCAACTTCCCAGGGATGCACGTAAAACGTGGCTGGCGACGACCGCGCCGTTGCTTCGCGAAAAGCGCGCCGGATAAGCGCGAGCGGAAACTGCCGGAGGTAGCCGCCGCCAGCAGCCGGGACGTTGAAGCCGGCTACCGTGGTGGTGGCCAGCGGAAATTCGTGCAGCAGCCCGGCGGGCCGTCGGATGACGTGCACCTCGCGCGGTGCCGCCGGATAGCCGTAGCCGCTCCGTCGAATTGGAAAGAGGCTGGAGTCATAGCGAAAACCCTCTTCCACGAGGACGTCCAGTGCCCACTCGGTGCCCGGAATGATCGAGAAGCTGGGGGCCCTGAATCCAAGGACCGGACCGCCGATGATATCCTCGAGGACCTGCTTCGATGCGCGCACGTCCGCCCGAAACCCGTCGGGCGTCATGGTGCACACGCGCCGGTGACCGAAGCCATGCGACGCGACCTCGTGTCCGGCATCCGCGATCGCACGCACAACGTTCGGGCGATGCCGCCCGAGCCAGCCGAGGACGAAGAAGGTGCCCCGGGTCTCGAACCGCGCGAGCAGTTCCATCAACCTGGGCATACTGACGTCGAGTCGGCTTGTCATGCCAGGCCACTCGTCCCGGGTAACGACCCGATCGAAGGCACTGACCTGAAAGTGTTCCTCGACGTCGACGGTAAAGAAGTGTCGCGTCACGCTGTTCAACAGGACTACTTGGCGCCCTTGCTGTGCACGAGGCTGGCGATATCGGCGACGGTGTTGAAGTGCGTGATGGAGGCTTCGTGCGCCTCGATCTCGACCTTGTACCGCTCCTCGAGCATCGCCACCAGGCGCACGGTCGCGAGCGAGTCGAGGATACCCCCGCTGATCAGCGGCGTGTCGTCGGTCAGCTCGGATGCCGGGACCCCCGGCAGGAATTCCTTCAGGATGTACTGGCGGACGACGTCGCGAAGTGCAGTATCAGTGCTCACTAACGATTCTCCTGTGCGCTGGCGCGCGTGGCAGTGCGGGGACCGGCAACGCCGAAGGCCGGATCCGTCGTGATGTCGGCGTGAAAGCGCCGCGCGATGAACTGGTGGCCGGTGGCGTTGGGATGAAAGTCCCACTGCGACCGCTGGAGGGTACGAATGTCCGCCCCATCATACACACTCGACCAGTCGAGCGCGTGGAAGCCCGAGCGCCTCGCCTGTTCCACGAGGGCCTGGATCTCCTCGGGAGCGGGTCCCTTCTCTGGCATGGCGAGGTAGATCCAGATCGCGGCGACCCCGCGCGCGCGGCATGCCTCCACGATCGCCCGCTGCGTCCGTTCGAGGAGCTCCTCGCGGTAGGGCTGCAAGCGGCTGAGCGCTTCCGCCTCGCGGAGGTCGCGCGTGATATTCGCTTTCGCGAGAATGTCCGTGATCCACGGGTACGGCGGCTCGATCCCCTTGAGCGCCTGTTTGACGATATGAATGGCCTGGCGCTCGGCATCGATCTGGTGGCCGAACACCACGACGACGTCGGGACCGAAAGTCCAGACCCGCTCCTCGAGCTGCAGCAGTTGCTGGATGAGCGAATACGCCCCGACGCTGAAGTTCAGGATCTGCGTGGGCGCACCGGTAGTGCGCTCGCGCGCCAATTGGTCTTCCACGACCTCTTCGAAGCTTTCGCCATTGTTCACCCCATCCCCGGCGACGTACGACTGGCCGAGCAGTGCGATGCGATGGGCTCCCACGGGCTTCATCTGCTCGTAATCGCGATCGCGCATCGCCCATCGGTTCGTGCGAATCGAGACGCCCTGGTCGAACATGGCAAAGAAAGGCTTCATGTCGCGGCCGAGATAGTCGTCGCGTTCCCGCATGATTCCGGACTTCCAGATGTCCACGACCTGCGGCGGCCGCTGGGCGTACACCTCCCAGAGCTGGGAGTTCTGCAGGCTGACCCCCTGCAGATTTTCATAGTAGCCGCGCTGCATCGCCGCGACGTCCCGCTTGTTCAGCTCCGGCAGGCGCATGTCGCGCGCGAACTCCTGCACGCGATAATCGAGCGAACCAAGCACAAATGGCGTGGTGGCGAACGTCAGACAGGCCAGCTGCGGCATGGTCCGCAGCGCCCCGCGCTTCCACCCCCCCCGATCCGCCACGGCGCCCCGATCGGCATCGCCCTGTGATTTTCCCGTGACTTCCGCGAGGAAGGCGGCCCCGGCGACCAGGCCCAGGAGCCCCAGCACTGCCGCCCAGTCGCGGCCGCCGAAGCGCTGCACCGACATGAGGTCGAACCAGTCGCCCAGCGTTGGGCTGCCCCACAGGGACCAGAGGGTGCAGATCGTGACGAACACACCAGTGGCCTTCAACGCCACGAGGAGTCCTTCGCGGCCGCGTCGGCGCGCCGCACCAGGAAGCGCGCGCTTCCGCCCGTGCTTCGCCTCCCAGAGCGAATTCGCCACGAGCAGGACGCCGAGGATCGCCCAGAAGAGTCCATCCGTCCAGGAGATCAGCCACTTGCCCAGGATCCAGAACCACTGGTAGGAGTGCGTGATCCAGGTGATGAAGAACACGGAGAGCGTTCCAACGACCAGCGCAGTGGTCTCACCCCGTTTCCGCAGCGGGAAATACACGGGGTAGAAGACCAGCTTCATCATGAAGTCCTTCCAATAGATGTTGATTCGGCGCCAGAAGTCCGTGAACGACGACGCCAGATAGAAGAACCGATGCGTTTCCGGGAGCCGGAACCCGAACAGGTGGAGCATTCCCACGATGAGGTGGAATGTGCCGGACACGCGCAGGTACAGCAGGAACGTGGAAGACATGTACTGCACCAGCTGTGCGCCCGTTGTCACGTCCTCGGGCGCGATCGTGAGGTGCTGGTACACGGCGCGGTAAAGGACGAGATGGATGAGGCCACGGGCCATCCAGTCGATTCCGCGCTGGTAGATGTCAACCGCGTCGCGATCATAATACGACCGCCGGAAGGTGGCGAAATCCACGACGGGAAA
The DNA here is from genome assembly GCA_035626995.1 of Gemmatimonadaceae bacterium. Classification (GTDB taxonomy): domain Bacteria; phylum Gemmatimonadota; class Gemmatimonadetes; order Gemmatimonadales; family Gemmatimonadaceae; genus DASPMP01. The sequence continues at coordinate 8,798 of DASPMP010000223.1, forward strand.
GAGCGGGAAGACCACATTCGGCATCACGAAGAAGTACGCCACCGACCACTTTGCCGGCACTTTCTCTTTCGCGTTCCGGACGTCGTAGGCATACACCATCAGCCGGAACATCAGGATAGACCCAAGGATCGGCCAGACGGCCGACGAAAAGGGCACCCATGTAGGATTGACCCGCAGCACTCCAAGTGCGATGCCGGCCACGAGAAGCACCGCCACGCGCGCGAGCCACGGGATGGGCAGGTGGCACATCGCCACGAACACCAGCGTCAGGAAAATCAGCCAGCCCGCGGTGACCCATCCGAGTACGAGGACGAAGCCGATCAGCGACAATCCGGCGAAGTACCACAGCCGGTGCCGGTCAGGCATGAGGTGATGGACGAGGAAGCCGAACGCCGTGAACGGAAGAACGAGCCGCGCAAACGCCGGATTCTCCAGCTGGAACCAGATGGTCAGAAAGACGAGGAGACCCAGCTGTATCGCAACCACTAGCATTGGCAGCGACTGCGTCGCCGCGCGGGAGATGCTCGCCGCCCATTCCTGTCCGCGTCCCCGTCCGATATCGACGCCGCATGTGGCGATGGCCAGGCCAAGCATGGCCATCATTGCCTGCGCGAGTCCGAAGGCGACGGTCCCGCCAGTTTGCCGGAGGTCGGCGAGCAGCGCGGCCGCAATAAGGGTCGCGCCGCCCAGCAGCACGACGGCTCCGCTCGCGCGAGGCAGAACCTGGGATCTCGTGGGAATCGTAGCTTCAGTCATGAGTGGTTCTGGTAGGCGACGCCGTGCTCGCGGCGCGCGCAGGCGCGAGTGCGGGATCTGCCGTCAGGTCGCGATACAGCCGCCGAGCGATCATGCGGTGGCCCGCGGCGTTGGGATGAAAGTCCCACGCAGAGGAGCGAAGGGTGGCTGGATCGACGCCGTCATAGACGTCAGCCCAGTTCAGCACGTGGAAACCGGCCGCGCGTGCGGCGCCGGCCAGTCGGTCGATCTCCTTCGTCGTGGGCCCGCGCTCCGGCGTGGAGAGATACACCCAGACCGGTAGCGCCCCGCGGGCGCGGGCCAGACGAACGATCTCGCTATGCGTCCAATCGAGGAGCGCTTCCTGGTGCGGACGCATACGCGCGAACGCTTCGGTCTCGCTCAGGCCGGGCGTCACCTGCGCACGCGCGAGTGCCTCACGAACCTCGGGAAACGGAGCCTCGACGCCGCGATTGAGTTGCAGCACCGCATGCGCAGCCGCACGAGCGGCATCGCGGTGGTTGGCGACGACCATGACGATGTCCGGCGAGAATTTCCAGACGCGATCCTCCAGCAGAAGCAGCTGCTGCAGCATGCTGTAGGAACCGATGCCGAAATTCAGGATTTCCGTGCGGGGCAACGCGCCTTCGCCTGCCAGCTGATTCTCGACCAGCTCGTCGAAGGTCTCGCCATCGGTGACGCCGTCGCCGGCGACATACGACTGGCCGAGCACGGCGATCCGTCGCGTACCCGCCGGCTTGTCCAGCGCATAGTCCCGGTCGCGCATCCCCCAGCGATTCGTGCGAAACGACATACCGCGCTCGAAGATGCCAAAGAACGCCTTCATGTCGCGGGCGAGGAAATCGTCCCGCTCGCGCAGCACGCCGGAACGCCAGATGTCGCGGCCCTCCGCGGGCCGCTGCGCGAACAACTCCCATAGCTGGCTGTTCTTGAGGCTCACGCCCTGCAGATTTTCGTAGTAGCCGCGCTGAAGCGCCGCCGCGTCGCTCTTGTTGAGCTCGGGGACGCGCAGGTCGCGGGCGATCTGCTGCACGCGCCCGGGCAACTCGCCTAGTACGAACGGGGTGGTCACGAGCGCGATTGCGCCAAGCCGGCCACCGGTCACGAGCGCGATGCGTCCCCATGGCTGTTTATCCGCCGCGGCCGCACGATCCGCGTCGCCCTGTGAACGGCCCGTGAGCTCACCAATGAATGCCGCGACGCCGACGAGTCCCAGCACGCTGAGGACAGCCGCCCAGTCGGCGGCTGCGAAGCGGTCTACCCGCATGAGGTCGAACCAGTCGGCCAGCGTGGCGCTCGACCAGAGCGACCAGAGCGTGCAGATCGTGGCAAACACGAGAACCGCCTTGGCTGCCGTGCCCAACGCCTCGGTAGCAGTGCGCCGCGCAGCCCCGGGCAACGCGCGCTTGCGGCCGCGCTTCGCCTCCCATAGCGAGTTCACCACGAGGAACACACCGAGAATCGCCCAGAACAGCGCGTCGGTCCAGGAGAACAGCCACTTCCCCAGAATCCAGAACCACTGGTAGGAGTGGGTCAGCCAGGTGATGAAGAACACTGAGAGTGTCGCGATCACCAGCGCGGTGGTCTCACCCCGTTTCCGCAGCGGGAAATACACGGGGTAGAACACCACCTTCATCATGAAGTCCTTCCAGTAAATGTTGATCCGGCGCCAGAAGTCCGCAAAGCTCGACGCCAGATAGAAGAACCGATGGGTTTCCGGTAGCCGGAACCCGAACAGGTGCAGCATGCCGATGATGAAGTGGAACGTCCCCGACACGCGGAGATAGAGCAGGAACGTCGCGATCATCGACTGCACCAGCTGCGCGCCGGTGGTAACGTCCGAGGGCGCGATGGTAAAGTGCTGGTACACCAGCCGGTAAAGCAGGAGATGGACGACGCCGCGCGCCATCCAGTCGATGCCGCGCTGATAGATGCCGAGGGCCTCGCGGTCGTAATACGCCCGCCGGAACGTGGCAAAATCGATCACGGGGAAGAGCGGGAATACGACGTTCGGGAGCAGGAAGAAGTACGCGAGCGACCACTTCGCCGGCACTTTGTCCTTCGCGTTGCGCACGTCGTACGCGTACACGATCAGGCGGAACATCAGGATCGATCCGAGGATCGGCCAGAGCGCGGTCGGGAACGGCGTCCAGTCGGGCCGGGCGCGCGCAATGCCCAGCAGCGTTGCCGCGGCCAGCAGCACCGCCACACGTCCCAGCCAAGGCAGCCGGACATGGCAGAGCGCCGCGAATGCCGCGGTCAGCCCCAACACCCATGCCGCGTTCACCCATCCGAGCACTGTGACAAACCCGATGACCGAAAGAGCGATGAAATAAGTGAGCCGGAGGCGCTGCGGCAGCAGGTGGTGGATGACGAATCCGACTGCGGCAAGCGGGACGACGATGCCCGCGAATGCCGGGTTCTCCAGCTGAAACCAGCGGGTCACGAAGAGGAGCAACGCGAGTTGCACCGCAAGCGCGACGAGGCGAAGCGCGGACGCACGCGCGGCGACCAGCGACTCCATCCAGTCCGCGCCGCGGCCGGCGAGCAGGTCGTAGCCCAAGCCGGCGATCGCGAGGGCAGCGCACAGGGCGATTGCCTGGCCCAGCCCGAACGAGCCGGTCGTCCCAGGGCGCAAGTCCGCCAGTGCAGCCGCCGCAGCGAGGACGATGCCGGCGAGCAACACCAACGCCGCCCCCGGCCGGGGGAGCATTCTGCCGCGCTGCGCGAGAGTCGCTTCCGTCACGATCAGAGCCCGACGAAGCGTGCGATGATCTGGCGCTGCAATTCGGACGTGCCCGAGTAGATCGTGCTGCCCACTGCGTCGCGGACGGCGCGCTCGATTTCATACTCGGTGCAGTAGCCATAGCCACCGTGGATCTGGACCGCATCCAGTGACGTCTGCACGAGGGCTTCGCTGACGAAGACCTTGGCAACCGCCGCATCCAGCGAGACCATCTTCGACTTGTCTAGCATGGCCGCAGCCCGCCGCACCAGCAGGCGCGATGCCTCGAGACGGATCTTCATGTCCGCGACCTTGTGCTGGATGGCCTGAAATTTTCCGACCGGCTGGTTGAATTGCCGCCGCGTGCGCGCGTACTCGATGCTCTGTTCCGTCAGGCGCTCCATCGTTCCCACGTGCGAGGCGAACAGGCAGACTCGTTCCCAATCCATGGAATTCTGGAACTGCTGAGCCCCAGCGCCTGGCTTTCCAAGGATCGTCTCCGGGCCGACGTAGACGTTCTCGAACGACAGCTCCGCGAATGGAGACGTGCGCAAGCCCATCTTCTCGATCTTCTGGGAGATACGGAATCCGGGCGCTCCGGCTTCGACGAGGAAGGCGGTGATGCCGCCATGAAACCCCTTCTCGACGTCCGTCATCGCGAACACGATGACCATGTCCGCGACCGGACCGTTCGTGATGAAGATCTTCGTCCCATTCAGCCGCCAGCCGTCGCCGTCCGCCGTGGCTTTCGTGTGCATGGTAAACGCGTCGGACCCTGAATCGGGCTCCGTCATGGCGTGTACGCCGACGAGCGTTCCGTCGCACAGCCCCGGCAGCCACCGGCGCTTCTGCGCCTCGCTGCCATGCTTCCACAGGGGGACCACGCACGACAGCAGGTGTGCGCAGATGGAGAACACCAGGCCGCTGTCCTTGCAGCCATAGCCGAGCGCCTCCATGGCGATGGCTGTCGTGAGGCCGTCGGCCGCAGAGCCACCATACTCCTCAGGCACCGGCATCCCCTGGAGGCCCAACGCGCCACACTGCTTCCACAGGTCGCGACTGAACACCTGCTCGCGGTCACGCGCGATCAGGTCGTGGTTGAGCTCCTTCTGCGCGAAGCGCACGATCTCTTCCCGGAGCGTCTGCTGCTCCGGCGTCATGGCGAAGTCCACTTACATCCCCGTGAGTCGCTGGTAGTCCATCTTGTCGGTGGATGTCTTCGGGAGCGTCTCGAGAAACACGAAGTCATCCGGGATCATGGAGGCTGGCAGGTTCGCCGCGCTGAACCGCTTGAGGTCGATGATCGACCCCTGGTGGCCGTTCTTCATCGCGATGAAGGCGCGGATGCGGACCCCGCCCTCTTCCGGCCGTGCCACCACGGCCGCCTCGCGAATGCCATCGTGCCGATACAGGCCGGCCTCGATCTCGCCGAGCTCCACCCGATGGCCGCGCCGCTTGACCATGCGGTCGCGCCGCCCGACGAAGACGTAATCGCCGGCGTCGTCGAGGACCACGATATCGCCCGTGCGATACCAGCGTACGCCGGCGGCATCGACGAGAAAAGCCCGTGCGCTCTGTTCCGGCAGGTTCCAGTAACCCTGCAGCACGTTGGGACCGCTGATCACCAGCTCACCTTCAGCCGCCGGCGACAGGTCCTTCCCAAGCTCGTCCACAACTTTTCCCGCCAGGTTGCTGCAGACTTTCCCGATCGGGTACGGGTCCTTGCGCGTATCCGGAACGTGCACAGGAATCTCGTACCACGTGCAGACGTTCGTTTCGGTAGGGCCATACATGTTGACGTAGCGCGGATGCGGCCACTGCTCCTTGATGAGCCGCAGGTATTTCACTGGAAAGACTTCGCCGGCAAAAAAGACGATGCGCAGCGTGCTGTAATCGAAGCGCTCGAGTTTTCCGAACTCGGCGAGTACCGACAGGATGGAAGGTGCAGAGTACCAGATCGTCAGCTTGCGCTCGGCGATCAGCTTCGCGAGGCCCATCGGCTCGCGCCCGATCTCCGACCCGATGAGCACGAGCGTGCCTCCGTGCTTGAAACAGAGATACAGGTCGAGGATCGATAGGTCGAAATGGAACGGCGCGTGCGAGCTGAAGCGGTCGGTCTCCTTCACGTCGAAGGTGTCGCTCAGCCAGTCCACGTATGCCAACGCATTGCGATGCGTCAGCATGACGCCCTTGGGCTTCCCGGTGGAGCCCGAGGTGTAGAGGATGTAGGCCAGGTCGTCGGCGTCAGATTCAACCGTCTTCGCCACGGGCGCGGCGTTTCCGGCATCGAGGCCCTCCAGTGCCTGGCGCAGCGGCGCTCCGCCTCCGGAGCCCGCGAGCGCTACCAATCCGGGCAGCTCGGCGCCGAGCTTCCGCGTTTCTTCCTCGAAGCCCTGGCGATACTGAGTTTCCATGACCACCGCGCGTACCGTGCAGTCGTTCAGGATGTATGCGCAACGCCAGGCCGGCGCCGAGGGATCGACCGGAACGTACGCCGCGCCGGCCTTCATCGCACCGAACTGCGCTACCACCGCATCGATGGACTTTCGCACGTAGATCCCAACGCGATCGCCTCGGCGAACACCCATGGCGACGAGGCGGTCGCGTACCCGGTCCGAGAGAGCCGCCAGCTCGGAGTAGGTGATGCGACCGTCCGGAGGATCTTCTATCGCGGCATGGTCGCGGCGCTTGCGCGCCACAACATCGAGCATCGAATGGAGGGACGGATACGACTGCATTGGCTGCCAGAGGGGAACCGAGGCCGCTGGGTCGGCCGGGGAGAGGACGGGAGGTAGGTGTAGATCGCGCCGCACCCCAGAGCAGATAACAGTCCCAAAGCGGGACCTGCCTAAACTCTTGTGGGACAGCACCTTGGCTGGAACGACAAGACGCAGGTGTTGCGGCCGCTCAACACCGGGATTGCTCGGCCGCCACACCAGCGCCTAAGACCCTTGTCGGGTCAGTTTCGTAACGTCAGGGGCTTTCCCCGGGTACGTACGGGCCGCACCAGTTCGTGACGCAGATGGCAACGGCGCCGTGAGCCCGAAACGCGTCGCCGACGTCGACATTCAAGCCGGGATAGTTCGACGTGGGTCCGTTGCTTCCCACTCGGAACCACCGATGGTCCTGTGGCGATGCCAGGGTCAGGACGGAATTGCTCAGGAGGTCACCGATCGGGAACGGATTCCGGCGCACGAAGTCGCTCGTGGTCACGACGAGGCGGTTGGCGCTGTCGTAGATCCGTACTTCAATGGTGTAGGTGCCGACCCCGTAGGCGATGTGCCATTCCAGCCGGTAGGTCCGGAATTTGGCCAGCCCGATCGAGCTCGCAAACCGATGCCCGGTGGAAATCTCACGGAAGCCGGGATTCCATGTGCCGTTGCTGCGCGACAGCATCATCGGATTGAATCCATCGCCGCCCCCGCCCCCCTCGCGCCAGCCAAGGTCGGCGCTCTCCATGCCGTGCTCGATGCCATCCATGCCATTGCCATCGCCGTGATTGTCTTCCCAGAGCATCGCGACGTAGACGCGGAAGTACCGATGCGCGCCCGGAGATGGCAGTCCGACGTCGTAGTCCAGCTGCGCCCACATCGAGCCCATCGCGGCCTGGGAAGTCCGCACGACGAATGCATTCGCCGTTGGCCAGTCGGTGAGCCCGAGGCTCGCCGCGGATTCCACTCCCGACGGTGCATTGCCGGCGTACATCGACCATGGCCGCGCCTTGCCCAGGTCGCGGCGCGCCGATTCCGTGGTGCCGGTGGCGGTACTCCAATCGGACGCGAAGATGAGCCCGCGCCCGTCGCCCGTTGGTACCGTCACGTTGATGGGCTGCGATGTCGCGGGCAGCAATCCCGCGGCGGTGAACCGCAGCGTACGCGTCCCAGCGGTTCCGGAAATGGCGACGTCGGTGAACTGTGCAATCCCATTCGCGTCGGTGGCGACCGTCGTCAAACCGCTCAGGGTTCCACCACCGGAGGCGATTGCCGCCGTGACGCCGACGCCCGACTGCCGTACTGCGTTGCCCAGCGCATCCCGCAGAATGATGATGGGCTGCGTCGCGAACGGCTGGCCACTCACCGCGCTGGAGGACGGCTGCGTGCCGACGGACACCTGTGTGGCTGGCAGCGCGCCGAGCGTGATCCCCGTTGACGTCACGGAGCTCAGGCCGCTCGAGCTAAAGGTGAGGGCGAACGTGCCGATTCCGGTGATCGCGAGATTCGTGAAGCTCGCCACTCCATTCTGGTCCGTGACGATGGTCGTCGTCCCCCCAAGGGTGGCCCCCGTGCCGGAGAGAGCTGCGGTAACACTGACTCCCGCTCGGCGGACGGGATTGCCGAACGCGTCGCGGAGATCGACCGCCGGTTGGGTTGAAAGGATCGCGCCGGTGACGGCCGACGTTGCCGGCTGCGTCGCCATCGCCAGTGCCGCGGGCCCACCGGCAACGATCGTTATGGCATTCGATGTCGCGCCATCCAGGCCACTCGACACAAACGTGAGCGTGAAGGATCCCACTCCGATGACGCCGAGGTTCGTGAAGCTGGCAACGCCGTTGACAGCAGCGATCGACGTGGAGCCAATCAGAGCCGCGCTGCCCCCCGAGATGGTCACGGTGACCGTGGCATTCGAGGTAGTGACGACTGCTCCGGCGGAATCACGCACATGGATGACGGGTTGCGGCGACAGCGCGGCGCCGGTAATGCCGCCGCCGGGCTGAGTCGCGATGCCAAGCCGCGTCGCGACCTGGATCGGCGGGGGCGGCTCCTCGTGGTCGCGCACTGTGATCTGCGCCTTCCCGATGACGCCCTGTGTGCTCGCCACGATGTCGGCGAGCCCTGCGCTGACGCCACGGATCTTTCCGGTCTCGTCGATCGTCGCGACGTCGCGGTTGCTGGACGACCATGTCGTCCGTGCTCCATGAAACTCCTTACCCCAGGCGCTGACGAGCGCTGCGGTGGCGACCGTCGAGTCTCCGACGTCAAGCGGTGATTGCGCAATCGTGACACGTACTGTCGTTCCGGTTCCTGACCGCGCTACGGATGGATCGGATTCCTGCTTGCTGATCGGCGACACCGGAGAACCACACGTGATCGATACCCACAGCGACAGTGCGCCGGCCAGACCACGAGTGAGTCTCGCATGCGAAATAACCATGACGGACATCCTCGGGTTGATGAAGGCACTCCGCTAACGAAAGGCACATGCCACGCGTCTCGTTTCGTTGCATGCTTCGTGTGTTTCGTGCTGTTGGCCGTCACGAGACGTGCAGTGTGTGTCTTAAAGAACATGCACGTTGTGACGCACCGCCCGTCGCGCTCGGCAGTCTCGAGCATCGATGCGAGCTCACGCGGACATATCGGGACATTCGAGCGGCCCGACTGTGGCCTCGCTTCCACTCCGGTTTCTCTGCCGCGGCGGTTTCTCTTCGCGCAGGGGAGTCGCCCGCCACAGCGAACGCACGGCCGCTCCCTCTGGCGCATCCACAGGCGACCGCCCTCGTGCGTAGCCCGGGGATTACGCCGTGGCCGTGTCTCGGGCGCGCTTCTGTTCGACGCCAAATGTTTTCGCAAATACTGTCTCATCCCAGCAACAGGATGAGGGAGCGCCGCTGCGCCGATTTTTCCGCTGGGCCGCAGTCGTCGTTGTGGATTCAGGACTTAGCCCATTGTGAGCCAAGGCACGTTAGCTGCCTCCGTGTGCCGCTTCTCACCTTCCAGGAACCTCCATGCGTAACGTTTTGACCGGTCGCACCCGCAGCAGTGCGCGCGCAGCCGTCGGCCTCGTGGCCGCCACGGTGCTCGCCGCGTGCTCTGTGGCCGACAGCCCCACCGCTCCGCTCACCGCCGCAGGGAAAGTGGCGAACCACACGGAAACCACGGGCTATGTGCGGGTGTGCAAGTCCGCCGGCCCCGCTGGCACGTACACCTTCAGCACGGTCGTTGAAGGCGGCGGCGCGCATCACGTGAACTTTGGATCCGGTCCCACGATGTCCATCGCGTTTGCCGGCGAAGAAACCTGCCTCAACACGTATGGGCAGTTCGCGGAGCCTGCCTGGACCGAGGGCCAAACCGGCACCGTAACGATCTCGGAACTCGTTCCGGACGGTATTGAGGTCGCGGAGATCCAGGTCTGGCAGTTTGGCGTATTCCCGCCGGTGCTCCTGCAGACCATCACCGGGTCCAACTCGGTGACCCTCACGGTGAATTCCACCTCGCAGATCAAGGTGCTCTACTTCAACCGCGAGTTCATTCCGCCGCCGCCACCGCCGCCGCCGATGGGTGGTGAGGGCTGCACGCCGGGATACTGGAAGCAGTCGCAGCACTTCGATTCCTGGACGGGACTCACGCCCGGACAGTCAGTCGGGTCGGTCTTCAGCAACGCCGCGCTGTTCGATCTCGACGCCTACACGCTGCTGCAGGGTCTGCAGTCGGGCGGCGGCGGCACGCTCAAGGATGCCGCCAAGACGCTGCTCCGCGCTGCCATCGCCGCGGTCCTGAATGCGAATAGCGCGAACGTGGATTATTATGCGACGTCAGCGGATATCGTCGCCCAGGTGAATGCGGCGCTCGCGAGCAACAGCCGCAACACGATTCTCGCCCTGAAGGACACGCTGGACCTCGAGAACAATCGTGGCTGCGATCTGAACTAGCTACCGCTTGAAGGACAACGGCGTCGTGCCCAACCGGGCGCGGCGCCGTTGTCGTTTGTCGACCCGCGACGGCCGCTAGATTCGCGTCATGCGACCGGCCGTTAGTGGGCTCTGCCCCGTTGCGTAGCGATCCGACGAACGACCTATGAGACGGCCTTCGTCTGCAACCGTGCTGATCGTCACGAGTTTGGCACTGATCGCATTCGCGACGCTCACGCCGAGCGAGGCCGACCAATCGACGCAGCACTTGTGCATCATCTGCGGCACCTACGGCGGCGTCGACGCATTTCTGAACGTCATGCTGTTTGTGCCCCTGGGCATCGGGCTCGCGCTTGGCGCGGTGCGCCCCGGACCCGCGGTAGTGTCGGTTGTCGGCGTCACATTGTTCATTGAACTGGCGCAGTTTCAGCTCATCGCCGGGCGCGACGCCAGTGTCGGCGACATCCTGATGAACTCGCTCGGTGGTACCGCAGGGTACGCGCTTGGTCGTCATCGCCACCGGCTGCTCGCGCCAGGTCCGCATGCGGCGATTGCGCTGGTGCTGATCGCACTCCTTTGCTGGTTGGGGGTCCAGGCACTGGTTGCCTACAGCTTTACTCCAGCGATGCCGGCGCCGCCGTACTTTGCGCAGATCGATCGACCTGCCAGCCCGACGCGTCCCGCATTTCCTGGTCGCGTTCTTGGCGCATGGATCGGCGAAAGGCAACTCGCGCCCGGTTTGCTCGCCGACGGGGATTCCATCAGGCAACACCTTGCTGGCCGCAGCGGTGCTTCCGTCAGTGCGACCGTGGTGGAAGGTGGCCATCCGCAAGGCAAGGCGGAGATCGTAGTCCTTTCAGGACAGCACATGGTTGCCGCTGCGAGCCTGGAACAACTTCGCGCAGATTTCGTGTTCGGTGTGAGGACGGGTGCCGAGTTGCTGCGGTTACGACCTTATGAGTACCGGATGCGCCGCGCGTTCCTGGATGGCCGGGCGTTTCGTGGCACGCTTACCCTGTCGGGTCGCTTCTGTACGTCCAAAGCCAGGCTCGAGGTGATCCGCGAGAACAGCCGCGAGATTCAGGAGTTCGTGCCACGCCTTTCGCAGGGCTGGATGCTTGTGACGCCCGTCCGCCTGTATGTGGATGACGATACCGCAGAATACGTCATGGCGGCGGCCTATTTGGCGCTGTTGATGTTTCCAACGGGTCTCTGGGCGTATTGCTCACT
>DASPMP010000224.1:0-3724 GCA_035626995.1 Gemmatimonadaceae bacterium
GCGCGACCGACACGAGCGACGTCACCCACACGAGCTGCGTGAGGGGATGCTCGTAATTCATGTTGTCGGCATTGCCGTACTTCGCCTTGACGACCATCTCGTTCAGCAGGTACGACGCGCCGCTCGCGATGATCATGACGATGCGCATCACGAAGATCCATACGAGCAGCTGGACCTGCACGGCTTCGAATGCAGCGCCAGCGGTGGCCGGTGTTACGGCAAGCAGGATGAATGTGATGAGCGCAACACCCGTCACGCCATATGTCTCGAAGCCGTCCGCACTCGGGCCGACGGAGTCACCAGCATTGTCGCCCGTGCAGTCCGCGATCACCCCGGGATTGCGGGCATCGTCTTCCTTGATCTTGAAGACGATCTTCATCAGGTCTGCCCCGATGTCAGCGATCTTCGTGAAGATGCCGCCGGCGACGCGCAATGCTGCCGCTCCCAGCGATTCACCGATGGCGAAGCCGATAAAGCAGGGACCGGCGTAGTCGCGCGGAATGAACAGCAGGATGACCAGCATCAGAAGCAGCTCGACGGCGATGAGCAGCATGCCGATGCTCATGCCAGCCTGCAGCGGGATCGCGTAGCAGGGGTACGGCTTGCCCCTCAGGCTGGCGAACGCCGTGCGCGAGTTCGCGAACGTATTCACGCGGATGCCGAACCAGGCGACGGCATAACTTCCCGCGATGCCGATGAGGCTGAAGAGCAGGATGACCGCAACCTTCAGCGGCGGAAAACCGTGCACCACGTTGCCTGCGGCATCGAGCGTCGACGCAAGCTTGCCGAAGTAAATCGCGGCGATGATGCCGATGAAGACCCAGAGCAGCAGGATGAACTTGCCCTGCGTCTGCAGGTACGTCTTGCAGGTCTCGTAGATCAGCTCCGAGATCTCACGCATCGACGAGTGCACGGGCATCCGCTTGAGCCGGCCGTAGATCATCAGCGCGAAAAGCAGGCCCGCGACGCAGACGATCAGTCCATAGGTGAGCAGCGTCTTGCCGCCCATGCCGAGGAACTGCACGCTGTTGAGATCGGGTATGACGAGGTTCGCTTCCCCGCCCGGTTGGTGCTGCTGCATCAATGAAGTTCTCCTGGAGTGCTGGAACGATCGCTAAAGGAAGAGAGGCCCGAAGACCACGGCCACGATTGCCATGAGCTTGAGCAGAATATTCAGACTCGGCCCGGATGTGTCCTTGAAGGGATCACCGACCGTGTCACCTACAACCGCGGCGCGATGCGCCTCGGAGTTTTTGCCACCATGGTGGCCCTGTTCGATGTATTTCTTGGCATTGTCCCACGCGCCGCCGGCGTTTGCCATCATGAGCGCGAGCAGCGCGCCGGTCCCAATGGACCCGATGAGCAACCCGCCGAGTGCCTCGGCGCCCATGACGACGCCGACGATGATTGGCACCGCGACCGCGATCGATCCCGGTAACACCATTTCCCGGATTGCACCATCCGTTGCGATACGGACGGCACCAGCTGCGTCGGGAGGAGTCGTGCCTTCCATGATGCCGGGAATCTCACGGAACTGGCGGCGCACCTCCTCGACCATGGCCATCGCGGCACGACCGACCGCTCCCATCGTGAGTGCGCCGAACAGGAACGGCATCAGTCCGCCGATGAGCAGCCCCAGAAGCACGTTCACATCGAGAAGGTCGAACGCCTGGACGCGCGTGATCTGCGAGTAGGACACCATCAGTGCAAGTGCGGTCAGCACGGCTGAACCGATGGCGAATCCCTTTCCGGTGGCTGCGGTCGTGTTGCCGAGCGAATCCAGCGCATCCGTGCGCTCGCGAACTTCGGGTGGGAGATGCGCCTGCTCCGCGATTCCCCCGGCGTTGTCGGCGACCGGGCCATAGGCGTCGGTCGCGAGGGTAATTCCCAGTGTCGAGAGCATCCCGACGGCAGCGATCGCGATGCCGTATAGCCCCGCCATCGCGTACGTCGCCCAGGTGGCGAGGACGATGGTGAGCAGCGGAATGGCGGTCGACAGCATCCCAAGCGCCAAGCCACCAATGATGACCGGCCCGGTCCCCGCCTTGGCCTGCGCCGACAGGTTTCGCGTAGGAGCGTATTCGTACGCCGTGTAATACTCCGTTGCCGTTCCGATGACCTGACCGGCCACGAGCCCGATGAGCACGGACCAGAACAGGTTGAAATCCAGTCCCATCCGCACGATGAGAAACGCGGTTCCCGCGAGTGCGATGGCGCCGGCACCGAAGATGCCCGTCCGCAGCGCCCATAGCAGACGACCCATATTCGCGTCCTCGCGCGTGCGAACGAAGAACGTTCCAATGATCGCACTCACCGCGCCGATTGCGGAGACACCGAGCGGCAGGGCAAACGCCGCGGCATCAAATGTGTCATCCGCGGTCGTCGGAAGTACGGCGTTCTCGCTCGAGCCCACCACCGCGATCGCCGCAAGGGACATCGCGGCGACGATCGCTCCGGTATACGACTCGAACAAGTCGGCGCCCATTCCCGCGACGTCACCCACGTTGTCACCGACGTTATCGGCGATAGTGGCCGGATTGCGCGGATCGTCCTCGGGGATGCCGGCTTCGACCTTCCCGACCAGGTCTGCGCCAACGTCCGCCGCCTTGGTGTAAATCCCGCCGCCCACGCGAGCGAACAGCGCGATCGAGGACGCACCGAAGGCATACCCAACCAGCGGCTGATAATCGCGGAAGAGGATGTACAGGAGTGAGATGAAGAAGAGGCTGAGTCCAACGACCGTCATCCCCATGACCGCCCCGGACGAAAACGCAACGCGCAGCGCCGGGTTCAGTCCCTCGCGAGCTTTTGCCGCGGTGCGCACGTTCGCACGCACGGCGATGTACATGCCGACATAGCCCGCCAGGGCCGAGGATACCGCCCCGAGCACATAAGAGATTGCCGTACGTGGGAGGCCGGTGTACCTGCCCGCTTCAGCGATGCCGAGGTCGGCGAACTTTCCAGTGACATCATTGTCGACGAAGAGCGCCAGGACGATGGTAACGACCGTAACGAAACCGGCGAGGAAGGTGTATTCGCGCCGGAGAAATGCGGCGGCGCCCTCTTGGATCAGTCTCGCAATGGCGCGCATTGCGTCCGTTCCGGTGTCTTCACGGAGCACGCGCCGGGTGGTTACAACCGCAAACAGCAAGCACAGCACGGCCGCGATAAGCGCGGCGTACAATAGTGTCATCTCACGAGCTCCGAATTGAGGCGAAGAAACTCACAGGCCAGGATCGGAGACGACAACGGCGAGGGCGAACTCGAATTCGGACTGCGACTGCGACGGCGGAGAGGCCGTCGGGGCGGTCACGCTCGCCATCACGCTCCGGGGTTGTGGGTCGGTCGTCGGGGCAGGACACAACAACGCCGGCGGTACAAAACGCCGGCGCCGGGAAGACGGAAGTATATGCTGGCGAAAGGGATGGACGCTAGGCCGACCTAGAGGTCGAACGCCACCTGCGCCTTCATCCGGATGGCCCGGCCGTCAGGGGTGGTGCCCGGCCGAAAACGGAACTCCTTGAACAACTCGGACAACTTGCGATTGTACCCGCGGTCCCGGGTCTGGGTGAAGTTGACCGACAACACCTTCCCCTTCTCGTCCACGTCGAATTCCGCGACGACACGCGCGCCACTCACCGACCTTGGTACAGGCGTGGGCGGAATGAACAAGTCAATCAGCGACGGCGGATAGTTCTCCTGGTTCCCGCCGCCAGTCCCAGGC
>DASPMP010000225.1:0-10370 GCA_035626995.1 Gemmatimonadaceae bacterium
CTCGAGGAGCTTCTCGTCCGCGAGGCGTCGGATCGTGCGATAGAGCGAGCCTGCTTCGAGCTCCGTTCGGCCTTCGGTGTGGGCCAGCACGTCCTGCATGATGCCGTAGCCGTGTCGCTCGCCGGGGGCGAGCATGAGGAGGACGAGAAAGTCCGCGGATCGGAGCGGGAGCACGTCGGCGGGGCCGCGAGTCCTGGCTGGCGTCATGTCGGCACGGTGCGTTGGTGACTATAGGCAGAGTGCCTATATGCATTCGGACACCACGCCGGTCAATAGGGTTGGAACAAGAGGGCCGACCCAAAAGCGAAGGAAGCGGCTCGCGTGCGCTGGCGCGTTTAGCGCGCGGAAGTGACGCGCCGGCGCCGACGCAGCCATAGTGCCGGGATCGGCAGGCCAAGCAGGGCGATGAACCAGTAGGGCAACGTCAGCATCCACGCGCGCGCGTTGACCGCGCCGTTGACGTCGTCGGAGTGCAATGCGAATCCCAGCCGGTTCGTCGATGGCTCGGCATTGGACAGACGACCGAATACCACGACCTGCGAGCGCGCGTCGCCCGGTGGGTCGACGATCAGCGACGGCGGCGACGAGTATACCCGGCGCAGCGTGCCGTTGTAATCAATGACTTGCGCGAGCAGCGTGAGCCGGCCGGAATGGCTCAGCGCCCACCACGCGTCCCAGAAGCCGTAGTTCGGGGTCTTCGACCAGTTTGCGCTGGTCGTGAAGAGCACGGTGCGCGGTTCGCTGTCTGCGCGCCTCAAGTCACCGGAGTGCGCCGTCGCGATCAGGCGCCAGGCAGGGCGACCTGCGTAGCTCGTTGCCCATGCCGCCGCGACCGCGAGCAGCAGCAACAGTGACAGCGCAGCCGCGAGGTTGAACAGCCATCGTTTCATGCGTTCCGCACAACGCCGTTGCTCACGACGTCATCGTCGGCGCAGGTGGCAGGAGCTGATCGACGATCGTCTGCTTCAGCTGACGGATGCGCTCCTCGTCGCGCGTGTACACCACCCATCGTCCCACCCTGGCCGATTCGACGAGCCCCAGCCGGATCAGCACCTCCATGTGCTCGTTGAGCGACGGCTGCGTGCATCGCAGGTGCTTGAGAAGCGCCTTCGCGGTGACGCCAAGCGGTCGTCCGCGCGCATCACGCGGCCCTTCGAAGGCCGATGGATCCCTCAGCAGCTCGAGTACGCGCAGACGCGTGGGGTTTGCGAGCGCGCGCAGTCCCTTGACCAGTTGCATCGCCCCTCCGTGAAGGATGTAGCTCCCGCGACGACTCCGGGACATTGGAGAAATCCGAAGCGACCCGCAACAGACGCCGGTGTGTTGGAACGAGGACATCGCGAGGTGCCGCTTCAAGACCGAGACATAGGAAGAATCCGAAGCAAGACGGATGCACCGCACTTCCAGACGTCGCCGACGCTTGTAGACACGTCGTCGACTCGGTGATTGCGGACTTTGCTGAGCGCGACGGAGTGACAACCGGCCGACACTTATCGCATCGCCGAAGTGAGGCCTCGCATCACGCGACAAATGCGTCGCCGATCCATCATGAGCCGTCGCCGACCCGTCGTGAAATGTCGCCGATCGCCGGACACTTCGTCCCATCCCTATGTGAAGCGCCGCGGCGCATCACTTCGCTCCTACGGACATGCCTGGACACGCTGCAATTTCTGCGAGACTTCGGGCGGCACCTATACGACGCGTCGCCGGGAGTGCGGTCGGGATCCCGGCCGCGTACTGACCGCACGGCATATGCATATGACATCCTTCCGACGCCGTGTACGCGTCCACTGACCAGCTGAGACTTAGCGAATATCCTAAGTGTCGTTCGATTGCGTCTGGGAAACGTCGCGCCTCCGGCTATTCGATCTCGAGGGCCTTCAACAACTCGTCAGATTGTGGATGTTCCGAAACAGTCAGCGCTCCCGTGAAGGGTTAAGGAGAGGTTGACTGGCTCCACGGTTCAAAGAAAAAGGAATTCGTGAATGCGTGAATGCGAGAATCCGTGAAGAGAGGCATCATGGTGCATTCCCGCATTCTCGCATTCCTGCATTCAGCGTCACCATTGAACTGTGGGACCGTGCATCGCGGTAGCGTCAAAGGACCAAGGAACCGTGGATCGTTCATCGGGGAATGAATGCGCAAGCAATATTTCTTCAGGCCGTCGGACCGTGGGCTGCTGGCATGGGACGTTCATCGTCTGGTAGCGCTGGCCGCGAAATTGCCGCGTCGCCTCGTTGCGCTCAGTGAGATCCGGGAGCTCGATGCGCCGTGGGCAGGCGACGAGAAGCCGACGTGGCGGGCCCTGGTCGATCACGTCAGGCTGATCGGAGCAGCAGATCTCTCATACCCGATCATCCTCTCGGCGAGCGGTGAAGTGATGGACGGGCGACATCGGATCGCGAAGGCCGCCCTCCGGGACGAGCCTCACATCCTGGCGGTCCAATTTACCGACGATCCCGAGCCGGACTTCATAGGGCGCGAGCCCGGCGACCTGCCGTACGATGACTAGAGTGCGCTAACGCGTGAGGCTAACTGCCGCTCGCTTCGCTCACGGACGCGTCACGAGCGGAACGAATTGCCCGGCATCGATCTCTCCCTTTCGAATCGTATAGAGCGTCAATCCCGATGGAAACGTCAGCGGGCCGCGCCGAGACGGACCGATCACGGCCGGACTCTGCTCGAAGCGCGTGCGGACGCCTCCGATCTCCAGGGCGATTTTCTCACCTGCGTGGATGTGGGCACCCAGCGCGAGGACGTGCGGTCTGCTGCGAAGCACCGCGAGCACGGCGTCCGCGTTCGAAACCAGGTGCCGAAACACGGTCTTCCCGCGCACGGTGATCAGGGTGGGGGCAGGGGGCGCGTCGGTGTAGCCGCCGAAACCCTCCATCGCCGTGACCATCGGAATGTGGTTGAACGTCACCACAGGCATGCTCGCGGGAATGCGCGCGAGGTCCCGCGCAAGCCACGCGAGCTGCAGACTGTCGACGTGACCGTAGTACGACGGCCCCTCGTTGTCGACCGTGTTCAGCCCGACGAAGTGCACGCCACCGTAGGTGAACGAGTAGTAATCCGGGCCCAGATAATGGTGGTACATCTTCCGGCCGAACAAGGGATGCGACGACTCGACGCGTGACAGGTGTTGCTCGATCCCGAAGATCTCATGATTGCCGGGAACGGTCCACGCCGGTGTCCGGATCCCCCCGAGCTCCTGCATGAACAGATCGTAATACGACCGCGCCTCGGCGGCGGGCACGCGCAGCGCGTCGCGGACAAGATCGCCGGCAATGAGGAGGAATGCCGGACGCATCGAGTCGACGATGGCGCGCAACCGCCGCATGCGTTCGACGGACGCCGGCGCAATATGGGTGTCGGAGGCATGCACGAACGTGAACGCGTCTGGCGCCGGCATGGGCGCCAGGGCGAACGCGACGCGGGACGATCCGTCGGCCACGGAGCGCCAGAAGCACCCGATGACCTGATAGTCGTCAGGCGTCGAAACGAACACGATGGCGTTGGGGCCGCGGTCGATCCGGAAGTCGCCCGCGGAGTCGGTCGCGACGACGGCGTCCTGGTTCGATACGCTGACGTTGGCGAGCCCGCGTTCACCCGGATCGCGCTGACCGTTGCGATTCTGGTCGACGAAGACCGAGCCCTGGAGCAGTCGTGTCTGCGCGGGAAGGGACGCTGTCAGGCAAACCAACAACGTCAGGGCGAGAGAGCAGTTTAGCTGCGGCACTCGCTAACATTGCGGCTGGATCGCTCGGCGCGCCAGCCGCAATCCATACGCGTCAGCTGAAGGGGTTGTACTCCGATGTGCGAAGGTAAATCAGAAAGGTGAAGGTGCCGTTTTCCAACCTGACCATTCGACCGTCGGCCGTCGTCGCCACGAGGGACACGGTTCCGACGGCACGCTCCGAGAGAACTTCCTCATTGAGGGACGGCTCCGCTGGACGGAGATCAGTGTACTCGCTAATGGTGACCGTGCCCGTCACCGTCCACTCGTCGGCGATGACTCCGGTGATACCGGGAGAGCCGGTGGCCGGTCCCCACACGAGCATCTTTCCGGAAGAGATGGATGCCGTTCCAGTCTGGCAGAGCGACTGCGGAAGCGTTGTCAGGATGGCGGCTGGGTTGCCGACGGCACCGGGACCCGTACCCAGGCCCCAGGAAATCTGGTCGACCTCGCACATGCGAAGGTCGCCCTTGGCTGAGATGGCGCCGTCACCCTTGGACAGCGTGAGCGTCTTTGGCTGCGCTGGCGACGTCTCGGTTGTAATGTCGGCGGTGTAGGTACCATCTGTTCTATAGAACAGGGCGTCGCCGGAGCAACCGGCGAGCATTCCGGCGGCGAGTCCGGCGAGGATGCCGCGGTACAGTGAAAGCTGTTTCATGGCATTTACTCGGGCAGGGCGCGTGCCTCGCGGACTCAGGCTGGCGGGTTCAGCGACGGCGATGCCCGAGCGGGCGACGCTTCGTTCTTGACGAGCCCCTCGTGAAACCTATCTTCTCCTAATCCCGTTAGGAGACGGAATGATACGGTCTCATCTTGCGCGGAACCGCTCCCTTCTCCATGGCGTTCGCCGTGGCGACGCGTTGAACGAGGACATGGAGGCAGAGTTCCGCCTGCACATGGATCTGCGCGCCGAGGAGCTCGTGCGAGCGGGGTTGACGCCGGCGGAAGCGGCGCGCCGCGCACGCCTGGAGTTCGGCAGCGGCCCGTCCCTCACGGACCGCGGCCGCACCGCACGCGGGCTGCGCCCATTCGACAATCTGCGCTTTTCGGTGCTCGACCTGCGGCTCGGCGGTCGGATGCTGGTCAAGCATCCGGCGCTCACCGTCATCGCAACGATCGCGGTGGCGTTCGCGATCGCCGTCGGTACCGTCGGCTTCGAGATCGCGCGCCAGGCGCTCTGGCCCACGATTCCGCTTCCGGACGGCAACGCGATCGTTGCATTGCGGAACTGGAATGTCGCCGACAACGGGTCGGTCCCCGCATCACGCGGTGATTACGAGCGGTGGCGCGATGGTCTCAGCACCATCACCGATCTGAGCGCCGTTGAGATCGAAGAACGCAATATCGCGATCGGCGCCGGTCCCGGTGAGCCGGAAACCGTCGCCAACGTGACCGCGTCGACGTTTGCGCTGACGCGCGTTCCGGCGTTCATGGGACGCACGCTGCTGGAGACCGATGAACGGGGCGGTGCAGGCCAGGTCGCGGTCATCGGATACGATTTCTGGAAGAACAAGCTGGGTGGCGCCGCAGACGTCGTCGGCCGCGTCATTCGCATCAGCGGTACGCCGGTCACGATCGTCGGCGTGATGCCACAGGGCTACGGATTTCCACAGCGGAATGGCATCTGGCGACCGTTGCATCTCGAGCGGCTACCCGAGGCAACGCGCAGCCTGAAGTATGTCTTTGGACGGCTGGCGCCGGGCCACCCGCGCGAGGAAGCGATCGCCCAGGTGGCGGCGATCGGCGCCCGGGCAGCGACGGTGTTTCCGGTGACCCACAAGAATGTACGCCTGCAAGTGCTCTCCCTGCCCGACGCAGTCAGTGATTTGCCAGAGGCGGCGGCGTTGATGCTGGCGTCGCTCAACGGATTCCTCGTGCTGCTGGCCGCGCTCCTGTGCGGCAACGTCGCCATGTTGTTGTTCGCCCGCGCCGTCAGCCGGGAAAGGGAGCTCCTGGTGCGCGCCGCACTTGGCGCCGGCCGGGGGCGCCTCATCATGCAACTCTTCGCCGAAGCGCTCGTGCTCTCTGCCGTCGGCGCCGGGGTGGGCCTCCTGGCCGCGCGCTTCGTGCTCGCGCGGACGTGGACGATGATCGAAGGGCAAACGGGTCCGTTGCCCTTCTGGATCGATACTTCAGTTTCGCCAACAGCGATCCTCTATGCCCTTGGGCTGACGCTATTCGCGGCGGCGATCGCCGGTGTCGTTCCCGCGCTCAAGGTGACGTCGGGTGGTGCTGGGGCCCGGCTCCGGGCTGCGTCAGGCGGCGGCGGGGGATTGCGGTTCGGCGGCGTGTGGACGGTGGTCATCGTTACACAGATTGCGTTCACGACGCTGCTTCCCTGGCCGCTGCTCGGCTTCGGAGGAGGTATCCTGAAAGAGGACACGCCAGCAGGATTCCCGGCCGAAGCGTTTCTTACGGCGACGCTCGAATTGGATCGTCTGGACGGCGTCGCGGCGAGTGGAGACACGGTCCCGGCAATGCATGCGATGCGGCTCGAGGCACGCTATCGCGCGCTCGCTGACCGGCTGCGACAGGACCCGGGCGTATTGGACGTCACGTATGCCGATCAAGTGCCGCAGCTGATTGACGGGCGGAACTTCATCAAGATGGACCCTGGTCCGTCGGCGGCGCAGGATGAAAAATGCGGGGTGGGCTACCACTGCGCCGGGTTCGTGTCCCTCGATCCGCGATTCTTCGATGTCGTCGGCGCACCTGTGATCAGCGGCCGGGCGCTGACCACGGCCGACGCGGAACAACGAACGCGTGCGGTCCTCGTGAACGAAACGTTCGTCGACGCGGTACTGGGCGGCGGCAATGCCATTGGCCGGCGGCTTCGCTTCGGGTCAGGCGAGCCCACCGCCGAGTCGTGGTTCGAGATCGTCGGAGTCGTGCCCGACCTCAGCGTCAGCGAGACGGGGACCTCGTACGACCGTAAACGCATCTATCAGGCGACACTGCCGCGTGCAACGGAGCCGCTTCGAGTCGCCGTCCACGTTCGCGGCGATCCGCAACGTTTCGCGCCGCGTCTCCGCGAGCTGGCGCAGGAAACCGATCCTGCGCTACGCGTGATCGATCCGATACCGCTGCCCCGGCTGGAAGATTCCGATTCCGCGGCCATGTCGTACGGGTTCGCGCTCATGGTCACCCTGACCGGCATCACGCTGATGTTGTCGCTCGCCGGCGTTTATGCGGTGACGGCCTTCGCCGTCGCCAGGCGCACGCGGGAGATCGGCGTGCGCGTCGCACTCGGCGCGCGGCCGCTCGATGTCCTGATGATCGTCTTCAAGCGTCCATTCGTTCAGGTCGCGATGGGCATTGGCGTTGGTGCAATCCTCGGGTTCGTTCTCGCCAACGACGACCTGTCGCAGGTGCATCTCGATGTCCTGGGCTACGCCGCCATGTTCGTGTTGTCGACCATGCTGTGCTGTGCACTCGCATGCATCGTCCCAACGCGGCGGGCGCTGCGCATCCAGCCCACGGAGGCATTGAAGGACGAGGGCTGAGGCAAAGCCCACACCCCCCTGGCCCCGGCACCGACGGGGTGTCACCGGATCGGCCCAGACGCCATAATATCTGGAGACGCCGTCCCCCAACTTCACCCGCGGAGCACATATGGAAGCCGTCGTCCAGGACATTCGCATCGCACTCCGCGGCCTCCGTCGCGCGCCGGGATTCGCCTTCACGTCGATCCTGACGCTCGCGCTCGGAATCGGCGCGTCGACGGCGATCTTCACGGCGCTGAGCGCCGTCCTGCTCAAGCCCCTCCCGTATCCCGAACCCGAGAATCTCTACGCCGTCCGGACCGCGCTGACCGACGGCCGTGTCACGACCGGTATGCTGTCCGGCGCCGAGATCTTCCGGCTGAACGGCCCGGACCTCTCGATCGCGAAGGCCGCGGGCCTACAGCCGGGCAACCTCACCCTGCTCGAGGCAGACGACACGCCGCGGGCCGTCCAGGTCTACCAGGTCAGCGAAGGGTTCTTCGAGCTGTTCGGCCTGCCCATGACGCGCGGCGGCTTCAAGCCCGAGGACCACGCGTCCTTCCAGCCCAACCCCAACATCCCGCCGCAGCAGCAGCAGTTTCCGCTGCCGGCGGTCGTCATCTCCACGCGCCTCTGGCAGTCCCTCTTCAACGGCGACCCCGACGTCGTCGGCAAGCCGATCCGCTTCGCGGAGTTCGCGTCGACGGTCTCCGGCGTCGCGCCCCGCGGCTTCGACATGCCGCACGACGCCGACATCTGGATCGCGAACCGCGCGCCCTCCACTGACGTGAATCACGGCCAGGAGGGCTTCATGCGCCTGAAGCCCGGCGCGTCGATCGAGCAAGCGAATCGCGAGATGCAGCAGGTGATCGACGGCCTCGCCAGCGACGGCCTCACCGCGGAAGCCCGTATCTACGTCACGAAGCCGCTCGTCGAGCAGATGGTCGGCGACCTCGGTCCCATCCTCGTCATCGTCCTCTCGGCAACGGGGCTGCTGCTGCTGCTGGCGTGCGTCAACGTCGCCAACCTGCTGCTCGCGCGCGGCGCGGCCAGGGCGCGCGAGATGGCCGTGCGCGCCGCGCTCGGCGCCGGCTACGGCCGGCTCGTGCGGCAGCTGGTCACCGAGAGCTTCGTGCTCGCGACGGTGGGGACCATTCTCGGGGTGGTGCTCGGCTGGCTGGCATTGCGCGGGCTGCTGCTGCTCGGCGCGGCGCGGCTGCCGCGTCTCGACGCCGTGTCCTTCGACTGGCGCGTGCTGGCGTTCACGCTGGTGGTCCTCGCCATCACGGGGACCATCATCGGCCTTGCGCCGGCCGTGCGGCTCATGCGCAGCGACATGAAGTCGATGATGAGCGACAGTTCACGGTCCGCCAGCGCGGGGCGGGGAACGGCGCGGTGGCTCACGAGCATGACCGTGGCCGAGGTGGCGCTGGCGATCATGATGGTCGCGAGCGCCGGCTGGCTGGTGCGCAGCTTCTCGAATCTCCGGAACACCGACGCCGGGTTCGTGGCGGAGGGCCGCCTGCTCTTCCCGGCGACCTTCCTCGGGCAGGCCTTCCCCAACGGCCAGGCCGTGCAGCAGGGGCACGTCGCCATGCTCGACGCGGTTCGCAGTATCCCCGGCGTCACCGCCGTCGGCTTCGTCTCGAGCTATCCCTTCAGCGGCCAGCTGGAAGGCTCACTGCTCGGCCGGATTCACGGCCAGCCGCACGACCCGGAGAACATGCCGGGGATGCGGTCGCGGTTCGCGAGCCCCGGCCTGTTCGGCGCGATGGGGACGCGCATCGTGAAGGGGAGGGACTTCGCTGAAAGCGATCTTCCCACGAATCAGCCCGTGGCGATCGTCAACCAGGTGTTCGTCGACCGCTGGCTGAATGGACGCGACCCCATCGGCGTCCAGTTCTCGGCGGGGTATCCGGAGCCGGATCTGGACAACGTGATCACCATCGTCGGCGTGATCGACAACGTTCGGCAGAAATCGCTGGCCGAACCCGCCGAGCCCGCGTTCTACATCCCGACGACGCAGGCCCCGCTTCGGCGCCTGACGGCCGTCGTCCATTCGACGCTGCCGGATCCGATGCAGCTGCAGGGCCCCATTCGCGCCAAGCTGCGCGAGCTGAATCCGAGGATGGCGCTCGACTTCCGGCTCGCGGAGACCGTCGTGGGCGACACGATCAAGCGTCAGGAACTGGGGATGACGCTGATGTTGATCTTCGGCGGGATCGCGGTGATCCTCGCCGCGGTCGGCATCTATGGCGTGGTGTCGTACGCCACGTCGCTGCGCAGCGATGAAATGGCGACGCGTCTCGCGCTCGGCGCGTCACCGGGCGACGTCTTCATGATGGTGTTGCGCCAGGGCGCGGTGCTCGGTCTGCTCGGCGCCGCGATTGGCGTGAGCCTGGCATTCCTCAGCGGCAAGCTGGTCGCGAACCAGATTTACGCCATCACGGCGGCAGACCCGCTGATCCTCGCCAGCTCGACGCTCCTGATCACGGCGATCACCGTGGCGGCGACGGTGATCCCGGCGCGCCGCGCCGCCCGATTGAGTCCGGCGAACGCACTGCTGTCACAATAGCTCAGGAACCTGGGAGGCACAGAAGCGGGTTTACAACAGTCATGACCCTCACGTCTACCTCTCACGGCGGAGACGCAGACACGGAGAGAACTGCCCGTTGTAGAGCGCGATAGGCCCCGAAGGACAGCGGTGCCTGACCGAGATGGAAGGTGAGCGCGCGATGCCAGACCGACGCACAGTGCTCGCGCACGATGCGCTTCACTCCGATACCGGCATACCCGCCCAGGACGAGTTGCAAAGTTCCTGAAAATGTCCCGGGAGTGCTGCGAAGCAGGCACGTTGCCAGCAGCGCGCGCAGGTCATCGGCGCGGCGCCACTCGATCGATCGACGCGAATCGTGCACAGTCTCGAAGTCGAACCAGCGGGCGACACCAGCATCCACGTCGACCAGGACATTCTCGGCCATCGCGTCGCCATGCGTGAACCCGCGGGAGTGAAAGTCCGCGAGTGCTGTGACGGCAAGCTCGATCGCGCGCGCGCGAATGCGCTGGTCCAGCGCCACGTCCTCGAGCAGCATCGCCAGAGTCTGCCCGGGGAGAAAGGGGAGCAACACCGTGTCGCCGTCCTCCCGCACGTT
>DASPMP010000226.1:0-4805 GCA_035626995.1 Gemmatimonadaceae bacterium
TACGGCCAAGAGCTTACCGCCAAGAGCTGACCGCCAAGAGCTTACGGCCATGAGCTGACCGCCAAGAGCTTACGGCCAACAGCTTACTGCGATGGGCTGACGGCCGAGGGCTGACGGCGCGTGAACGAGCGCGATGGTGTCGCCAGTAAGCAGTTGGGCGAGCGGCGTTGGCGACGTATAATGATTGCATGACGCACTCGGACGCGGGCCACTCCGAACTCCCTGCGGAACTGACGCGCGAGTACACTGGCAACGGCATCGTGGTGGAGTGGTATGCGTCGAGATGCATCCACAGCGGCAACTGCGTGCGTGCACTGCGACACGTATTCAACCCGCGACACCGGCCATGGATTAACGCGACCGCGGATACCGCGGATCGCATTGCGCACGCGGTGGAAGGTTGTCCGTCCGGCGCGCTTCAGTATCGCCGTACCGACGAGTAACGGCGGCTTACGGCCAATTAGCTGACGGCCAGGAGACTATTGCCGGGAACTGATATCCGAGAGCTTTCCGTCCCGGAGTGATTGGCCGTCCGCTGTTGGCATCAAGCAGTTGGCCGCAAGCAGTTGGCCTCAAGCAGTTGGCCTCAAGCAGTTGGCCTTAAGGAGTTGGCCTCAAGCAGGGCCTTTAGTAGTTGCGTGCGAAGACGTGGTCTGTCCCACTCGCCGTCATGCTGTAAGTTGTCGGCGTGCCGAGATACGCTGCCCTGCTCCGCGGGGTGATGCCGACGAATTGCAGCATGCCCGAGCTGAAGAAGGCGCTCGAGCAGGCCGGCTTCACGGACGTGAAGACCATCATCTCCAGCGGAAACGCCGTCTTCACATCACGGGCCTCGTCGGAGAGCACGCTCGAGAAGAAGTGTGAGCGTGCGATGGAAGCACATTTGGGTCGGCGCTTCATGACGATCGTGCGTCCCATCGCCGACCTCGCGGCGCTCCTCGAGACGAACCCGTTCGCGCGCTTCGGGCTGCCGCCGAACGCAAAGCGCAACGTCACCTTCCTGCGCAGCGCACCAGCGTCGCCGCCGAAGCTTCCGATTGATCTGCGGGGCGCACGGATCCTCGCGCTCGACGGGCGCGAAGCGTTTACCTACTACGTGCCGGGCGAGGCGGATCCGGCGTTCATGACGCTGATCGAGAGGACATTCGGTAAGGAGGTCACGACGCGCACGTGGGATACTGTCGGTCGCATCGTCAAAAAGGGCTGACTGCCAAGGGCTTGCGGCCAACCGCTAACGGCCAACCGCTAACGGCCAACCGCTTACGGCCAACCGCTTACGGCCAACGGCTTACTGCCAACGGCTTACTGCCAAGAACTACGGCCGAGAGCCGAGGCCGAGAGCCAAGGCCGAGAGCCGAGAGCCGAGAGCCGAGAGCCGAAGCCAGTGCGATCAGCGCTCCCGGTAGTAGAGTCGCATCGCGATCGGTACCGCGATGGCCGTGATCACGGCCGACGAGATCAGGACCCACCAGATGTCCCACATCACGACGTTGCCGTGGATCAGCCCGCGCGTCGCACGCGCCAGCAGCGTCACCGGGTTGCGACCGACCACCGCCTGCAGCCACCCTGGCATCGTCTCCAGTCGCACGAAGATGTCACTCGCGAACGTCAGCGGCATGAGGAAGACGAAGCTCACCGTCATCACCGTCTCCGGTGTCTTCATCAGCATCCCGACGATGATCCAGAGCCACGACAGCGCGAACGAGAAGACCAGGATCAGGAGCATCGACCACACGAGCCCCATGAAACCGCCTGCGGGACGGAAGCCAATGATGAAGCCGACCAGGATAATGATCGCGCCCGCGAGCGAGTACCGGAACACGTCACCCAGGAGCGCGCCCAGCAACGGCGACGGCTGCCACATCGGCAACGAACGGAAGCGGTCGTACAGTCCCTTCTGGATGTCCGTATTCAGCCCGACGCCCGTGTAGACGGTGATGAATACGATCGTCTGCACCAGGATGCCGGGGAGCAGGTACTGAATGTACTCGCGTGGTGTGCCCGCGAGCGCGCCGCCGAAGATGTACGTAAAGAGCAGCGTGAACATGATCGGCGTCACGACCACGTCGAACAGCTGAAATGGGACGTGCTTGATCTTCAGCATCGTGCGCCATGCGATCGTGAGCACGGTGGAAAACGCCGACGGTGCCGCTGGTGTCGGACCCACGGCAAGCACGCTGTGGACATCGCCGACTGCGTCGATCGATTCGGTCGTCATCGGGCCCTCTCCACGGCTTCCTCCTCACTTGGCTTCCCGGTGAGCGCGAGAAACACTTCGTCGAGCGTTGGCGTTCCCACGGAAAACTCGGCGACGTCAACGCGCGCGGCAGTGAGTGCTGCCAGCACCTCCGACGCCTGGGCAGTGTTCGTGAGACGCGCCGAGATGACCTGGGCATCAGAGCCGGGCATCATGCCATTGCCGAGGACGCGACCGATCGCCGCGTTGGCGGCATCCGCCTGGCTCGCGTCTGCCACCCGGACGTGCATCGCGTTGGCGCCGACCGACGCCTTGAGCTCCGCGCTGGTCCCTTCCGCGATGACGCGACCGTGGTCGATCACCGCGAGACGATTCGCGAGTCGGTCCGCCTCGTCGAGATACTGTGTGGTCAGCAACACCGTGGTGCCTTCCTCCGCGATGCGACGGACGAGCTCCCATACCTGGTTGCGGCCGCGCGGATCCAGTCCCGTCGTCGGCTCATCGAGGAAGAGAATGTCGGGGACAGTCACGAGGCTCGCGCCGATGTCGATGCGCCGGCGCATGCCGCCCGAGTACGTGCGCACCTGTCGGTCGGCCGCCGAGGACAGTCCAAATGCCTCGAGCAGCTCGGCCGCGCGTCGCCGCGCGTCCTTCCACGACAGCCCCAGCAGTCGTCCAACGAGGACGAGGTTCTCGATTCCCGTGAGATCTTCGTCAACAGACGCGTACTGGCCGGTGAGTCCCACCTTGCGCCGTACCGCATCTGGTTCGCGGACGACGTCGAGGCCGGCAACGGTCGCCTGGCCACTATCCGGCTTGAGCAGCGTCGCGAGGACACGAATGGTCGTCGTCTTGCCGGCGCCGTTCGGGCCGAGGAGACCGTAGACCGTTCCCTCGCGGACGGTGAGATCAATGCCGTCCAGTGCGCGGGTCTTGCCGAAGGATTTTACCAGCGCGCGCGTTTCAATTGCGTTTGGCATCGGGCGAATGGTAATCGCATGCAAGTACCTACGGCCAACTGCTTAGGGCCAAGTGCTTACTGCCAAATGCTTACGACCAAGAGCTTACGGCCAAGGGCTTACTGCCAACCGCTTACGACCAACCGCTTACGGCCAAGGGCTTACTGCCAAGCGCTTACTGCCAACCGCTTACGGCCAACTGCTTACGACCAAGAGCTTACTACCAAGAGCTTACTGCCAAGAGCTTACTGCCAAGAGCTTACGGCCAACCGCTTACGGCCAAGGGCTTACTGCCAACCGCTTACGACCAACCGCTTACGTCCACCTGATGAAGCAAACTGCCTGACCTCCAAGGCGAACAAGGATCGCGGGCCAACTATAGTATCGCGTCGAGCAACTTTATTATGGTCATCAGGCGATGGTGGAGCCGCCAGTAGACCCTGGGATCGATACGACGGGCGGCATAGTTCGCCCGCCAGTGTTCATCGGTTTCCTCGGCGGACGCGCGCGCGAATCGCAAGAACTGCTGTCGGTCCTTTCCGGACCTCCGGCCGTACGCCTCGCGGATGTTTGCGCTGATCGACTGCACGGAACTCCGCAACTGGATTTCATGAAAGATCCGCTTCGGGGCGCGATCCAGCAGGCGATTCGTCTCATCGCCGACCAGTCGCGCGGCATCGATGAGGCGTGGCGGAGGTCCCATCCTTCATTCTCTTCCGGACCCATGCGCAACATGTCACCATTTGCCAGCGCGTCGCACCAATTCGTTGCTCGCGCAGTAAACCTTTGGCCGCCAGCCCTTGGCCGTAAGCCTTTGGCCCTAAGCCTTTGGCCGTAAGTCCTTGGCAGTTAGCCCTTGGCAGTTAGCACTTGGCAGTTAGCACTTGGCAGTCAGCACTTGGCAGTTAGCACTTGGCAGTTAGCACTTGGCCCTCAGCCCTTGGCCGTTAGCCCTTGGCCGTTAGCCCTTGGCCGTAAGCACTTGGCCGTAAGCACTTGGCCCTAAGCCCTTGGCCCTAAGCCCTTGGCCCTAAGCCCTTGGCCGTAAGCTCTTGGCAGTAAGACCCTCACGATATAGCCATTGACGCTATACCCACAGTGGTTATAGTTGCGCATGGCCACCATTGACCCCGCTGTCGCCGATCTCCTGCCCCTGCCCCCCGCGACGTTCCACATCCTGCTCGCGCTCAGCGGCGGCGAGCGTCATGGATACGCGATCATCATCGACGTCGAGTCCCGCACGGATGGCAGCCTGCGCCTCAGTGCCGGAACCCTCTACCGCTCTCTCGCGCGCATGGTCGAGCAGGGCCTCATCGCCGAAGTCGGCCGTCGACGCACCCGCGATGATGACGAGCGGCGTCGCTACTACCGCATCACCACGTTCGGAACGGCCGTCGCGCGCGCCGAGATGGCTCGACTGACGGAACTCGTGAAGCTGGCGAAAGCCAGCGGCCTGACCCCGAGGATCGCATGACCGCCTTCTACCGTGCCCTGCTGAAGCTGTATCCCGCGTCGTTTCGCGCCGACTACGCTGCGGAGCTGACCCGAACCTTCGAGGCGCAGACGCGCGACCGTGGTGCGTTCGGCGGAGCGCTCGCCGCCATCGGCGATGTGCTTCCCAATGCCATCGCCGCGCACTGGGACATTTT
>DASPMP010000227.1:0-3875 GCA_035626995.1 Gemmatimonadaceae bacterium
CTCGCCATGATTCCGGCGGAATGCATCAATGGGGCAGGGGTGTTCCTCGACGACACATCCTTTGAGACGCTCCGCGGCGAATTCCCGATGCCGGTCCATCCGTCGTACGACTTCATCGACGTCCTGAGCGATCCGGAGCAGCTGCGCAGCCCCGACGCCGTGATCGTGGCCGCCCGATGACGACCACGACCATTCCGGTCGTCGCACTGATCGGGCGCCCAAACGTCGGCAAATCAGCGCTCTTTAATCGTATCGTGGGACATAATGCCGCGATCGTCTCAGATGAAGCGGGGACGACACGGGACCGTCACTTCGCGCGCGCAGACTGGTCAGGGCAGCACTTCTGGCTCGTCGACACCGGCGGTCTTGTCGAAGACCCGAACCTGCCGATGGATCTCGAGATCCGACGCCAGGTGGAGCTCGCGATCGCCGAAGCCGATCTGTTGCTGTTCATGGTGGACGCGATGAACGGATTGCATCCGAGTGATGCGCGCATCGCCGAGATGCTGCGAAGCAGTGGGAAACCCTGGCTGCTGATCGCGAACAAGGTGGACAAGCCGCAGACCACCGATTGGTACGAGTTCTTCAATCTCGGCGCGGGAGACCCCTTGCCGGTCTCCGCCGTGAATGGCCACGGGACCGGCGACATGCTCGATGCCCTCATCGCCCTGCTGCCAAAGGCCGAAGGATTGCCGGAGGAACAGCTGGCGATCGCCGTCATCGGGCGCCCAAATGTCGGGAAGTCATCGATCGTGAATCGCCTGCTCGGCGAAGATCGGCTGGTCGTGTCCGAAATTGCCGGGACGACGCGCGATGCGATCGATACGCCGATGCGGTATCACGGACGCACCTTCGTCTTCATCGATACTGCCGGCTTGCGGCGACAGAGCCGCGTCGAGGATGGCATCGAGTTCTACTCGGCGCTGCGGACGCGGCGCGCCATCGAACGTGCTGACATCGCCATCCTGGTGGTGGACGCGACCGAGAAGGAGCTGCACGCGCAGGATCTCAAGGTCGCACACCTCGCGTGGGAAGCGGGGCGTGGGTTGATCGTGGTCGTGAACAAGTGGGATGTCGCTGAGAAGGACGGCAAAACGGCCGCAAAGTACGAGAAGGAAGCGGCAGAGAAAGCACCGTTCCTGAGGTTCGTCCCGTTTGTGTTTACGTCTGCCGTCACAGGTCAGCGGGTTTCGAAGATCCTGGAGCTGATCCTCCAGGTCGAGCAGGAACGGCTCAAGCGAGTTCCCACGTCGCAGGTGAACGACCGACTCCAGGAACTGATCGCGCGGCGCCAGCCTCCGCAGGCTGCGGGTCGGGAAGTGAAGCTCAACTACGCGACGCAAGTCGAGGTCGCTCCACCGACATTCGCGGTGTTCGGGAATGCGCCGGACCTCGTGCAGGAGCACTACGTCCGTTATCTGCACAATGGCTTCCGCGAGTCGTGGGGCTTTACCGGTAATCCCTTGCGCATCCTGTTGCGGCGAAAAGCGGGCTGACTCCCATGCACCCGGCCCTGGCAGTTCTGCTGTCGTATGTGGCGGGATCCATTCCGGCCGCGTATCTGGCCGGGAAGTGGAGCGGTGTCGATCTGCGAGCGCATGGTTCCGGAAACCTTGGCGCTACCAACGTGCTGCGGGTGCTTGGCCCGAAAATCGGTGCGATCGTGTTCGCGGTGGACATCGCGAAAGGCGCGGTTCCGGTGCGCTGGCTGCCGCCGATGTCGACGAGTCCGGGAACCACGCAGGTGTGGATTGCCGTTGCCTGCGGCGTCGCGGCGATCCTAGGCCACATCCGCCCTGTGTTTCTGGGTTTCAGCAAAGGCGGCAAAGGCGTTGCGACCGCCTGTGGCGTGTTCCTCGCTCTCGCGCCGCTGCAGACACTGTTGTCGCTGCTGATTTTTTCTGTGGTCGTCCTGTCCAGCGGTTACGTCTCGCTTGCCTCACTCACCGCGGCGGCAGCGCTGCCGGTGCTGCTTGCGGTCAGCGTCGGCTGGCAATCGCCGCTCTTTCTCGTCGCCATGGTGACGTCGGTCTTCGTGTTCTGGACGCATCGCGCGAACATTCAGCGCCTTCGTTCCGGCACCGAGTATCGGTTTGGCAAGGCCGCGAACTTCGGCCGACGACCGTCCCTCGCGCTCGGTATCCTGTTGCTGATACTCGCCGCCGCGTATCTCGCGTCCATGGCGTCGAGGGTAGGCTAATGCGCTGTGCCGTCGTCGGGGCCGGGGCCTGGGGGACCGCGCTGGCAGACCTGTTGGCGAGGAGCGGTCATGCGGTTTGCCTCTGGGCACTGGAGGACGACGTCGTCCGATCGGTGAATGGGGATCATCAGAACCCAGTCTTCCTTCCGGGGTTCACGCTCGCCGCCACATTGACGGCGACGCATGACCTGCGCGAAGCACTCGAGGGTGCGGAGTTCATTGTGTACGCAGCGCCCTCCCAGCACCTTCGCAAAGTGACGCACGATGGCAGCCGCTTCGTCTCGGCCGACGCTGTCCTCGCCGTCGCGTCGAAGGGGATCGAGGTTGGCAGCCTATCCCTGATGTCCGACGTGATCGCGGAAGAAGTCCCGGGACGGGCGGTGGTCGCGATCTCCGGGCCGAGCTTTGCCGCCGAAGTCGCTGCGCGCCAGCCGACGGCGATTGTCGCGGCCAGCAACTATCCGGATGCCGCCCGTCTCGCGCAGGACGCGATGAGCAACGCCACCTTCCGTGTGTATACCCACGACGATCTCATCGGCGTCGAGCTGGGTGGCGCACTGAAGAACGTCATGGCGGTGGCCACAGGCATCGTGGAAGGACTTGGGCTCGGCAACAACTCGCGGGCCGCGCTGATCACGCGCGGGCTTGCCGAGATGACCCGACTGGGGGTGGCCATTGGCGCACGTGCGTCGACGTTCGCGGGCCTCGCAGGCATTGGCGACCTTGTGCTGACGTGCACGGGCGCGCTGAGTCGCAACCGCGCTGTTGGCGTCGAGATTGGCCAGGGGAGGACACTCGAGCAGGCGCTGGCCGGCAAACCCACCGTTGCTGAAGGCGTAGTCACGACCAGAAGCGCCTTGGCGCTTGCACAGCGAGAGGACGTCGAAATGCCCATTGCAGGCACCGTCTACCGGATCCTCTTCGAGGGTCATCCGGCGCACCGGGCCATTCCGGAGCTCATGGAGCGCGGACTGCGGTCGGAGCAGGACGCATGAGCGCCGCCGAACCAATCCAGGAGTTTTTTTCGATCGGTGAGGTGTGTGAGATCACCGAGCTCAAACCGCATGTCCTGCGGTACTGGGAAAGCCAGTTCAAGTTCCTCAGCCCCGCCAAGAACCGATCCGGCAATCGTGTCTATCAGCGGAAGGAGATCGAGCTGATACTGCTGGTGAAGCACTTGCTGTACACCGAGAAGTACACCATCGACGGCGCGCGGCTGAAGGTGGAAGAGCACAAGAAGGCAGGCGACCTCAAGTCCATCGCGCGCGCTGCCTTGAGCCTCGAGACGGTCGAATCGCTCGAACGTGAGCTGCACGACCTGCTGCGCCTTCTCCAGGGAAAAGAGTGAAGCTTCTTGTTTCGAATGATGATGGAATTCTCGCACACGGGCTCGAGTGCCTGATCGCGGCAGCAGAGCCACTGGGTGAGGTGTGGGTAGTCGCCCCTGATCGTGAGCAGAGCGCCATGAGTCATTCACTGACGTTGCATCATCCGCTTCGTCCCGTGAAGCGTGGCGATCGCCGCTGGCAGATCGATGGAACGCCAACGGATTGTGTGATGATCGCGGTGGAAGCGCTGCTGCCCGAGCGTCCTGATTTCGTGCTCAGCGGTATCAATCATGGGCAGAACATGGGCGAAGACGTCCTGTATTCAGGCACCGTGGCGGCGGCCATGG
>DASPMP010000228.1:0-24968 GCA_035626995.1 Gemmatimonadaceae bacterium
CGGCGGCGGCACAGGTGGTTCGCGGCACGGTGGTGGATCAGGGACGAGTACCCCTAGCCGGCGTGGTCGTGCAGCTGCTGGACTCCCGCGATTCCGTCGCGGCGCGGTCCCTCAGCAACGAGCGCGGTGAATTCCGGGTGCAGACGGCGTCGCCGGGATCATACCGCCTGCGCACGCTGCGCATTGGCTTCCGGCCGACCACCAGCGAGGCTGTCATCGTTGCCGCCGGCGCCGATGTCACGCGAATGCTCACGCTATCCGGCGTGGCATTCAACCTCGATACCGTGCGCGTGGTCAGCAAGAATGCCTGCCGCATTCCATCGGACTCCGCGACCGCCACGTTCGCGGTGTGGGAGCAGGCGCGCACGGCGCTGACGGCCGCAACACTGAGCGCACGCGAGCGCTCGGTGTCGTCGCGGACGATCGAATTCGAGCGGCTCTACGATCCGGGATTGCGTCGCAAGATGCACGAGACCGCGCGCGCGCATGCCCGCTTCGATCATCGCGCGTGGCGCGCGCTCCCCGCGGACGCGCTCCAGCGCTCGGGCTACATCGTGGTGGATCGGGACGGCAGCACGACGTATTACGGCCCGGACATCGACGTTCTGCTGTCGGACGAATTCTCGGAAGACCACTGCTTCCGGCTGGTGAACGACCGGAATGCGAGCATGCTTGGCATCTCCTTCGAGCCCAACCGCTCGCGCACCGAGGTGCCGGAGATTGCCGGAACGCTGTGGCTGGACCGCAAGACGTCTGAGCTTCGCCATGTTGAATACCGGTATGTGAATGCACCCCGGCCAGTCTCCGAGGGAAATTCGGGCGGGGGCATCCGGTTCGCGCGACTGCGGAATGGCGCCTGGGTAATCACGCGGTGGGAGATTCGGATGCCGGTCATCGAGCGCCGCATCGGTACGGTGAGCGCCGGCCTGCCGGGGTCGCGGTCCACCTCCGTCGACGAGACGTACGTGCGTGAAGTACGCGTCGCGGGCGGCCAGCTCGTCTTCGTTGCGCGAGGAAGCGATACGCTGTGGGCGCACCCACGGGTGGGCATGTCGGGAGTTCTCACGGACTCGGTCTCGGGAAAACCCGTCGTGGGTGCGACGATCCGGTTGCGGTCCACCCCATTCACTGCAACTTCTGACTCCAGCGGAAGCTTTCTCTTCCCCGCCCTGCTCCCTGGGGATTACACATTACTCATCAGTACGTCGAAGAACCCGGACCACAAACCATACGAAGTATTCGCAAGCATCGTCGACGCACCCATCGATGTGCGCGCGCGTGTGCCGACGAACGCAGGACGACCGGAGCGAGACAGATAACGACCGGAGGGTACCATGCCGTTCCGCCTGAGCGTGGCAGCAGCGTTGATGACCCTGTGCGCCAGATCGATCGACGCGCAAACGGTTCGGGGAACGGTGACCGACCGCGCGACCTCGGCCCTGCTTCCTGCGGTCGTCGTCCAGCTCATTGATGAATCGGGCGCCGTGGCCGTGCGCACGATCACGGATCCCTCCGGCAATTACCACATCGCCGCGCCGCGTGCCGGACGATACCGCGTCCGCACATTGCGCATCGGTTTTCGTCCAGCCACGTCGGACGTCCTGATGCTGGCGCCCGGAAGCGAGGTCAATCGACCGCTGGTGCTGGCGGGAGTGCCGTTCCGGCTGGATACCGTTCGCGTTGGGGGACGCAACCCCTGTGAGGTGCCGCGCGATTCCGCGCGTGCCACTTTCGCCGTCTGGGAACAGGTTCGTACCGCGCTGAACGCGGCGCACGTGACCGCTGGCACCCGGGCCATCAACGCGCGTGTTGTGATTTACGAGCGCGCTCTGGAGCCATCCCGGGAGCGCGTCGTTCGACAGGCCGCGGGCATTCGCGCGGGACTCACCGCCCGGCCCTGGAACTCACTCTCTGCTGACAGCCTCCGGCGCGGGGGCTACGTGACCGTGGGTCTGGATGGAACGACGACCTACTACGCGCCCGACCTCGCGGTACTCCTGTCCGACCAGTTCGTGGAGGACCACTGCCTGCGTTTCGCCGACAGATCCGATGCGAAGCAACTCGGCATCGAGTTCGAGCCATCGCGCGATCGCCGCGGTACTCCGGACATCGAAGGCACCGTGTGGCTCGACCGGAAGTCGGGCGAACTGCGGGAGATGACATTCCGGTATGTGAATGTCACGCGAGAGCAGAGCTTCGGCCGCTCCGGGGGTGAAATGCAATTCGTGCGGATGAAGAACGGGTCGTTCATCATCAGCCGCTGGAACATCCGGATGCCGCAGCTCGACACGAAGATGGTACCGCAGCCGGGCATGCGCCTCGGGGGCGCCATGCAAGCGGAGCGGTACGTCCGCGAACTGCGGATCGAGGGTGGCGAGCTCGCTCTCGCGGTGCTGGGCAGGGACACGCTCTGGGTACGGCCGCCGATGATCATGGTCGGCAAGGTCCTCGACTCACTCTCACAGGCACCCATTGCGAACGCCGAGGTCTCCGTACGGGGAGCAGGACTGCATGCGGTCACTGACGCAAAGGGTGAATTCAGGATCGGCGATGCCCTGCCGGGAGACTACCTCCTGGATATTCGAACGCCGGACCTGAAGAAGCTGGGCGCGTCGCACCGCACGCCGGTGTCGTTCGTGGATCCAGCGCAGCCGCTCGTCCTCCGCGCGCCGAGCGCGACCTTGCTGGCACAGTCCCTGTGCCCGTCCGGCCTGGATGGCATTGTCTCCGGCTCGGCGGTGATCTCCGGCGATTCTTTTCCACCGCGGAACGTGAAGGTGGTTGCCGACTGGTCGGAAATCAGCGTGGTGAGTGCTGGTCCTCCTGGTCAGCGTGGGGGAACGCCAACGCAGGGATTCCTGCGTCGCAATCGATGGGTGGACGCACGAACGGACGCCTCCGGCAACTACAGGCTCTGCGGAGTCCCCGTCAACACGGCCGTGACGATCCGCGTGGAGCATGACAGCGCGAGTGCTTCTCCAATGCAGGTGCGGATCGGTTCGGATGAACGGTTTGTTCGCGCTGACCTCACGTTGCACCGTGGGCTGTCCGCGAATGCGTTGTTGACCGGCGTCGTATTGAACGCCGGGAACGGTCGGCCACTTCCTGACGTCGAGATCCTCGTGTCCGCCATCGATCGCTCGACGTACACAAATGCGGACGGCGCATTCCGTCTTGGCGACATACGCCCGGGCGCGTATCAAGTGACCGTGCGACGCGTAGGGTACAAGGTGTTCACCGACAGCATGGAGTTTGCGGCCAATCAGAGTGCCGATCGCACATTCGCGCTGAGCGCAGTCGCGGAGCTGGCTCCGGTGACTACCACTGCGGCGCCACTGCGCAGCTTCGACGAGCATCGCGCCCTGGGTCTCGGATTTTTCATGACGCGGGTCGAGCTGGAGAAGCTCCAGGGCCGGCAATTGAGCGCGGCCATGTACGAGGCAGCGGGCGCCAACGTCGCGCGCGGGCGCGGCAACCAGGGATGGCTGACAAGTACTCGCGTTCGACCGACCGGACGCGAGATCTTTGGGGAGATACCGCCAAACGTGTATATCCCTGAGCAGCAGGAGCGCGCGCAGGGAATGCCGCTGGCGTGCTACGCGCAGGTGTACGTCGACAACATGCTCATGAATCCTGGAACTCCTACGCCGCCATTCAACCTCAATGAGATGTCGGCCGATCGGGTGGAAGCGATCGAATGGTATTCGCATCCCGTGCATACGCCGATGAAGTACAGCAGCCGGCAAGCGGAGTGCGGCGTCCTCGTCATTCACTTGAGGCGAAGCAAATGACAACACGAGTCGCGCTCGTCCTCATGCTCCTTCCCGCTTGCGTCGCGAGCGCGCAATCGGTTCGCGGTACGGTGAGTGCGCAGGGACGCATCGAAGGATTGCCGGGTGTCGTCGTGCAACTCGTGGACACCACCGGACGGGTGCTCAATCGCGCACTGACCAACGAACGGGGCGAGTATCGGATCAATGCCCCCGGCGCGGGCCGCTACGCAATTCGTACGCTGCGGATCGGGTTCCGGCCCATTACCTCCGAGGCTATTTCGCTCATACTGGGCCAGGACCTGGTGCGCGATGTGAGCCTGGACAACGTCGCGGTCCGGCTCGACACCGTCCGCGTCGCCGATCGCAGCGTGTGCGGAGGTGCTGCCGAGTCCTCGGCGGCGATTGCCCTCGCCTGGGAGCAGGCGCGTACCGCCCTCGCCGCCGCTCAGCTGACGGCAGGCAACCGCGCTCTGACTGCGACCATCGTTGGTTACGAACGCACCCTGGACGCCAATAACGATCGCGTTCGCAAGCAGACCGCTGGGGTGACGACCGGGTTCACGACCAAACCATGGAAGGCGTTGCCCGCCCGTGACCTGCGTCGCCTGGGATATGTGGTCACGGATGCCAATGGCGTCACGACGTATTACGCGCCGGACCTGGATGCCCTGTCCGCGCCGGAGTTTATCACGGACCATTGCTTCAAGCGCGCCGAGACGAAGGATGATAGCCGTCTGGGCATTGCGTTCGAACCCTCGCGCGAGCGATCGGAGATCGTGGATATCCGGGGCGTGCTGTGGCTGGATCGCACGTCCTCGGAACTGCGCGCCCTCGAATACCGCTACGAGAACGTCGCTCGCGAACTTGAAGGACACCGCGCGGGCGGGTCGATGGAGTTTGGCCGCTTACGTGACGGCGGTTGGGCGATCACGCGCTGGCAGATCCGGATGCCGGTCCTCGAGAAGGTCATCCGACGCAACGGGCAGGAATTGCGTGTTGCGGAGGTGCTCGCTGTTGGCGGTGAGCTCTCATTTGCCATGCGAGGCCAGGACACGCTCTACGCGCGCGCGCCGATGGTGTTCGCGGGCGTCGTCATGGATTCGGTGACGCGCAATCCCGTTGCCGGTGCCCGGCTTCGCGTTGCGGGCGCGGCGATGGAGGATACGACCGACGATCGTGGACGGTTCAGCATCGCGGGCATCCTTCCCGGCCAATACGATGTCGAGGTGTTCACCCCCGCGCTCGATCGGCTGCGGACGAATGCGGTGTGGCCAGTCACCGTCGTCGATGGCGGCGGGCCGCTCGAATATCAGTTGCCACCCGCTCGGCAGATTGCGCAGGCACGCGCGGCAACTTTTGTGGGGGTCGTGCTCACCGACCCATCGCAGACGCCCATCGCGGAAGCGGAAGTCGCGATCCCCGCGCTCGAGCTGGCGGTGATGACCGATGCGACCGGCCGGTTCCGCATGCGCGATGTGGTGCCTGGCGCACATGATGTCGTCGTGCGGCGGGTAGGATACGGCCCGCTCAACACCAACATCCTGTTTCTCCCAAGCCAGACCGTTGAGAAGCGCGTGTTGCTCAGCAAGATGGTGGCGTTGGATACGATTGCCATTCGCGCGCGCGCCACCGCGGTCATTCCATCATTTGAGGAGCACCGCAAGATCGGCCTCGGCAAGTTCCTGACGCGCGAGGATCTCGCGAAGCAGGAGGGACGCAGGCTTTCGGACATCCTTACGACGATCCCGGGGCTGCAGATCATGCCGGGATACGGCAATCACGGATGGGTGATCAATACGCGCGCGACGCGCTCATTGCGTATGAGCGATGGCCTGACCGGGCAAGCGACGAGCATCACACACTCCACACTCATCTCTGACTTCGACAAGAACCTTGGCGCCAAGCCAGGGGTGTGCTATTCCCAGGTATACCTGAATCGCAGTCTGGTGTACCGCGGCTGGAACCGGCCGCCACCGGCGGCGCCCGAGCCATTATTCGACATCAATAGCATCAACCCGGCGTCGATCGAGGCCATCGAGTGGTACTCGGGCTCCTCGGAAACGCCGATGCGCTACACGGGCAACAACACGCGTTGCGGAGTGATCGTGATACACACGAGGGTCAGCCGCTGAGCGACTGACCCTCGTTCGAGACACAGGAAACGGGTCTCAGGGACGGCCGCGGCGCCCGCCTCCGCCACCAGTCGCGCCGCCGACGCCAGGTCCGCGTCCACCGCCTCCCAGCTTCTCGCGCAGCTCGTCCTCGCGCTTCGTGCGTTCGCGTTCCACCAGTTCCATGGCCGATTTCCGCTGGGTCTCGTCGAGCACCGGCAACCCGGCCTGGAAGGTGGAATCGTATCCCGTCCGGATCTCGCCGACGACACGCAGGACTTCCTGGCGTGCGATGCTCGTCCGCGCCCGCTCGAGATCGGCATCCTCGCCGGGACGTACACGCATGGCGAGACGAAGCGAATCGAGGATCTGCATCCGCGGCTTGAGCGCCTCATCCTCCTGCTTGCTGAGGTCACGCAGCGTCTTCGCCTGATCGTCGTTCAGCTTCAGGTCTTTCCGCTTCTCGACGACGATCTTGATCGCGCTGAATTCCTCGACGTCTTTCGTGGAGAACCGCGGCGCACCAGACGAGGACTTCTCGATCTCGTCCCAGTTGGCCGTCTTTTCACCGCGCGTCCGGCGCTGGGCGTCGGCGGCGGCAGGAAGGAGCAGGAGTGCAAGGACGGCGAGCTTTCGGTGTAGCATCGACGTACTCCGGGTGGGTGTATGACTGCAGGTTATAGCGGGATGTTGCCGTGCTTCTTCGGTGGATTCCTGTCGCGCTTCGTGTGGAGGGATTCGAGCGCCTCGATCAGCCGGGGACGAGTATCGCGCGGATCGATGATGTCGTCCAGATACCCCCGCCCCGCTGCGACATATGGATGGGCGAATTTCTCGCGGTATTCCAGTATCCTGGCGTCCGTCGCCGCCGCCGGGTCATCGCTCGCGGCAATCTCCTTCCGGAACAGGATCTCGACGGCGCCCTTCGGGCCCATCACGGCAATTTCCGCCGTCGGCCACGCGACGTTGTAGTCGCCCCGGATGTGCTTCGAGGACATGACGTCGTATGCTCCCCCATACGCCTTGCGCGTGATGACCGTCAGCTTGGGGACTGTGGCTTCGCAGAACGCAAACAGTAGCTTCGCCCCGTGCCGGATGATGCCACCATGCTCCTGCGCGACTCCGGGAAGGAATCCCGGCACGTCTTCGAACGTCACGATCGGGATGTTGAATGCGTCGCAGAAGCGGACGAACCGCGCGGCTTTGACGGAGGCGTTGATGTCCAGGACGCCCGCAAGCACGGCGGGCTGGTTCGCCACGATGCCGACGCTGATGCCGCCGAGATGCGCGAAGCCGCAAAGGATATTGCCCGCGTAATCCCGGTGCACCTCGTAGAAGGCGCCATCGTCGACGACACGCGTGATGACCTCGTGCATGTCGTACGGCTTGTTCGGGTTGTCGGGGACGACGTCGAGCAGCGATTCATCGCGCCGGTCTTTCGGATCGGTTCCGGCGCCACGCGGCGGGCCGTCGACGTTGTTCGACGGAATGAAGCGGAAGAGGTCGCGGATGGCCTGCAGGCAGGCGGGCTCGGAGTCCATCGCGAAGTGCGCGACCCCCGACACCGACGCATGCGTATCGGCGCCCCCGAGCGCTTCCATCGTGACATCCTCGTGTGTCACGGTCTTCACCACGTTCGGGCCGGTCACGAACATGTACGACGTCTGCCGCACCATGTAGGTGAAATCCGTGATCGCCGGTGAATAGACCGCGCCTCCAGCGCAGGGACCGAGGATCGCGGAAATCTGTGGGACGACACCAGAGGCCAGGGTGTTTCGGAGGAATATTTCCGCGTATCCACCGAGGGAGACGACACCTTCCTGGATGCGCGCTCCACCCGAGTCGTTCAACCCGATGACCGGCGCGCCATTCCGGATCGCGAGGTCCATGATCTTCACGATCTTCTCGGCGAATGCCTCGGACAGCGAACCGCCGAACACCGTGAAGTCCTGGGAGAAGACGTAGACCAGCCGGCCTTCGATGCGACCGAAGCCGGTGACGACGCCATCGCCGTAGACCTTCTGGTCCTCGAGACCGAAATCGCTCGACCGGTGCACGACGAACCGGTCGAATTCGACGAACGATCCCTCATCGAGCAGCAGGTCCAGGCGCTCGCGCGCGGACAGCTTCCCCTTCTCATGCTGCGCCTTCAGGCGCTTGGCGCCGCCTCCTGCCTCTGATTCAGCCTGGCGCTTCTGCAGCAGCTCGAGCTTGTCTCGCATGGTCATGTGGGGTCAAAAAGTAGTACGCCATTTTGCCCTTGGATACCACTACAATCGCACGGGCTCCGAGTACGGGGGTTGCAACCGTGTACAGGCAAACCTCTCGGAGACTTGGATGAGCAGGCAGATACCGCTGGATGACGATGTTCGCGCGGACCATATCGAGGACGGCGGTACGCACGAGGTCGCCCCTGACCTGGCCTACAAGCGACTCTTCCTGGTGAACGTGGTGTTCGCCGGCTTCAAGGACGCTGGCGATCAGCGCTGGGTGCTCGTCGACGCCGGAATTCCCGGCTCTGCCGGCTTGATTGCAAGGGCCGCAGCCGAACGCTTCGGCAAAAACGCGCGGCCGGCTGCAATCGTGATGACTCACGGACACTTCGATCACGTCGGCGCGCTGAAGTCGCTGGCGGAAATGTGGGACGTGCCGATCTACGCGCATCCGCACGAGCACCCCTACCTGAATGGCGAGTCGTACCCACCAGCGGATCCATCCGTGGGCGGCGGGCTGATGGCGGCGATGTCGCGCCTCTTTCCGCGAGGGCCGGTAGACGTGCGCCGCTGGCTGCGCGCGCTGCCAGACGACGGGAGCGTCCCTGGAATGCCGGGGTGGCGATGGATTCCGACTCCTGGCCACACCCCGGGACACATTTCACTGTGGCGCGACGCGGACCGCACCGTCATCGCCGGCGACGCATTCATCACGACCAAGCAGGAGTCCGCGTACGCCGTCGCGACGCAGCGTCCGGAGCTGCACGGCCCGCCGCAGTATTACACCCCGGACTGGGAAGCAGCGAAGCTCTCCGTCCGTCGACTGGCGGCATTGCAGCCGGATGTCGCGATCACCATGCACGGCCACGCGATGCGGGGTGACGAGATGACCTCTGCATTGAGCCTGCTCGCCAGCGATTTCGACACGATCGCAGTGCCGGAGCATGGCCGGTACGTGCACCGAGCTACGCTCGAAGGACAGGCAGACGCGACCTGAGTGAGGCAATAGATTTGGCGGTCTCACCTCCCCCCCCCGAGACCGCCATGCGCCTGTCCTGCCTGCTCGCCGCCGCTTTCACCGTCGTCACCACAGCCGCTGCCTCCGCGCAGCCGGCGATGGTCATCCTGGTGCGGCATGCGGAGCGCGCAGCCGCGCCACAGGCCGATCCTGTCCTGACGGACGGGGGCGCTCAGCGAGCAGTCGCGCTGAAGAAGGCGCTGGCGACGGCAGGCGTTTCCGCCGTCGTCGCGACGCAATACCAGCGCACGCAGCTCACGGCGAAACCGCTGATGGATTCCCTGGGGCTCACGCCCGTCATCGTTCGCGCGGGCAATCCGCTCCAGGCGCATCTCGACTCGGTGGCCGCAGCGGTGCGGCGTCAGGCGTCAGGATCGGTGATACTCGTCGTGGGTCACAGCAATACCATCCCCGGAATCATCGCGGCGCTGGGCGGTCCGAAGATGCCTGACCTCTGTGACGACGAGTACTCGTTCCTCTATGTGATGCACTACCCGGCGGCCGGAGCGCCACAGCTGGTGATCGCCAACTACGGCGCCGCGGACGCGCCGGGCAGCGGCGCCTGTACCCGGACCATGCGCCCGTAGCTACTGCGCGTCGCGGATGGCACGCACGTCGTACAACCGTCCGGCACGCATCACCCGCTCGACCTTTCGGAGGTCGGCGACACGCTCCGCCGGCTTCCCGTTGATGATGATGATGTCGGCGACTTTTCCGGGCGCGATGCTGCCGTACCTCGCGTCGTCCTTCATCACGCGCGCGGCACCGATCGTGGCGATGCGAAGCACTTCGTTGGCGGGAATGCCGGCACGTTCATACAACTCGAGCTCCACGTTGTAGCTGCTCCCATCGGTGCCCGCGACGATCGGAACACCCGCATCGTACAGGCGCTTGAGCATCCGCAGGTAGTTCGCGTCGAGACGCTGCGCGGTCGCATCGGCGACCTGGGGAATTCCGACCCCCGCCGCGACGGGCCCGCGCGACGACATCCAGAGGTTCCAGGTGCCATCGATGACCGTGCCGCGTTCCTTGAACAGCTGGATCATCTCGGTGACCTGCGGCCCATCCACGTCCACGTTCGGCGCGACGATCTGCGACACGGTCGAATACGCGCGCATCTGTGGGATGTAGAGCGAATCCGGAAAGAACGTGGAGAACAGGAAGGCGGCGTGATTGATCTCGTCGAAGCCGAGGCGGACGGCAGCAGGTGTGCTGAGGCCGCGCGGAACATGTCCGCTGAGTCGCATCCCGCGCTTGTGTGTTTCGTCGGCAACCGCGGGAACGAGATCCTGCTGGACGAGATTGTAGAGTTTCACCTGCTTGTAGCCAAGTGAGTCGTAGCGTGCCACCCACGCCCGTGCTTCCTTCTCCGTCGTCGCGATGGCTTCACTCGGGCCTGCCCAGTGCCCGGGGCCTTCGATGAACCCGCCGAGGATGAGTCTCGGCGCGAGGACTTCGCCCTTGTCTGCACGGTCCCGCAACTGCGTGGCGATGTCGAGGTCCGCGGCGAGATCGCGAATGGTGGTGACACCGATCGCCAGGTGGTTTGGTCCCGAGGTGCTTTGGCTGAGCAATCCGGCATGCGTATGCATGTCCCACATGCCGGGCATG
The DNA here is from genome assembly GCA_035626995.1 of Gemmatimonadaceae bacterium. Classification (GTDB taxonomy): domain Bacteria; phylum Gemmatimonadota; class Gemmatimonadetes; order Gemmatimonadales; family Gemmatimonadaceae; genus DASPMP01. The sequence continues at coordinate 10,727 of DASPMP010000228.1, forward strand.
ACGGTCTTGTCGGTCGCGTCCACGACGACCGCACCAGCGGGGATGGCGACCGAGTCCGCGCGACCGACAGCGACGATGCGATCGCCCTGTACCACAATGGTCCGCTTCGGAAGCATGATTCCCTGCTCGCTGTCGAACAGGTTGCCATTCACGATGGCGACACTGGTCGCCGGCTTCGGAGCAACGCGTCTGGCAAGGTCTGCCCCGCGCGCGTTGCGATAGCGTATTTCGAGCGCCCGGAGCGCGGGCAGGATGTGCTCCTGGCCGCGCTTCACCGTGATGAACCACCCTGATTCACCCGCGACGAGCTCTCCGCGGTCGTCGATCCAGGCACCGAACGGGTTGCCACGCGCGCCATGGATCATCGCCAGTCGTACGCGTTGCCGGGTGTTGTCGAGCATGACGGTCGTGTCGGCAACGATCTCGACCCGCGCCGTGCCACCGGGCAGGAGATTGGCCGACCGGTCGCGCCGACCCAGGAGATAGCGCGCGAGCAGCGCCTGGTCGTATGGCGTCTGGCTTCGCAGGCGGTAGTAGCTTCCGGGGGCGAACGGTGCGCCGCGGACGGAATCGCGGACGCGCCAGAATACGGAGTCGCGCACGACTTCGAAGCGGTCGTTGGGCGCCGGGCGCGGCGTTGGCTCCGGTCCGTACAGCGGCAGCTGCCAGGTTTCCCCACCAATCACGACGCCGTTCCTCATCCGGTAGCGCGTCTCACTGCGGGGACCGCGCTGCCGATCGTAATGGTGGTACTTCACGACGACGGAATCCCCTGCACCGATCACCAGCATCTCTCCGGCGGGGCGGCCGTGATTGAGGACGACGTACGACGTGGTGTCGGCGGCGAAGACGGCAAAGAGCAGGGCGAAGCCAAGCATGCGGGTTGCTGGTGGAAGGAGATTCCAAGATAAGGAAATGCCCCGCCGTTTGGCGGGGCATTCCGGGAAGGGTGGTGCGGCGGGAGCTACTCGACCTTGAACCGCGCGGTCTGGATCGTCTTGCCGTCGTGCATGACATCGCATCGCCAGTCGCCCGCGGCCTCTTCGCCCAGGTTCTTCGAGCTATGCGTCCGCCAGGGAGAGCCGCCGATGGTCAGCTTCACCCGACCCATCTCGGTATCGCCCTTGTACCACACATGCTCTACCTCACTCCCCTCCGCATTCGACACTCGGCTGAAGCAGAAGAGCTTCTGGGTTCCAACCGGGAACGCCTCCGCGGCGCCGACGATGGCGCGGTTCTCGATCGCGGTGCCCACTTGCACTTCTGCCGCGGGCGCAGGCGCCGGTGCTCCGGCCTGCGTGGGCTGCTGCGCACCTGCGGTTGCTGCGAGGATCGTGAGTGCTGCGACTGCCGGCCAGTACTTGCGCATATCTCACCTGGATGAGAGGACGCTCTATAATGGCGATCCGCGCTCCCCGCGCAACGGCCGTCGTGTGACATTTCTCACATCATTTCGGCTTCTCGCCGTCTCCGACCGGCGCCTTTGTCCGTCTGCCACCGGGAGATTGGTTGCTGATTCGGCTGAAATTGCCTGATTCATCTGATGAGCGAATCGGATTGTTGGTGGGGCGATACTCGCGGAAATACCGGGGGGCCGGCCCGAAAAAGAGCAATAACCCGACTTCCTTATCAGAGCCCCTGATGTAGTTGCAAAGTTGGCGTGACGCGGTGGGCGGAAGTTGCGGACCAGCTTTCACCTCGATCACGATTTTCTCGTCGACAAGCAGGTCAACCCGCTGACGCGCGATGATCTCGCCCTTGTACCACACCTTTACCAATGCCTCGCGTTCCACCCGGTGCCTGCGGCGCCGCAGCTCACGCACCAGTGCTTCCACGTAGACGGACTCGAGAAACCCATATCCAAGAGTGTTGTAGACCTCGAAGAAAGCGCCGATGATCGAGTGAGTGAGTGCCTCCTCCGCCAGCGCGAAGAGTCGTTTCGCCGTCATCAGTCATGATCAGGCTTTTTCAGTCGAATCAGCAAACCAATCTGTTGCACTCCAACTCGAAATAGTGCCATTACGTCGTCAATGAAAAAACGCCCCGTCTTGCGACGAGGCGTTTCTGTTTCCAGACAACGACCCTGATTACTCGGCGTCGTCGATGTCGTAGTGCGTCGGGACCGGTGGAGGATTCTCCAGCGCGTCCATGCTCTCGACCTTGCTCGGCTCGGCCGGACGGGGCGGCTGCTCTTCCGGGATGTTCGTGACGCCGAGGACGATGCGGCGGTGGATGGGATCCACCTCCATCACCTTCATCTCGAGATTCATCGTCTCGTACACCACGTCCGTCGGGCTCTGCACCTGCTTCCCTTCGGGGTGCAGCTGCGAGATCGGGACGAAGCCTTCGATATCGTTGCCGATGTCGACGACAATGCCCTTGTCCATCAGGCGAACGACCGTGCCCTTCAGGTCCATGCCCACCGGATAGTTCTCGCCGATCTTGAGCCACGGATCTTCCTCGGCCTGCTTGAGGCCCAGCGAGATCCGCTTGTTCTCGGCGTCGATGTTCAGGATCACGACGTCCACATCGTCACCCTTCTTCACGACTTCCGACGGGTGCTGCACGCGCTTCGTCCAGCTCATGTCGGAGATGTGAATCAGGCCGTCGATGCCCGGCTCGATTTCCACGAACGCACCGAAGCTCGTGAGATTGCGGACTTTCCCGCTGATCCGGGTGCCCACGGGATACTTAAGCGGCAGCACGACCCAGGGATCCTGCTCCGTTTGCTTCATGCCGAGGGAGATCTTCTCCTCGTTCGGATCGACCTTGAGGACCACTGCCTCGATGGTCTCGCCGATGGACACGAGCTTCGACGGATGACGCACGTTGCGCGTCCAGCTCATCTCGCTGATGTGCACGAGGCCTTCGATGCCCGGTTCGAGCTCGATGAAGGCGCCGTAGTTGGTGATCGAAACGACCTTCCCCTGCACGCGCGTACCAACGGGGTACTTCTCCGCGACGTCCTTCCACGGATACGGGTGCAGCTGCTTGAGGCCGAGGGAGATGCGCTCACGCTGCCAGTCGATGTCGAGCACCTTGACCTCGACCTCGTTGCCGATCTGCACCATCTCGCTCGGGTGCTGGATGCGGCCCCACGACATGTCCGTGATATGCAGCAGGCCGTCGACGCCACCGAGATCGATGAAGGCACCGAAATCCGTGATGTTCTTGACGACGCCTTTGCGCACCTGATCCTTCTCGAGCTCCTTCATCAGCTTTTCGCGCTTGCCGGCTCTCTCGTTCTCGAGGATGACACGGCGCGAGACCACGATGTTGCGGCGGCGCTTGTTCAGCTTGATGATCTTGAACTCGAACTTCTGTCCGAGCAGCTCGTCGATATTCGGGACACGGCGGAGCGCGATCTGTGACCCGGGGAGGAACGCGTCCACGCCCATGAGGTCCACGACCACGCCGCCCTTGATCTTCTTCTGCAACACGCCTTCGACCGGCTGGTCGCTCTCGTAGGCGACACGGATGCGCTCCCACACGCGCATGAAGTCGGCCTTTTTCTTCGAGAGAACGACGGAGCCTTCCTGGTCTTCCAGGTGCTCCAGCAGGACTTCGACCTCGTCACCGGGCTTGAGGTCGGGCATGTCCTTGAATTCTTCAAGAGGGATCGTGCCCTCTGACTTGAAGCCGATGTCGAGCACCACGACGTTGTCGCGGACGCTCTGTACTTTCGCCTTGACGATCTCGCCTTCGTCGATGGACGCGAGCGAGCCCTGATAGAGATCCATCATCCGCTCATAGTCGGATGACGTGTACTCGTCTTCGTCGTAAAGCTCAGGACGGCGGTTGATCAACGGACGCAGCGTTGCGCGCTCCTGATCGCGCTTTTCCTTCGCTGTTCCGGCCTTCGTGGGAAGTTCAGCCATAACGACCAATGTGATCTCCAGAACGCGGATGATGTGGCTCGCCGCGCGCGAGGCTAAGGGTTTGATGGAGCCTTACAAAGTACCGCTTCGCTTCACCCATTGGAAGTGCTGTCTCCACGCTGAGTTACGGCTTTGGCGAGGGCTACGATCCGGTCCACCTGCTCCTCCTGCGTCAGGTACGTGGTGTCGAGCAGAATGGCGTCCGCCGCCTGTCCACTTTGCCGAGCATCCTTCGCATCCCTGTGGACCAGCTGGTCGGTCTCTTCGGCGATCTCCTGGTCTGTGGGCGCGCGCTGCAGGCGCTGAATCAAGCGCCGACGAGCCCGCTCCCACGGGTCGGCAACCAGGAAGATCTTGACCTCGGCATCTGGAAAGACGGCGCTCCCGATATCCCGGCCGTCCACTACAACCGAGTGCGCCCGTCCCGCGTCACGCACCTGCTGGTTCACCCACTCCCGAACACGCTCCATCCGCGCGACGAGGGAGACGTTCCTGGTCACCTCCGAGCCGCGGATCTCATCGTCTACCGCAACGCCATCGATCTGGGGCGCAAACCCTTTGGGGGTAGGCACTAACGTCACGCTCCTTCGCGCATTTTCGAGGACCTCATCCTCCGTCCAGGTCTCCGGACTTCCACCCATCCGAAGGCGGGCAGCCGTCGCGGCACGATAGAGAGCACCCGAGTCCACATGCCGGAATCCCAGACGTTCGGCAACCCATTGCGCGGTCGATGACTTCCCCGACGCCGCGGGACCATCGATGGCTATCACGACATTCCGTTTCATCCGACCACCCGCTGGAGTTCCTGCCAGAATCCGGGATAGGAAATATCGACGCAGGCGGGGTCGTCGATGAGGACGGAGTTTCCGGAGAGCGCTCCCAGGACCCCAAAACACATCGCGATCCGGTGGTCGCCGTTCGTCGTCGCCGTTCCGCGAAGTGGGCGGTTCGTCCCCTCGACGACGAAGCCGTCTTCCAGCTCCTCTGCCGCGACGCCCAGTTCCCGGAGATTCGCCACGATCGTGGCGATCCGGTCGCTTTCCTTGACCCGCAGCTCACCCGCCCCGCGGACTTCGGAGACACCGTCGGCACGTGCGGCGAGGCAGGCCAACAGCGGTAGCTCGTCGATCATCGCCGGAACCTCGTGCGCCGAGATTGTGATTCCGCGCAATCGCGACGGCCGGGCGACGAGCGTGCCGACCCGCTCCCCACCCTCATCGCGCACGTCGATCATCGACACGTCAGCATTCATCCGTTCGAGCACGCGATAGAACCCGGTGCGGGTGGGATTCAGGCACACGTCCGAGAGTCGCAGCTCGCCATCCGACGCAAGGAGCGCAAGTGCGACGAAGAATGCCGCTGAGGAAGGGTCAGCCGGAACACTGACATCGACGGGACGCAGCACCTGGCCGGCTTCGATGTCGACCGTTCGCCCATCATCGCTGAGATGGAGCGCGACACCGCGCGCGGCCAGCATCCGCTCGGTGTGGTCGCGCGACAGGTGCGGTTCGCGGACGCGTGCCTGCACCCCGCCGAACAATGCGGCGAGCAGCACGGCACTTTTCACCTGGGCGCTTGCAATCGGTGAATTCCACTCGATCGGATGCAGCGGCTTGGCGAAGATCTCGAGTGGCAGGCCGCCATGCGCGGCGAGCGCAATCGTGCCGCCCATGGCCGTGAGCGGTTCGGCCACGCGGCGCATCGGCCGGCGACTGAGGCTCGCATCCCCGACGAGCTTCGCATTGATCCCGACGCCCGCGACCACGCCAGCCATGAGGCGCGCCGTGGTGCCGCTGTTTCCACAATCCAGAGGTACTGGCGGATCACGCAGGAAGCGCGGTGGCTGGCCCGTGACAAGGAACTCCGACGACAGCGGCGGTACGTCCGCGCCCAGCGCCCGGAGGACCTTCGCGGTGCTCTGGACGTCCGCGGATTCAAGAATGTTGCTGATCCGCGATTTCCCGCGCGCCAGCGCTGAAAGAATCAGTGCGCGGTGCGAAATGGATTTGTCGCCAGGTGCCCTGACCGTGCCGTGCACCACGGTGGCTACCGCAGCCATGCCTCGAGTGCCGTGGCGAGGTCGGTTTTTTCATCGCGGTACTTCACGATCACCGGCGTTTGGAGCGCGAGCCCGCGTTCCAGCCCCCAGCCACTGGAGACGGCCCGTGCCCCCGGGACGACGACCGCGCCGGGGGGGATCACGAGCGGGCGATCGACGCCGCCAGTGATCACCAGTTCATTGACGAGGTCATACACCGGAGTTCCGCGGGTCAACACGACGCCGGCAGCGAGCACCGCCCGCTCGCGCACCACAGTCCCCTCGTACACGCCGCAGTTTCCACCGACCAGCACGTCATTCTCGATGACCACGGGGCTCGCGTTGACCGGTTCGAGGACGCCACCGACCTGCGCCGCCGCGCTCAGGTGCACGCGTTCGCCGATCTGCGCGCAGGAACCGACGAGGGCGTGCGAGTCGATCATCGTCCCCGTACACACGTGCGCGCCGACGTTGATGTACATGGGCGGCATGCACACGACCCCTTTCGCCACATGCGCACCACGGCGGATCGTCGAGCCGCCCGGCACAATGCGCACTCCATCGTCGGTGGAAAACCGGCGGGGAGGAAATGTGTGCTTGTCCACGAAGCTGAAGCGTGCCTTCGCGGACTCTTTCGGCACCGACATGTCCGCCATGGTTCCGATCCGGAAGCCGAGCAGGATCCCACGCTTGACCCAGGCGACAGCGCGCCATTCTCCATCCGCGGTACGCTCCGCGGCGCGGATCGTTCCGGCCTCCAGTTCGTCGAGGAACTCGTCGAGGACCTTATACGCGCCGGTGCCGAGACTCGACGTGTCGGCGGTGGCCGACATCCGCTCGATCTCGTCCTGCAGTCGCGTCACGCCAGCGCTCCCGCGTGCTGCAACGCCTTGCGCACAGCATCGACGAGCTTCTCGTCCAGCTGCACAAGGGGAAGACGCAGTCGATTGTCCATCTTACCGAGGAGCTGCATGGCAGCCTTCGCGGGCATCGGATTGGATTCGATGAAGGCCGCCCGCATCCACGGCAGCAGCTCGAAATGCAGCGTGCGGGCAGCAGCGAAATCACCCCGCGCGGCGACATCGCAAAGCCGCGCCATCTTCTTCGGTGTTGCGTTTGACACCACGGAGATGACACCGTCACCGCCGGCCGCCAGGATTCCGAGGGTCATCTCGTCATCACCCGAGAGCACGGAGAAGTGGTCTGGACGGTCCCGCAGGATGTCGAGGATCTGCGCCATGTTCCCGGACGCTTCCTTCACGGCGACGATGTTTGTTACCCTGGCCAGCGCCAGCGTCGTCTTCGCCTCGATGTTGCTGCCGGTGCGACCGGGGACGTTGTAGACGATGATCGGGAGATCGGTGGCGTTCGCGATCGTCTCGAAGTGCGCGATGATTCCCCGTTGCGGCGGCTTGTTATACATCGGGGACACGTGCAGCAGGTGTGTGGCGCCAGCCGCCTTCATCTCTTTGGACAGCGCAACCGCCTTCGCCGTGTCGTTCGATCCGGCGCCAGCCACGACCGGCACCCTCCCCTTCGCCTGATCGACGGTGATCTCGACGACGCGGCGATGCTCCGCCGGCGTCAGCGTCACGGCCTCACCGGTGGATCCGCAGGGCACGAGGAAATGAATCCCTTCGGCAATCTGCCAGTCCACGAGCGCGCGCAACGCCTGTTCGTCGACGGAGCCGTCCTTCGCGAATGGCGTGACGAGCGCCGTGCCGCATCCTGTCAGCTTCCTGGTCATTGTCTTTCCGGGTGAACGATTGCGCGGCGCAGCCTCAGCCGCGCAGCACGTCCTGCATGGTGAATACGCCACTCCTGCCGATCAACCACTTCGCGGCGAGAAGCGCGCCATCGGCGAAGACGCGGCGGTCCCGGGCGACGTGTGTGATGGTGATCTGCTCGAATGCGCCGTCGAATACGAACTCGTGCGTGCCCGGCACCGATCCCACACGAACGCTCGTGACAGGAATCTCCCGCCCCCATGCCGCCGCGGCGAGCTGCTCGAGACTCGCGGCCGTGCCGGATGGCGCGTCTTTCTTGGCCGTGTGATGCGTTTCGACGAGATGCGCGTCGAAACCCGGTGCCGCCTTCAGTGCCTTCACCGCGGCCACGGCGATCTCGCCGAACGCAGCCACGCCGACCGAGAAGTTCGGTGCCACCAGCAGGCCCAGTTGCTTTTCCTTCGCAAGCGCTTCCAGCGCCGCACGCTGTTCGTACCACCCGGTAGTGCCGACGACAACGGGACAACCGGCGTTGAGCGCGGCGGCAATGTTCGCCGGCGCGGCATCGGGCGTCGAGAACTCCACGGCGACCTCGGCGGTCCGCAGCGCGTCGCGCGTGACCGAGGTCGCGTCACCACCATGCGGGTCGATGCGCGCAACGATGTCGAATCCGCGGTCCGGCGCGAGTTGCTCGATGGTGCGCCCCATCTTTCCGAGCCCGATGATCGCGAGGCGCGGCATCAGCGACCGTCCTCGAAAAAGGTCTTGTGCAGCCGTTGCATGAGGGGATTCACCTCGTCGCCGTCCAGCACCATGGTCAGGTTGATTCCGGTTGCGCTGAGCGACAGCATGTACAACCTGCAATCACCGATGGCCGCGAGCGCACGCGACATGGCGTCGCCTCCCTCGCTCAGGGACGCACCTACGAGCGCAACGATCCCCCGGTTGCGTTCGATGGCGACATCGCCGAGTGCGCGCAGGTCCACAATGATGTCTTCGAGATTGCTCACGTCATCCACCGTCAGGGACACGGATACTTCTGAGGTGGAGACCACGTCCACCGATGTCTTGTGCTTCTCGAAGATACCGAACAGCTCGCGCAGGAACCCTTCCGTGAGGAGCATCCGGGGTGAACGCACCTTGACCAGGGTGACAGCGCTCTTGCCAGCGATGGCGGTGACCGGACGCCTTGGCGCGTCGTGAGTAATCAGCGTGCCTGTGCCGTCGGGCTTCCGCGAATTGAGCACCCACACGGGAATGCCAATCCGCACTGCCGGAGCAATGGTGTACGGATGCAGGACCTTTGCACCAAACGACGCCAGCTCCGACGCTTCCTCAAAACCGACCTTGTCGATGAGTTGGGCGTTCGAGACAACGCGCGGGTCGGCCGTGAGCATTCCGTCCACGTCGGTCCAGATCTCGATCGCGTCGGCCTTCAGGGCGGCGCCCACCAATGAGGCGCTATAGTCGGATCCGCCGCGTCCCAGGGTGGTGGTGATGCCCCCCTTCTGCGTGGAGCCGATGTAACCGCCCATCACGGGGATTCTTCCTGCTTTCACCAGGGGCAGCACATGTTCGCGCGCTGCTTCGGCGATCGCGTCCTGCTGCGGTTCCGCCCGGGTGAATTGACCATCTGTGATCATCACCTTGCGTGCGTCCACATGCTCTGCCGGCAAGCCCTCACGCTGGAATGCCGCGGTCACGAGCAGCGACGACAGCGATTCGCCAAAGGCGGAAACGGCATCCAGACTTCGGGGTGTGAGATCGCCGAGCACCGACAGCGCTTCCGCCAGGCTCGCGAGCTCATCGAACATGCCGCTGAGCTCTGTCATCACCTCGTGCGCTTCGTCGCCGCTGCCGAGGAGTGCGGCGGTTTCGCGCATGTGGCGTTCACGCAGGTTCTGAACGGCGCGCAACGCGCCGATGAGCTGGCCGCGAGCCGCCTGCTCCGCAAGCGCGATGAGCACGTTGGTCGCGCCACCCAGGGCGGACACGACGACGATCGGCTGGCGGTCGCGGCGACCCCCGATGATGGACGCGGTGCGACGGATCGCTTCCGCGTCCCCGACGGACGTGCCGCCAAACTTGCAGACGATCACGAGACGCCCAGTCGACCAGTCGCGGCCATCAACTCCGCATTGAGGACCGATGCGCCGGCAGCGCCGCGAACGATGTTGTGGCCGAGCGCCGCGAGACGCACGTCGAACATGGGATCGGGACGCACGCGCCCCACGGTCACGGTCATGCCATGGCCGGCATCGAGATCGCGACGCGGTTGCGGACGATCGGGCTGCTCGGCAACGACGAGGGCGCGTTCCGGCGACGACGGTAATCCCTGCGCCTCGGACGCCCCGCGCCACTCGCGCATCACCGACTGGATGTCGTCGATTCCCGCCTTGCGCTTCAACTCGACCGACATGACGACCGTGTGGCCGTGCTCGACGGGCACGCGGTTCGTGTGCGAGCTCACGCCGATGGATGCATCTTCCAGCCCCGTCGGTCCCTGCGTCCCCAGGAACTTCCTGACCTCGGCTTCGAGCTTCGGCTCCTCGTCCTTGATATAGGGAATCACGTTGCCGAGGATGTCGAGCGACGCGACGCCGGGATATCCGGCGCCGGAAACCGCCTGCATGGTCGCAATGAACACTCGCGTGACGCCGAACGACTCGTGCAGGGGCGCCAGCGGGAGCACAGCAGCGATCGCCGCGCAGTTACCGTTGGTGACGATCGCCCCCGACCATTTCCGGTTGCGTCGCTGCTGATCGAGCACTGCGAGATGTCCGGGATTGACTTCGGCGATGACGAGTGGAACGTCGACGTCCATCCGATGATTCTTTGCGTTACTCAGGACGACACGTGCTGCGCGCGCAAATGCCTGCTCGGCGTCGCCCGCGACGCTGGAGTCGAGCGCCGAGAAGACCACCGGCGCCGTCACGACCCCTGGATCGCACGCCAGTACGGTCAGTTTCGCGATGTGTGAAGGGATCGCGTCGTCGCCGATCCAGCGCGTTGCCTCCGCGTACGCGCGACCCGCCGAGCGTTCCGATGCGGCAACCTCAATGAGCTCGAACCATGGGTGATTCGCGAGGAGCCGGACAAATGCCTGGCCGACGGCGCCTGTCGCGCCCAGCACCGCGACGGGAACGCGCTTGTGCCCGAACGGAGATTCGCGGGTCATGACTTGAGCAGGGCGCGCACGATGCGCTCATAGGCATCGACGGCAGCGCGGAGCTCGTCGACGGCGATGAATTCATCGGCGGTGTGGGCCACGTGGATAGATCCAGGCCCGAACATCAACGGCTTCCCCCATTTCGTCAGCAGCGGGATGTCCGAGGTGTAGGCGACCGGCGCGACCTCGAAGCCATCGATCGTCTCGAATTTCTGCGCAGGGATGTACGAGCCGTACTCGATTTCGGCGCGGTCGCCCACCCATTTCTCCACCATTTTCTTGAGTGGCTTCACGTCGCCGACGAGGCGGAACATCAATTCGACTTCCGCCAGCTCGGGGATGATGTTGCCGGCGGTCCCAGCGCGGATGGTGCCGATGTTCACGGTCGTGGCGCCCAGGTCCTTGTCGGTGGGGAGATCGAGCTTGCCGATGCTGGGCAGGAGCTCGAGCATCGGTTCGATCGCTGACTTCCCGAGTTCGGGATACGCTGAATGCGCCGCCTTGCCGCGAAAGCGCAGGATGACACGCTGCGAACCTTTGGCGCCGCTGGCGAGCTTGCTCTCCGTTGGCTCCCCGTTGACGAGATACTTGCTGGTGGCGGCCAGGCGATTTGCTGCCCGAGCGCCGTCTGAGCCGGCTTCCTCGCCGACGACGAACAGCAGGTCTACCCGCTGCTCACCCGCCTTGGCGAGGCGATCCGCAGCCGCAAGCATGGCGGCGGCGATTCCCTTGGCGTCGCTCGCGCCACGTCCATACAATCGCCCGTCTTCTTCACGCGGCGGGATGTAGGGCGGCACGGTATCCAGGTGCGTGGACAACGTGACGCCCTTTCCTTTCCGGGTGGCCCAGACGTTCGCCCGCCCCTTGGAAACTTCCTGGAGCTCGACATTCCACCCGCGAGCGACCAGCCAACGCGATACGAACTCGACCGCAGGCCCTTCCGCACCACTCGATGATTGGAGGGCCAGCAGCTCTGCGGCCAGCGCGACGACATCGGTCATTCGAAAAAAGTAGCCGTGCTGGCAGAGCTTGTCAGATCGATGGCGACGGCTGGTCGGCGACCACAGCAGTGCCTTCGGCGCCGCGCGCGTGCTCGACGAACATCTGCTGGACCAGCTTGTTCGCTTCCTTGACGTATTCGTCGTGATGCCGCTCTCCGACCTCACCGATCATCGCGAGCTGCTGGATGCCGAGCGTCCGACCCGATTCCCGGAACGTCTTGAAGGTGTCTTCGGATTGCCGAGCCATGACGATGTCACCGACGAGGCGCAGGAAGTCACTCTCACGGACGACATCGGCGAGGTCGCGCGCCATTCCCATGGCAGCACCTGCAGCCTTTTTCACGAGCCCGTCGTCCGCGCCGCCAAGGGACGCGCGATAGTCTTCGAGCATCCGTTGGTGCTCGCGCATCTTCGGGATATACCGCGAACAGAGGTCCCGGAAGCGGGGATCCTGGGCCTGCGATTCGTGATCCTCGAGGGACTTGAGCAACGTCCGATGCTGCATCACGGCGTTCGAGACCTGGCTCCTGATGAAATCGATTCCACGTTGCATGTGCTTCTCCGGGTATGCGACACCGGAGCGTGGTGCAGTTTGCGGGCCGCCGCGGAGCAGTTATTTCGTGATGGCTTCAGCAGATGCGGCGCTCGGCACGGCCACTTTCTCCGGCGTGTTCGCCGCCGCCCATTGGCTGAATGAAACGCCAGAAGGTGGATTGGAGGCGCTCGAACGCGGGGACCATCCGGGCATCGGTATCGACCGCGTCGCGACGAGGATGGTCGTCGATGTCTGTCACGCGGGTGACCACAATGCACAGTCGCCCGTTGGCTCCGAGTCCATCGACACGGAACCAGTATTTCATGGCGCTGTCCACGAGCACGCTCGGCCGGTCGGCGTGCGGAAAGAACCGTCCCGTGACAAGCGCCACGGGAGGTTCAGACGCGGGTCGCAGCAGCGATCGTCCATCGAACACGCGGGCTGTGGGTACCGAGTCTACGCGCAGGTAATCGAAGATCGTGGGCCAGACGTCGGCGTGCGCGGTGAGGGACGGAGACTTCTGCACGGCATTCAGCGATTGCCCTGGGAGCTGCAGGAGCATGGGCACCACAATCTTCTCGTTCCAGAAGGTCGCGCTGGCGTGCCCGAAGACGCCATGGTCGCGGATCTCTTCGCCATGATCAGACGTGGCAAGCAGCACGGCGTTGCCGGTCGAAAGCTCTGGCTGAATGACCTGCCGAACCTGCCGGAAATAGTCGTCGACCTGGAGCACGTCGTTCATGTAGTTCGTGCGCGCCTTCGGCCCCACCATGGGATACTTCCGGAATGCGGGCTTCGCGGACGTGAACGGGTAGTGCGGTGTGTAAAAGAACGCGAAAACGAAGTACGGCCGGCCGTCGGCGCGGCGCTCGTCCGCGTACCGTTGCAGAAGGATCAGCGCATCGTCGTCATTCTTCGGATAGATCACTTCGTCGAAACCCTGCAGGAGCTGATCGCTGGGGTACGGGCTCAGTCGCGAGCTTGCAAGCATCAGCGTGTGATAGCCGTTGCGCCTGAGCACCTCGAGCGGAAATGCGGGGACGCGCTGCTCCATGAAGGAATGGAAGGCCTGGCCGCTTAGGCCGTACAGCAACCCGAAGACGCCGGCCTCCGAGACATGTCCCGAGCTCACATGCATCCGTGAGACGATGACATCCTCCTGCTGCCCGAAGCGCACAAGGTTCGGCGTCAGCTCCGCCTTGAACATGTCGCCGCGCAGTCCGTCCGCGACGAAGAAGACGATGTTCGGTTTGGACGCCAGCATCGGCGCCGAATCTGATGGCGTGAGGACAGGATAGCCGGCGCGTCCCAGTCGAGGCTGGACGGGAATGAAAGGCCGCGATGGGGCACGCAGGAGCATCTGGCGTCCCAGGGGCAACGCGCTCTCGAACTCCGACCGGTCGGTGCCGATTCCGCCTTCCGCGGTGCGAAAGAGCGCAAGCCCTCCGGGCACCGCAATCAGCATCGCCATGCCCGCACCGCGCGCGATTGCGCCGTCACGCCACGCCGCCGCAGGAATGGCGGCAGCGATCAGGACCAGCTCGGCCCCGATGAGCGCGACGGCCGCCAGCGTCACGCGAAGCACTTCCGCCGGCTGGATTCCCAGATCGCGCCGGAGCGCGCTGTCCGCGAGGATGCCGAAGACGTCGAACTCGTAGAGGTGGATGCCGTAATCCTTGAACAGCAGCACTTCGATGAAAACGAGAACGATCGCCGCGGTGAACACCGCGGCAAGACCTGCAGCCCTGAGGATCACATTCCGGATCCGCATCTGCGGCTCAGCCCCTCCAATCCGCCGCAACCGGCCGACGGCGAAGCTCAGCGCGAGCGCGAGTACCGACAGTGCAGAGATCGCGTAGACGGCGAACCCAGCGAATGCCTGCTGCATGTCGGA
>DASPMP010000229.1:0-15159 GCA_035626995.1 Gemmatimonadaceae bacterium
GTGCGGCGGTTGGCGCGCGTCCGCTCATATAAACGCTCGTCGGGCGTGCGCCCCATGCGGCGGTCGATCAGCGCGTCGGTGATCGCGGGCAGGTCGAGCGCATCGCCGCTGTATTGCCTGCGGCTCGTCTCGCGCTGCACGCGCAGCCGCTCGAACTCGCTGCGCAGCCGACGCGATGCGATCGCCGTCTCGGCGCTCGTGTCGTCGGGTTCGTCGCTCGCGCGCGCGAGCTCCGTCCACACCGTGACGGCGGCCGGCATGTAGCGATGCTTCGCGCGGTCCCACTCCCGATACTTGTGCGGCGTTCCGCGACGACGCGGATAACGACGCGCGCTGTCGTAGGCGTCCCCCATCCCGGGACCGGCATCATCGCTGGACTGGTCGTCACCGGCTTCCTGCGACGCTTCCCCCGAGGGATCGTCGCGCGTCTCGTCGGGCGGACCGTCCCCCGGCTCATCGCTTTCGTCAGCCGCCTCAATTCCGGAGCCCGGCAGCAGCATCGGATTCCCGGGAGCGCGCGCGACGGTTTCGTGCGGACAGACACCCCAGTGCCCAGCCGGCGCCGTGCCGGTGAAATCATGATTCGAGTGCGGCATCCGCGCGGCCCGCGCACGCGCCCATTCCAGCGACGTCTCCGCGTCGTCCATCCCCGCGAGCTCTGGCGCAACATGCGACGGCGCCGAGCGCAGCGCAGCCTGAATCAGCATTTCCACCCCTCGCTCACGCGGGGCCAGGGTTGACGCCTTGGGGCGCGCGTCCAGGATGCGTCGGCGGGCCCTGACAATGGTCTGCTCGAGCGCCGGCACCCGCCGCGCGAGCGCGGCATCGATGAGGACACTTTCACGAACCCACAACAGCTCCCGTTCCAGCCGAGTCGCGCATTGCGCGTGCGCGGCAATGGTACCGCGCGCGAGGCGCTCGGCAGCCGCCAGCGCCAGCAGACGATATCGCTCCGCCGCGGTGGCGCCTGCGTCCTCCGCTCGAAGGCGGACAGGGAGCTGGATTTCCTCGGCGTCGATACCGGGAACGGGCTCGGGTGACCTCGCCGGAGAGCGGACGTCGGCGAAGAACCGCTCCCACCACTTGAGCGCGCGCGACGGATCGGCGGCTATCCGGAAATCCCGGCCGTAGTGCGCCTTGATGAGCAGCTCGATCCGCCGTCGCACGGTGACCAGCTCCACATATGCCGGCCGCAGCGTCAGTCGTTTCACAACGCCGAGTCGATCAGCTCCTCGATGACGCCGAGGAGCTCAGTGTCCTCGGTGAGTGGCGCGGCCATCGCCGCCCGCGCGGCGGCGCGCGGCTGCGTGCCCGCGGCGATCAAACGTGCGGCGGACACCACCGTTCGGGTGCCCGGGCCTTCGCCAAGTCCCTCGTCGCGAAGGCGACGCACCCGCGTCGCCAGCGACACGAGTTTCTCCGCCATCTTCCGGTCAACGCCCGTCTCCGCGGCGACGATCGCCGCCTCGGCATCGGGTTTCGGATAGTCGAAGGTCAGCGTGACGAACCGCTGCCGGGTACTCGGCTTCAGCTGCTTGATCGCGTGCTGGTGCTGCGGGTTGAAAGACATGACGAGCTGAAAGCCCGGGGCGGCGTGGAGCAGCTCGCTCTTCCGCTCGAGCGAGAGCATGCGCCGGTCGTCGGCCAGCGGATGGATGACGACGGTTGTGTCCTGGCGCGCCTCGACGATCTCGTCGAGATAGCAGATCGCGCCGATCCGCACCGCGGCAGCCAGGGGGCCGTCCACCCAATGGGTCTCGGACCCCTTCACGATCCAGCGACCAGTCAGGTCGCTGCTCGAGAGGTCATCGTGACAGGAGACGGTGATGAGCGGGCGCTTGAGCCGCCACGCCATGTGCTCGATGAAGCGCGTCTTCCCGCAACCGGTCGGTCCCTTGATCAGGACGGGAAGCGCGCGCTGGTGACAGTGTTCGAAAACCTGGATCTCGTCAGCGACGGGCAGGTAGTAGGGTTCGCGCGCCGGAGGCGCCTCGGCGAGTGCACTGGCAGTCTGCATGACTGTATACAATAATCACTGCCGCGCGTCCGTCACCCCACTGGCATTCCCGGCGGCATCGATCGCGCTGACCAGGGCGCGATCCACGTTCGAGTCCAGGGTCACGGTCGATTGGCTTCCCGGCACCACCCGGGTGACCCACCGCGCGCGGCCGAGCAGCCCGCCGCTCGTGTGCGCCTGGACGAGCCAGAAGCGGGGAGCGTCGCCCGTCGCGGTGATCTGCACGGTGCTTCCCACGACGCTCACGGTCGGCGCGGACGGCGGCGAGTTGTCCAGCCACGGGAATGCGGGCGAGATCGCCGGCTGTTCGTACAGCGGCCGGATGGTCGCGAGGACGCCGTTGTCGCGCTTGAGGGTCGTCGTCGTGTTGTACATGACATGTCCCTGCGAGACGGGACGCGCGCGCATCAACTTCACCTGTTCGGCGATTTCGTTGCGGGCAAAGCCGTTGCTGAGCGCCGCCGAGCGATAGGTGGCGAGGCCCGGCCACACATGGCGGCTCGCGGTGTTCTGCGAGATCCACCAGTCCAGGAGCGCCGGGAAACTTTGCTGCGGTGCACTGATGGCCCAGTAGAGTTGGGGGACGAAGTAGTCCACCCATCCCGACTGCAGCCATTTCTTCGCATCGGCATAGATGCTCGCGTAGGCGTCGAATCCCTGGACGCTCGGCGGATTCCCGGGGCGCCAGATGCCGAAGGGGGATATGCCGACCTTGATGTTCGGCTTGATGTCGTGCGCTTCGGAATACAGACGCTCGACGAACCGGTCGATGTTCTCGCGCCGCCAGTCGTCGCGCGAGAGCGTGGAGCCGCTACGCGCGTAGCTCGCGCTGTCCGGAAAGACGAGATTCCCGCCGCCCGCAGGATTGGCGACAGGATACGGATAGAAGTAGTCGTCCATGTGGATGCCGTCGATGTCGTATCGACGGACGATGTCCGTGACGACGCGCAGGGAGTGGTCGCGCGCGGCGGTCTCCCCTGGATCGAGCCAGAGCTGCGCGCCGTAGACACGCACGATGCTCCGGTTCGTGTGCCACTGGTGACTCGGCGCGAGGACAGTGGTGTCCGGCGCATTGCCCGCGCGGAACGGGTTGATCCACGCATGCAGCTCGAGGCCGCGCGCGTGCGCTTCCGCGACCGCGAACTCCAGCGGGTCATAGCCGGGATCGGTTCCCTGCGTGCCGGTGAGGAGCGCCGCCCAGGGCTCCAGGTCTGAGCGATACACCGCATCGCTGGCCGGGCGCACCTGCATGACGATGGTATTGAAGCCGGCGTCCACCGCGCGATCGAAGATGTCGATCAGCTCCGCGCGCTGTTGCTCCGCCGTGAGGGTGCGCTTGGATGGCCAGTCGATGTTGGCCACTGTGGCGATCCAGAGGCCGCGCATCTCGCGCATGACTTGTGGCGGCCCCGCGTCTGGCGAGGGACCGGTACCGGTGGATCGGGCAGAGCAGGCCGTGGCCAACAGGATGGCGGCGACGGACACGAAACGGACGGCATGAGGCATGCCGGAAGATCGCCATGCCCCAGCCGTTAAGCCAATCAGTGTAGCTACCTCGGCCGACGAGTGACGCGCACGGTATCGCTGCGCTGGCGGGTGGATGCGACCGGAACTCGTCCGCGCGTTGCCGCGGCGCGCGCCTTCGTCGTCGTCTTCGCCGGCGCCTCAACGCGGGTGCGTGTCGGTTGCGTCGGCTGCGTGCGGACCTGCGTACGAGCGGGGCTTCGCACGGTGACACGTGGTGACGCTACCCGTTGCCGACTGCTGGTGGCGCGGCTGCTGACCGCGTCCGGCGCAGGCATCGTCGCCCGCGAAGGTGCGCGACCATACACACGGCGCGGAGGACGCGTGCGTTCCGGCGACGCGACGATCACCGGCGCGTCCTGCGCGACGACGACTGTTCCCGTCCGGCCATGACGCGAGCGCTCGGGCGCGACAACGATCACAGGCTCAGGCTCGCGTTCCTGCTCGACCACCACGACCTGCGGTGGCGGTGCAGGCTGCTGCGTCACGACCACCACTTGAGGCTCCGCAGGCGCGGGCGTCACGACATACTCCACGTCGCGCGGCTCCTCGGCGACGTCCACACGATGACGACGTCCCCGGGGCGACGACCGCACCGGACCAGCGCTCCCGCCACCCACATGGAATGACAGGCCGAACCGCATCGCGCTCTTCGAATCGGGCGCGCCCTGCGACGTTGGCAGGACGTACTCCGACATGCGCCAGCGCGCTTCCGCGAAGACATCCGCATGCAGCCCGAGCGGGATGGCGGCGCCAAGTCCATAGCTCCACCCGTGCCGCACCACGTTGGTGCCGGCGCTGTCACCACCCATCATGCCGATGCCGGCGAACGCGTATGGAGAGAGCGACCTGCTGAACACTGTCGCACCGCCACCGAGCCCGCCGAGGAAGAGCATGACGTCGGCATCAGCGCCCCAGGGGCGATAGCCGCCGGCACTGAGGCTGTCGATCGGCGGGTTGGAGATGGACATCTCTGCGCCGCTGCGCAGCGCCAAGCCGGTGGTTCCTCCGAAGGTGAGGGCGAATCCAGCGAGCGGATTGGTAGCGGCGCTGGGGATGTAGGAGACGAAGGGGCTGACGGTGACCGACGATTGTCCGGTGGCAGCGACGACCGGAGTGACGACAAACGCAAATGCTGCAAACACGGGTATCCGACGAGTGGATGGCACAACTGCCTCCGAAGGGGATGTGCCGCGGCGGTGACGCATGGGGATGGCCAGCGTTAACAAAATTCCTAACTCATTGCTCCGCGCAGAGTTCGCCTGCGAGGAGGGTCGCTGAAAGGCCCCTGAGTGTTCCTGAACGGGGACACTCCGCTGTCCTGCCTGGGATCCACATCGTGCAGTGTTCATTTCTGCACAGGAAGTGTTGCTTTTTACACATCGCGCCCGTATGGTTGCGCCCATGAGTCCTGCACGACCGGCACTGAGCAAGCGGGAAAAGGAAATCCTCGACATCGTGTACGCGCGCGGCCAGGCGACTGCCGCGGATGTGCGGGACGACATGACGGATCCGCCGACGGATGCGGGAGTGCGGACGATCCTGCGGGTGCTGGTTGCGAAGGGACACCTGCGCATCGAGCAGGATGGACCGCGGTATACCTATCTGCCGACCGTGCCACGCGAGGCTGCGCAGCGCTCGGAGCTGAGTCACGTGGTTCGGACCTTCTTCGGCGGTTCGGTGGAATCCGCGCTGACAGCTCTGCTCGACATGAAGCCGGGGGAACTTCGCGACGACGAACGTCGTAGGCTCAAGCGTCTGATCGATCAGGCCGCAAAGGAGGGACGGTAGCATGTTCGCGTCCGGAGTAGTGCTGCTGCTCAAGGTGAGTGTGGTGTTCGCGGGCGCGTTGATTCTTGCGCGCCTCCTTCGGCGGTCGTCGGCAGTGGTGCGCCACCAGATGTGGAGCGCCGTGTTCGTCGCGTTACTGGCGACGCCTGTAGTCGCGTTGCTCGTGCCGGGGTTCACGCTGCGGGTTCCATCGGTGCGAACGCCGCCGCCCCCGGTCATCGACTCGGTCAGCGTGGTCCCCGTGATTCCGCCGCTGCCGATCGTCGACATCGACACCTCGCTGCTCGGCAATTCGCGCGTGCTGTACGTCCAGCGGCCCGTCACGTCGGAGGCTCCCGTACCGCAGACGCTGACGGCGAGGCTTGCGTCGAGTGTCCAGGACCGGCTGACGGAAGTGTCGCGCTGGTCTACCGCGGAAGTGCTTTCCGCGTTGACGCGCCTGTGGCTTGCCGGTGCCATCGCGAGCCTCGTCATGCTCCTCGTGTCACTCCTGCGCGTGCATCTGGTCCAACGTCGCGCCACGCCGCTCGATGATGCCGGCTGGCGCACCACCGCCGATAGAATCGCCGCGCGCTTCGGCATCACCACGCGCGTGCGTGTGCTGGCGTCGACGGCCATCCGGACGCCAATGGCGGGAGGCATCGTGCGTCCCGTCATCTTCGTTCCGGCCCACGCCCTGGGCTGGACCGACGATGTGCGCGACATCGTCATCACCCACGAGATGGCGCACATCGCCAGTCGCGACCCGTTACGGCTGGTCGTCTCGCGCATCGCGCTCGCACTCTACTGGATGCACCCGCTGGCGTGGCTCGCCGCGCGTCGTGCGACGGTGGCGTGCGAACAGGCGTGCGACGAGGCGGTCCTCGAGGCGGGGGTGCGTCCGTCGAATTACGCGACCGTGCTTCTGGACTTCGCCGAGGCCCCGGCGCCGAGACTCAGCGCCGCACTTCCAATCGTGCGCCGCAGCATTCTGGAGACGAGACTCATGGCAATTCTCGACAAGTCACGGCGCGCGCGCCGCGGCCGTCCCATCCTCGTGGCCACCGGTACCTTGTTGCTGGCGACGACTGTCGCTGCCGCGAAGCCAGTGGAGGTTGGCAACGAGCGCCTCGCCGCCATCGGTGCAGGAGCGAAGAAGCTTGCCGCCGCCGCGGGACGCGAGATTGAATCGGCCCGCGAGCGTATCTCGGAGCGCGCAAGCCAGGGCGTGGAGCGCTATGCACCCGCCATGGCAAGTCCGTCGCCGCGATTCGAGCGTCAGGCGCGCTCGGACGAACGCTGCAGCATCGGCGACGGTGACAATTTCAATGGCAGCATTTCCATGTCGGATCATGGCGGCTCGACGAGCATCCATGAACGCGTAGGCCACAGCGGTTCCGACTACATCATCGAGAAAAGCTTCAATGGCATGCGCGTGTGCGCCCTCGGCCGGGACATGGACCCGGACGGGGACGTCGTCCCTAGCGCCTGGTCGAGGCATGCGCGCGTCGTGGTGCTGGAGACGAGGACGTCCCGCGACGTGCGGCACATGGAGATTGCCAACGGGCGCGTCACGTATACCGTGAATGGTGAC
This sequence comes from Gemmatimonadaceae bacterium, assembly GCA_035626995.1. Classification (GTDB taxonomy): domain Bacteria; phylum Gemmatimonadota; class Gemmatimonadetes; order Gemmatimonadales; family Gemmatimonadaceae; genus DASPMP01. Next base: position 6,906 of record DASPMP010000229.1, read on the forward strand.
AGCCGTCCCGTCGATGCGGCTGCGACCGCGTGGCAGGCAGCGTTGTTCAACGTCCTCGACGAAAGCTGGCGGCTCAGCGTGCTGCGTGGCCGGGCGAGCTCACTGCGGGGCGAGATCTCGAGCATCCACGGCATGCGCAGCAGCATGTTCGGCGAGATCTCGTCGTTGAAGGGCGAGCTGAGCTCGATGCGTGGCGAGATTTCGTCGTGGCGCGGTCGGGAAAGCAGCCTGCGCGGGGAGATCTCGTCTATTCGCGGACATCTGAGCTCGCTGCATGGCGCAATCTCGTCGGAGCGCGGCGCGATCTCCTCCCTCAAGGCGTCGCGATGGGATGCAAGTTCCGAGGAACGCGAGCGGATCGATCGGCGCATCCGCCGCCACGAGGAGCGCATCCGGGACCTCGAGCGTGAGATCCGTGGTTACGATGCGGACGCGCGGGTCCGTGCGGTGGAGCATCGCATCGCGTCGATGGACGTCGATGGGGAAATCGCGCGCATCCAGGAGCGCATTCGCGACTTCGATCTCGATGGCCGCGTGGCGGAGGTCCAGCAGCGCATCGCCGACCTCGACGTCCGCGGCCTGGTACGGGACATCGAGCGCCAGATCGACGCGCTGGATGTGTCCGACAATACCCGTCGGATGGAATCGCGCATCGCCGAGTCGCTCGAGCGACTGCGCGCGATCACGCGATAGCTGTCTCGTGCACTTACACCTCTGCGCCTCTGCGCCTCTGCGTCTCTGCGTTTAGTTCTTTCTGCGCTTCGAATTACAGCGACCAGCTGATTCAACGCAGAGACGCAGAGGCAAGATGTGATCGGGTTCAGAAGAAATCCGGCTGTTGATCAGAGTAATCCGGGGCCTCCTTGAGGGCTTTCAACTGCCGAGGCGCCGGTCGAAGTTGCGATAATCTCTCTACGGAGTCGCGGACGGGTTTTATTGAGGGGTGCGCGAGATGACCCCCTCCGAGTCTGTCTTCATCCTGATCTCGTTCGAAGGCCCCGACGCATACTCACAGGCGGGCGGGCTCGGCGTGCGCATGACCGGCCTGGCGGAAACGCTGGCCGCCGCGGGGTTCGAGACCCACTTCTTCTTCATCGGCGACCCGAAACTGCCCGGTGAAGAATCCCGGATGGACGGGAAGCTCGTGCTGCACCGGTGGGGACAATGGATCAGCCGAAACTGCCCAACCGGTGTGTACGAAGGACAGGATGCAAAGCGCGCGGACATGGAGAAGTCGCTGCCCCCCTGGGTGCGCGATCAGGTGATCATTCCCGCGCTCTCCGCCGGCAAGACCCCTGTGATCATGCTGGAGGACTGGCAGACCGCACGCACGGGGATCCTGCTCGCCGACGACCTGCGCAAGCGCGCGGCGCGCGACAAGTGCGTGATGTTCTGGAACGCGAATAACCCCTACGGTTTCGAGCGGCTCGACTGGAAAGTGCTCTCCGCTGCCATCACGATCACCGGCGTGAGTAAGTACATGCGCTCGATCATCCGCGCGAGTGGCGCCGACGCGCTGGTGATCCCGAATGGCATTTCCGAAGAGTTGCTCCAGCCCGTGCTGCGCGACGATTTCGCGTTCGCGGTGGAGGCGCTCGGGCGCGTCGCTCGCGAGCTGCGGCCCGGATTGTTCTTCAAGATGGCGCGCTGGGAGCGTGAGAAAGGATGGAGCCAGGCGCTCGAGGCCATCCGGCATTCGCACGAGCGGGCGCGTCGGATGATCCTCATCGGGCGCGCGGGCGGCCCCACGGGGCAGGGAGGAGCGCTGGCGATCACCATTGAGGCGGAGATGCACGGCCTCCGTGTCGCGCAGGTTCCGGATGAGCAGACATTCCGCGACTCGCTCGCCGACCACATTCGCAGCGGCGTCGACGTAATCAGCCTCGGCTTCGGCGTGACACCGGCACTCGCGCGGACGCTATATAGGGTATGCGATGGCGTGCTCGCGAACTCGGTGTCGGAGCCATTCGGTCTGGTCGGACTGGAAGCCATGGCGGCGGGAGGCATCGCCTACACCGGCGGCACCGGCGAGGACTACGCGGTCACCGGACGCAACGCCGTCGTGCTCGAGACGCTGGAACCGATGGAGATCGTGGAGCGCTGGGAGCAACTCTCCAACTCTCCGCGCCGACTCGCGCGCCTCCGACGACAGGCGCGCACAACAGCGCGCGAGTACATCTGGCCCAACGTCGTCAAAGTTCTCCTCGCGGCGGCGGCGAAACAGCTCGCCCGACAGGGAAGCTCACGCCGTCCCCGGAAGTCCAGGCCAGGCTGACACAGCGCCGTCGCGCGCGACCGACGGCGAGGTTGGGCAGGGATGGTTGGCATCCCGGTGGTGGTGAACGGGACCGATTCAGTGTCACCCAAACAACCCAGTGGCAGCCGTCCGGTACGCGCATGACATTTCCGGCATGAGCCTTCTCTCCCGCCTCGTTCCGCCATCGCTGCTTTGCCTGTCGGCGCTCTGCATTCCCGAACTCGCCATCGCACAGCCGCCGAGGCCGGAGATGTCGTCCACATATCATGGGCGACAGGGGCAGACGGAAGTTGCGGTGCCGCGAATCTCCCACGACGTGCGCATCGACGGGAACCTGACCGGCGCGGAATGGGACAGCGCCGCGCTGCTCACGGGATTCTCGCAGTACACGCCGGTGGACGGCACCGCCGCCGATGACAGCACCGAGGTGCGGGTGATGTATTCGGATCTCGCGATGTATGTCGCCATCCGTGCCTTCGAGCCGCACGGCAACGTCGTGAACACCCTCGCGGATCGCGACCGGATCGCGAGCGAAGATCACGTCCGCCTGTACTTCGACACCTTTGCCGACCGACGGCGTGCGTTCGTCATCATGGCGAATGCGCTTGGCGTGCAGGGAGATGGAATCTGGACCGAGGGTGGAAGTGGCTCGGGGACCACTGACCAGAGCCCAGACTTCGTCTTCGAGTCGAAGGGTAAGGTGGATGCCTCGGGGTATACCATCGAGATGCGCATCCCCTTCAAGAGCCTGCGCTACCAGCAGTCGCAGCAGCAGAGCTGGGGGCTGCACGTGATGCGGCACGTCCAGCATTCGGGAACCGTGCAGTCGTGGGCTCCGGCGGAGAACAGCCGGGCGTCCCTGTTGGCGCAGAGCGGAATGCTGCGCGGCCTGACCGGCTTGCGACGCGGGCTCGTACTCGACGTCAACCCGGTGGTGACGTCGCAGTCCACCGGCGCCATGCGGTCACCGACCGACCAGCGCTGGGCGTATCGCACCAGCGATCCGGAATACGGCGGCAACCTCCGGTGGGGAGCGACGCCGAACCTGAGTGTGAGCGGCACCATCAATCCCGACTTCTCACAGGTGGAAGCAGACGTCGGCCAGGTGGTGTTCGACCCGCGCGCCGCGATCGCTTTTCCTGAGAAGCGGCCGTTCTTCCTCGAGGCGAATGAAAACTTCGAGGTCCCGAACTCGCTCATCTACACGCGCAACATCGCGGCACCGGTCGGCGCGGCAAAGGCGTCGGGGAAGGTCGGGGACTTCAACGTCGGTGTGCTGTCGGCGATGGACGACCGCACCGTTTCCGCATCGGGCGACGACAACCCGCTCTTCACCATCGCACGGGTGCGCCGCGACCTCGGCGCCGGATCCAATGCCGGTGTCGTCTTCACCGATCGCACCGAAGGAAGCACGTACAACCGCGTCGCGGGGGTGGACACGCGACTGCTCCTCGGGAAGTTCGTCTTCGCTGGCCAGGTCGCTGGGAGCATGACGCGCTTGCCGGGATTCAGCCAGGCCACTCGGCCACTGTTCGACTTTGCCCTGGTGAAGCCGGGGCGCGCGCGCGGCCTCAGCATGGTCGTGGAAGGGGTGCACCCCGAGTTCTACACGGCCAGTGGCTTTATCCCGCGCGCCGGCATTGCGCACGCGAACGTGACGCCGCGGTGGAGCTTCTTCCCGAAGGACAGCCGGATCGAGGCGCTGTCGATTTCCGGCATCGTCGACGGCACGTGGGAGTGGGACCGGTTCATGAACGGCACGGAACCAAACGACATCAAGCTCCAGACATCCACGAACATCTCGTGGCGCGGCGGATGGCGCACCGGGCTGTTCACCTTCGTGGAGTCGTTCAAGTATCCCGGGTTCCTGTATGAGAATTTCTACATCGAGCAGCGTGACGCGGGCGGCGCCGTCACGGATACCGTGCCATACGTGGGAACGGATCGGCTGCCAAACTACGGTATCGACCTGAACATCTCCACGCCGCAATGGCAGCAGTTCTCGGGGAGCCTGGGGCTCACGGCGGGCCACGATGACAACTTTGACGAGTGGTCGTCGGCGTGGATCGCGTTCACCACGATCAACCTCAACTGGCGGCCGACAGACCGGATGCGGGTCGAGTCCCGCTATGTGGAACAGCGGTACCACCGCGTGTCCGATGGTTCACTGGTGCGGCGGCGGATGATCCCCCGCGTGAAGTTGGAGTACCAGGTGGCGCGTCCCGTCTTCGTGCGCCTCGTGGGCCAGTACGACGCAACGCGGGTGGATTCCCTGCGCGACGACAGCCGGACGAACAATCCGATCCTGATCATGAATGGCGACGGCACCTTCCGTCGGGCGGCCGCGCAGGAACGCGGCGGGTTGCGCTGGGACGGGCTGTTCTCCTACCAGCCGAATCCGGGGACCGTGTTCTTCTTGGGATACGGCTCGACGCTGGCGTCCCCGGAATTCTTCACGCCATCCCTGCTGGAACGCACGCGGGACGGGTTCTTCGTCAAGGCGAGCTACCTCTACCGCCTGTAGCATGGCGCGGTAGTCGTGCATATTGGACCGTGAGCAGGGGCCTGAGCGCGGCCCCGCAGCATCCAACGGAGTCACGGTCCATGAGTCCTATCGGTACCTTCGTCGCGGCCGCAGTCCTGGCGGTCGTCCCGGTCCCGGGCGCAGGGGCGCAGGACGCTCCACAGCCGGCAACAGAGTGCGCCGTCGGCGCGTCGGCGGCATACGTGAGGTGCGCTCTCTGGATCGACGGGGCCCGCATCCGACGCGGGAGCGATGGCGCGATCGTCGCCCAGCCAGGCTTCTTCCGCCCACCGCGACTGGCGCGCCTGGTCCAGGGCGACTCCGCGGTGCACTATGGTCGCTCTTTCGAACGAAACAGCTCCCGGTCGCTCGTCTTTGGCGTCATCAGCGGCCTGCTGCTCGGCACCGCATGGGTGGTCGCGGACCAGTACAACTGCAATCCGGAATCGATGTTCGGCATCTGCACGAACAACGATGACGATGAGGCGCTGACCATTGGGCTGCTCGCGCTCGGGTCGCTCGCCAGCGGAATCACCAGCGGCGTCTTCCAGGTCAAGGCTCGCCGCGCCGGCGCGCGCTCCGTCTTCTGGCACAACGCGAACTTTGCGCGCTAAGGGAGGGGCGTTGTCACGTCCGCGCATGTACTCGCTGGTGTTCCTGGCGATCGTTGGCTGCACGCCGGCGCCAGTCGCTGGCCCCGCACCCCAGCCGGCGACCGCGCCGCCAGCTACAACGCTGGAGGCAGCGCCCGGGCTCATCCTCGAGCGTCGCGCGAACGCTCCCGTCGACTCCTTCGATGTCGTAATCCGGAACGGCCGCGTCCTCGACGGCATGGGCAATCCATGGATCCGTGCCGACATCGGAATTCGCGCTGGCCGGTTCGCGCGGATCGGTGTGATCCCGGAGCGCGGTCGTACGGAGATCGATGCCACGGGCAAGTACGTGAGCCCCGGATGGATCGACATGATGGACCAGTCGGGCGCGGTACTGCCGAGGAATGGACTGGCGGAGAACAAGGTGCGGGCTGGCGTCACCACGGCGATTGGCGGTGAAGGAGGAACGCCGGTCCCCGCGGCACAGGTCGCGTCGTACTTCGACACGCTCGAAGCCCGCGGAATCAGCATCAATTTCGGCACGTATTTCAGCGCAACCCAGGCGCGCGTGGCGGTCATTGGTCGAAGTGCACGAGCCCCGACCGCCGCGGAGCTCGCACGGATGCGCGCCATCATGGACACCGCCATGCGCGGTGGCGCGATGGGGATGACGACCGCGCTGATCTATCCCCCGTCGAGCTACAGCAGCACGGACGAGCTGGTCGAACTGGCGCGCGCGGTGGCTGCCTACGGCGGCACATACGCCAGTCACATTCGCGACGAAGGACGTGGTGTCGTCGGCGCGATCAATGAGCTGATCACCATCGCCGAGCGCGCGAGCCTTCCCGGCGAGATCTTCCATCTCAAGGTGGCGTATAAACCCGGATGGGGAATCCTCATGGATTCCGTTCGGCAGACCATCGAGGCCGCACGCGCGCGCGGCGTGGACGTGGCCGCCGACATGTACGTCTACACCGCTGGTGGCACGGGACTCGAAGCGACGATCCCGGCGTGGGCGCATGAGGGCGGGAATGATTCGCTGCGCGCGCGTCTCAACACCCCGGCAATCCGCGCGCGGCTGAAGCGGGAGCTCGTCACCGGATCACCGGGATGGTGGAACATCGTCGAGGCGTCGGGTGGATGGGATCGCGTCGTGCTGGTCAACGCGCGGAACGCTGCCAACGCTCGCTTTCATCAGCGGACGATCGCCGATATCGCACGCGAGCTCGGCAAGGATCCGGCGGACGCCGCATGGGATCTCGTCCTGGAAGGGCAGGGCCGGGTGATGGGCATCTATCACATGATGAGCGAACAGGACGTCGAAACTGCGCTCCGCTTTCCGTGGACCAGCATCGGCAGCGACGCAGGCGCGATCGCGAACGCCGGCGCAACCGACCAGACTGGATTGCCGCACCCCCGTGCGTTCGGGAACGCCCCGAGGGTGATCGTGAAATATGTGAAGGAGCGCAACGTGCTCACGCTGCCTGAAGCCATCCGGAAGATGACGGGCTGGCCGGCGACACGGATGCGCCTGCCGAATCGCGGGACGATCGTCGTTGGAAACTGGGCGGACGTGACGATCTTCGACTACGACGCGCTCGACGATCGCGCGACCTTCGAGAACCCGATGCAATTTCCCAGCGGGATCGACTGGGTGCTGGTGAACGGCGTCGTGACCGTCGAGCGTGGGCGACATACCGGCGCGAAGGCGGGACACGTGCTCCGTGGTCCGGGCGGTCTGCGATGAGCGCAACCGAAGGGCGCGGTTCAGGAACGCCATCGCCCGATCCCGCGGGCACCGTTATCGAAGGCCAGGACCTGCTGTTGCCGCTGCTGCAGGATGCGACTGCGGGCGAGTACGAGATCGAGCGTGAACTGGGGCGCGGCGGGATGGCGGCTGTCTACCTGGCGCGCGACGTCTCGCTGAATCGCCGGGTCGCGATCAAGACCATGCTGCCGGAGCTGATCGGCCGCTCCGCAATGGTGGATCGGTTCAAGCGTGAGGCGCAGATGGCCGCCGGGCTCAGTCATCCACACATCGTCCAGATCCACAGCGTGCGTTCCACGCCGCGGCTGGTCTACTTCGTCATGAAGTGCATCGAGGGACGCTCACTCGACTCGATCATCAGCGAGCGAGGCGCACTGGATCTCGAAAGCACGCGCCTCATCCTGCAGCAGGCGGGGAGTGCGCTGTCGTTCGCGCACCATCGCGGTGTCATCCATCGCGACATCAAGCCCGCCAACATCATGATCGACGAGAATGGCTGGGCTGTGGTGACCGACTTCGGCATCGCGAAGCTCACGGACGCACAAAACCTCACGGCGACGGGCACCACCATCGGGACGCCGCACTACATGAGCCCCGAGCAGTTCCATAACAAGACCCTCACCGGCGCCTCCGACCAGTATGCCTTCGGCATCGTCGCGTACGAGATGCTCACGGCGAAGAAGCCCTTCGATGGCGGCACGTTCGCCGAGATCGTGACGAAGCAGCTGTTCAGTCCACCGCCCGATATCCGCCAGGATCGCCCTGACCTGCCGGCGTCCGTGGCGGACGCCATCACGCGAATGCTGGCCAAGGAACCCGCGGATCGCTTTCCCGATCTCGATGCAGCGATCGCCGCGTTCGGGCATCCGGCGCCGGCGACGCTGGACATGGTGCGCACGCAGTTGATGGCCATCGCCCGGAGCACTGAACACAAACCTGCGCGGCTCAGTGTGCCCATGAGTCCTGTGCCCATCACTCGCCCCAGTGCACAGGCAACGGTGCTGACTCCGGTGCCGCAGGCTTCGTCCGCGACGTCAGCGCCGCAGGTTGCGGCATCCGCCTCCGCGACGCAGGCGCCGTCGATTCCGCGGAAAGGGTCGCGTCGATTGGTA
>DASPMP010000230.1:0-2294 GCA_035626995.1 Gemmatimonadaceae bacterium
CTCGCGCGGTGGCAGGCCGGCCTGCAGTCGCGCGGACGTTTCGGCATGCCGCCGCCGCTCCGGCAAGCCCGGATCGATCCAGCCGATGACCGTCGCGAGCTTGAAATGCGCCAGCGCGAAGGCGGAGTCCAGCTCGACGGCCTTCTCCAGGCGCGTGCGGGCGGCGGTGAGGTCGAAGCGGTTCATCGCCTCGAGCCCGGCCACGTATTCCTGGTAGGCGTCGACGCGGGATGTGCCGTGCGCGCCAACCTGCGCACCGCCCGGCGGCGCGAGATTCAGGATGCGGCGCGCGAGCTTGCCGAACATCGGCATCACCGAGTCCTGAATCGCGGTTTCCTCACGCACCGAACGCACGCGCTGGCCATTCCGAACGTCGTAGATCTTTGCGGTCACGGCGGTGCGATTCCCGATCCGGAGCAGGTCTCCCATGACGAGCTTCCCCGCGCCGGCGCGACGCGCGACCGCCAATCCTGCATTGAGTGACAATGACGCCGTATTTGCTTCCGGCACTTCACGAACCAGGTCCGCTACGCGCTCGTCGTCCACGACACGGATGTCCCGCCACCGTGACATGTCGAGGTACAGAAGGTTTACCGCGGCGTTGCGCAACCAATCGATGTCCTCGGCCTTCGCCAGGTTATCGAACGGCACCACGATCCACGTCCGGTCGTCCAGGGGCGGATTGACGCGCCGTGGCGCGGCTGCGACGGTGCGCGACCGGCACGGCGGTGGTGAACCGTCCGGGCACTGCGCTTCGGCAAGTTCCGGCGATCCGGCGACGAGCACGGCAGCGATGAGGAGAAGGCGCAAACGAAGCATATGGATTGAACGTATGACGACCGTGAGGCGGTGCAAGTGACGTTGGGACACTAACTTCACGACATGACAAGTCGCTCGGCACCCTCGTCGGTGCGCATGCTTGGTCGGGCGATGATCGCGAGTTGTCCGAATTGCGGGTCGCGCGGTCTGTTTCGTTCGTGGTTCAAGGTGCAGAAGCGCTGCCCGGCCTGCGGAATTCTGCTGGAGCGTGGCGAGAGCCATGACTACTGGCTCGGGGGCATGATGTTCAATATTGCCCTGTCGGAGGGGCTGGCGGTGCTCGTGGTAGGTCTCGCGATCTATGTCACCTACCCGGACATCGCGTGGAACGCGATCTGGTTCGGGGCGATTGCGCTGATGGTGCTCGCTCCCTTCCTGCTGTACCCCGTATCGCGAATCGTGTGGTTGGCATTCGACCTGATATTCCGCCCAGGTCACGAATCGCACCGGAGGTAATTCCCGAAGTACGCGAGACTGATCACCGCATCGGGGAGCCCAACGAAGATGCGTTCCGGCGCGCACGACGGCAACCACCTGCGCTCAGGAGTTGTCTCAACATTACGGGTGCCTGCGGGGTATCATGAGGTGAGGCCCCTCGCCCCTGCACGCACCCCGAACTCGACCAGATGCCGTCGCTCGAGAGCGCGTTCCAATTGCTGTTCAAGTACCGCCCGGCGGTGTTCGCAGAGGGGCAGCTGGCGTTTGGTATCGCCGGACCGCTGGCGATTGGCCTCGCCGTTGCCGCGCTCGTGGTTGCCACCGCGGTTGTCACCTATGGGCGGGTCGGCGCGCACAGCACGGGACGCGATCGGCTGGTGCTCGCCGCGATTCGCACGGCAGTCCTTCTCGTCGTCGTCGTGTGCCTGTTCCGTCCGATGCTCCTCATCAGCGCGCCGGTGCCGCAACGAAATTTTGTTGGCGTGCTCATCGACGATTCGCGCAGCATGCAGATCGCGGACAATGGCCAGTCGCGCGCAGACGTCGTACGCGCTGCCATGGGATCGGGCGACAGCTCGCTGATCGCGGGGTTGCGTGAGAAGTTCCAGGTCCGGCTCTTCCGGTTCGGGACCGCGCTGGAACGCATCGAGGCGATTTCATCGCTCGGCTTCGAAGGGGTGGAGACGCGGGTAGGCGACGCGATCGCGAGCGCGCGCCAGGAGCTGGATGCCGTACCGCTCTCGGGCCTGATCGTATTGAGCGACGGCGCCGACAACGCGAGTCAGGCCGTCGCTGACGAACTGCAGTCCCTGCGCGCGCGATCCGTGCCGGTGTTCGCCGTCGGCCTTGGCGCCGAGCGGTTCGATCGCGACGCCGAGATCGAGCGGGTCGAGCTTCCTCGGCAGGTGCTGGAGGGAACATCGTTCGTCGCCAGTGTGGTGATCCGGCAGCGGGGATTCGAAGGCGACAAAGTGCCGATGGTCGTTGAGGAAAATGGCAAGGTGATCGCGCAGGAAGAGATCGAGCTTCCTCCCGAT
>DASPMP010000231.1:0-3594 GCA_035626995.1 Gemmatimonadaceae bacterium
CTCGACATCGCGAAGGTCGAAGCCGGACGACTCACGGTGACGCAGGGGCTTGTCGCGGTGGATCAGCTGGTTCGCGATGTCGTTGCGCAGCTGGAAGGCCAGCCGCGCGAGGCAGGCGTCGAGCTGCGCGCCGAGGTTCCGGACGAAACGGTGCCCATCGAGACCGACGGCGTGCTGCTGCGTCAGGTGATCATCAACCTCACGAGCAACGCGCTGCGCTTCACGCACACTGGCAGCGTCGTCGTCATTGCGTCAGCGGACGAGAATGGCCGGCCGACGAGGATTGCCGTGCACGATACCGGCATCGGCATTCCACCAGAGCGGCAGGCGGCCATCTTCGAGCCCTTCGAACAGGCCAACCCGGAGACGCACAAGAGCTACGGCGGAACGGGGCTGGGCCTGGCCATCTCCAAGGCGATCTGCGATGCGCTGGGCTTCGGCCTGACGGTCGAGAGCACCGTCGCAGAGGGTTCAACCTTCACCATTGACCTCACGAAAGCCCGTCTAAGAGCAGTCCAGTTGACATAGGGTAGGGGGGTATGTAAACTCTTCTGAAGCAGTTTAAGGAGAGTTTATGGGTGGGTCAGAGTGGGTGGTGCTCACGGCCGGTATCGCGGCCATCGCGTGGGTGAACTGGTATTTTTTCTTCGCAGAGCGGCCGGCCGTGGCGGCAGCGGCGGGAGCGGGTGGGATCCAGGAGGTCGAGATCGCCGTTCGCGGCGGTTATGACCCCGGCGTCATCCGGCTGAAGCGTGGGGTCCCCGCGCGGCTCGTCTTCAACCGCCAGGAGACGTCGAGCTGCTCCGAGGAGATCGTGATCCCGGAGTTCCGCATTCGGAAATTTCTGCCGGCGCACGAGAAGACGCCGGTGTCCCTCACGCCGGAGAAGGCGGGCACCTTCGACATCACCTGCGGCATGTCGATGCTGCACGGCAAGCTCGTCGTGGAGGGCTAACCCATGTCGACGAAAATCACGATCCCGGTCACGGGAATGCATTGCGCGGCATGCCAGAGCCGGGTGCAGTCGGCGCTGCAGAAGACCGCGGGAGTGCGGGACGCGAGCGTCAACCTGATGCTCAACAATGCGACCGTGACGTACGACGAAGACGCCGTGGCTCCTGCCGCGCTTGTCGAGTCCATCAAGTCCACGGGCTACGACGCCGAGCTTCCGGCAGCCGACCGCAACGCCTTCGTCGAGCAGGAGCGGCAGGACCAGGCCCACGCCACGGAGCTTAAGAAACTCAAATGGAAGACCGGGGTGAGCCTGGCGGTTGCGGCGGTCAGCATGGCGCTGCCGATGATGTTCATGCACGCCACATGGATGCCCTGGGTCCTGTTCGTGCTCACGACCTTCGTCGTCTTCGGGCCGGGCCGGCAGTTCTATACGCGCGCCTGGCGTGCCTTCCGGCATCACACCGCGGACATGAACACGCTGATCGCGGTGGGGACGGGAGCCGCGTACGCATACTCGGTCTTCGCCACCGTGTGGCCGGGATTCTTCACGACGCGGGGCCTTCCCGCGGATCTCTACTATGAAGCAGTTGCCGCGATCATCGGCCTGATCCTCCTCGGCAACATGTTCGAGGCGCGGGCCAAGCGGCAGACCACGACGGCGCTGCGCGCGCTGGCCGACCTGCAGCCAAAGACCGTGCGCGTGCTGCGCGATCTGAAGGAGGTCGAGATCCCCATCGAACAGCTCGAGGCTGGCGACATCTTCGTCGTCCGCCCGGGCGAGCGGATTCCGGCCGACGGGCAGGTCATCTCCGGGGGGACCGCGGTGGACGAGTCGATGCTCACCGGTGAGCCGATGCCCGTCGCGAAGGGGAAGGGAGACCGCATCGTCGGCGGCACGATCAATCGCACCGGCTCCGTAAAGGCAAAGGCAACCACCCTTGGCTCGGAAAGCGCGCTCGCGCGTATCGTCCAGCTGATGCGCGATGCGCAGGGGTCACGTGCGCCGATCCAGAATCTCGCCGATCGCGTCAGCCGGGTGTTCGTGCCGGTGGTGATGTCGATTGCGATCGCGACGTTCGTCGCCTGGTTTCTCCTGGCCGACCCGGTGCGGGCGGTGGTCGCGGCCATCTCGGTGCTGATCATCGCGTGTCCCTGCGCGATGGGTCTCGCTGTCCCCACGGCGCTGATGGTTGCGACAGGAAAGGGTGCGCAGCTCGGCGTACTGATCAAGGGTGGCGAGGCACTGCAGCGTGCGCAGGAAATCGACACCGTCGTGCTGGACAAGACCGGCACGGTGACGTCAGGGCGCCCGACGGTGATTTCAGTGCACCCATCCGGAACCGCGTTCGACGAGGAAGGGCTGCTCGCGCTCGCGGCGGGAGTGGAGTCGGTATCGGAGCACCCACTGGCCGACGCGATCGTTCGCGCGGCGAAGGAGCGCGCGATCACGCCAGCGCGCACGAGCGAATTCGAGTCGCGCACCGGACGGGGCGTGGTCGCGAAAGCAGACGGCAAGCTGGTGGCGATCGGAAATGCGAAGCTCATGCGCGAAGTCGGCGCTGATACGTCGACGCTCGAGCGGACCGTTGCCGACACCGCGGCTGCGGGCAGAACGCCCGTCTGGATTGCCGTGAATGGCGCAGTCGCTGGCGTAATGGCCATTGCAGACCCGGTGAAGGAAGGCGCGCGCGACGCGATCGCGTCGCTCCGGCACATGGGGCTCACCGTCGTGATGCTCACCGGCGACGCACGTGGTACGGCGGAAGCGGTCGCCCGCGAAGCCGGGATCGATCGTGTGGTTGCGGAGGTGTTGCCGGAAGAGAAGGTCGCGGAGATCAAGCGGCTCCAGGGCGCGGCGACAGCGAAGCATGTCGTTGCGATGGTTGGCGACGGGATCAACGACGCGCCGGCGCTGGCGCAGGCGGACGTCGGGATCGCGATCGGCACCGGGACAGATATCGCCATGGAGGCCGCGGACATCACCCTCATGCGCGGCGATCTCCGCGCGGCGGTGGCGTCCATCTCGCTGGCCAAGCGCACCATGCGACTCATGCGCCAGAACCTGTTCTGGGCATTCATCTACAACGTCATCGGCATCCCACTGGCAGCCGCCGGGTTGCTGACGCCGGTGATCGCGAGCGCGGCGATGGCATTCAGCTCGGTGAGCGTCGTGGCGAATTCCCTTCGGCTGAGGAGGTTCCATGTCTGAGACAGCAGCCTGCGCCTGCGGCGTCGGCGCGGATGAAGGACGCAAGGCGGTCGGCGTCGATCCCGACATCAAGGCGCGCAACCTCACCCGGCTGCGGCGCATCGAGGGGCAGATCCGCGGCCTGCAGAAAATGGTGGAGGAGGAGCGGTACTGTGCCGACGTGCTGACGCAAATCTCGTCGGCGCACGAGGCGCTGCGGTCAGTCGCGCGAGAGCTGATGCGGAATCATCTCAAGCACTGCGCGTCGGACGCGATCAGGCAGGGGGACGCGAGCGCGGACGCAATGTACGACGAGCTGGTGGAGATGATGTACAAGCACGCGCGCTGAGACGCTGCGCGGCTTGTCAGCTTGACGGCTTGACGGTTTATCGGATCGCTTAGTTCGCGCCGCCGGAGCCGTCGCTCCATGCGGGGCCGTGTTGCTGCGTCAT
>DASPMP010000232.1:0-18837 GCA_035626995.1 Gemmatimonadaceae bacterium
GCGGGAGTGATTTCCCAGGTCGCCGCGAAGGGACGGACGGTCTATGGGTACGTCAACAATCACTTCGCGGGACACTCACCATCGTCGGCGCGGGAGCTCCAGCGGATGCTCGGCATCACGCCGGTGGAACCGGAGCGGCTCGGCGAACAGATGACACTGTTCTGATGGAAACAGCCCTGCGGCGCACGACGCCCAAATATGCGACGCGCCCCATCGTCGACGACCCGTCGGCGCCGGCGCCGTTCGCGTGGCACGCGCCCACGGTCGTCATTGCCGCGGTCTGCGTCATGATCGGCGTGTATTGGGACATCTCGTGGCACATGTCCATCGGTCGCGATTCCTTCTGGACTCCCGCACACCTGCTGATCCAGGCAGGCGGGCTGGTGGCCGGACTGACATCGGGATACGTGGCACTCCGTACGACCTTCGGCCGTGATCCGCGTGCGCTCCACGCGTCCGTCAGTTTTTGGGGATTCCGCGCTCCGCTGGGGGCGTGGGTGTGTATCTGGGGATGTCTCGCGATGGTGACGTCCGCCCCCTTCGACAACTGGTGGCACGACGCCTACGGCCTTGACGTGCGGATCATCAGCCCACCGCACACCGTACTGGCACTGGGAATCGCCGCGCTTGGCGTCGGCGCGCTGCTGCTGACACTCGCCTGGCAGAATCGCGAAACACGGCATCGCGATGCCGCCATGTGGGGACTGCTCGTCGCCGGTGCGCTCCTGCTGATGGATCGGTCGATCATGCTGTACGAATACAGTGGCCGGAACCAGCAGCACCTCGGGTTTTTCTACATCGTGTCGATGCTGGCGTATCCCATGGCCATCGTCATGATGTCGAAGGCGTCAAAGCTGCCGTGGGCGGGGACGCTGACTGCCGGGATCTTCATGGTGCTCATGCTGACGCTCATGTGGATCATCCAGCTCTTCCCTGCAACGCCGAAACTGGGACCGATCTACCAGCCGGTCACCCGTATGGTGGGGCTCGCCTTTCCGGTGCTGCTCGTGGTGCCGGCACTGGGAGTGGACATCGTCATGCGACGGGTCCGCGCACGCCCGATTGTGCTCGCGGTGATTCTCTCCGCCGTGTTCCTGGCGCTCTTCATTGCCGTACAATGGCCGTTCGCACGTTTCCTGATGACGCCCAGCGCGCGCAACTGGTTCTTCAACGCCGAGAACTTCGTGTACTGGATGCCGCCCGCCGGCGTCGAGTGGAGCCGCACCTTCGTTGAAGACCCTCCCGGTTCAGCACCGTTCGCGGTCCAGCTGGGCTTCGCCTTGCTCCTCGGCGCGTTCTCCAGCTGGCTGGGACTCTGGTTCGGTACGTGGATGACTCGGGTACGTCGATGATGCGCGGACTGAAGGTGTTCGCGATCGCGACACTTGCCTTCGTATGCTCGGCGCACATCGGTTCACCCGACGTCTTCTTCCGCGGCAAGGCTGGCTCGTACGACGTGAGTGTCGTCGTGCGTCCCCCGGAGGTCGTGCCGGGGATCGCTCGGGTCACCGTACGAGCCGGCGCAGACGTTCAGCGCGTGTCGATTCGCCCCGTGTTCTGGCGTGCTGGCTCCAAGGGTGCTCCCTCGGCGGACGAGACGCGGCGGCTGCAAGGGAGCGCGGGAACGTTCGAGGGATCGCTGTGGTTGATGGCGCGTGGCGCCTACAGCGTCGACGTCATCGTCGACGGTGCGCACGGGCCCGGCAATGTGCTGGTACCTGTCGCGTCGGTAGCCACCGGACGTCTGGGGATGAATGGCGGACTCGCGGCATTGCTCATCGTCCTCGGCGGCCTGCTCTTCGCAGGGCTGGTCAACATCGTGTACAAGGCAGCGGGTGAGAGCCTGCTGCCGGCAAGCGAGGTGTTGGATCGAATTCGCCGCCGCCGTGCGCAGCGAGTGGCGGCCATTGCCATGCCAATCCTCGCGCTTGGACTGTTTGGTGGTGCACGGTGGTGGAAGGCCGTCGACTCGGCCTACGAGCGAACCATGTACTCGCCGTCGAGGCTGGCGCTGTCGTGGAGTGGTGACGAATTGCAGTTGTCGATCACCGACACGCTGTTCCAGCCACCGCGTCGGCCGTCAGCGCTCATTCGGGACCACGGGAAATTGATGCACCTGTTTCTCATTCGCGCAGGAGACGCGGGTGCGTTTGCACACCTGCATCCGCGCCCGCTAGATACGACCGCGGTGCCCGATCTCGCGGTACGCATCCCTCGGCTCCCCGCAGGGGCCTATCACGTGTTTGGCGACGTCGTCCACGAAACCGGATTCGAGCGCACCACCGTCGGCTCACTCACTCTCACATCGCGCGACTCGTCGCGGCCATCGGCGCTCACAGATCCCGACGACGCGTGGCACGTGGGCGAACCAGCCACCGGGAATCGTGTAACGCTGGGCGATGGATCTATCATGGAAATGACGATGGATGGGAGCGGTCCCGTTCGTGCGCGCGTCGAACAGTCCATTCGCGTCGTCCTGCGAAATGCTGCAGGTGATAGCCTTTCGCTGGACCCGTATCTCGGGATGCCGGCCCATGGCGTCGTCGCCCGTCTTGACGGCCGGGTGTATGTCCACCTGCATCCGATGGGAACCGTGACGCTGGCTGCGCAGCAGGCCTTCATCGCGCGCGATCGTGGAGACACGACGCAGGCGGGACGCTTGAACCCGGACGAGCACGCGAATCACACCAGCGCTTCGCCCGACGAAACCTCGGCGCACTCCGTTGAATTCCCATACGCGTTCCCCACCAGCGGGGAGTACCGACTGTTCATCCAGGTCAAGCGCGGGGGACGTATACTCACCGGTGCCTTCGCGATTCCGGTGATGAACGGCGCGGCGGAAGGCAAGTAAGCGATCGTGACCCGCAAGTTGATTGCGTTTGTGTCGCTCGCCGGCGTGTTGGCCGCGCTCTTCATTCGCCTGGGATTCTGGCAACTGGCTCGACGCGCCGAACGCCGATCGGCGAACGCGGAGATCGCATCACAGCTTGCGCTTCCGCCGCGATCATTCCACGAGGTGCGTTCAGCGCCTGAGCCCGTGAATCGTCGCGTGCGCGTGGAGGGTGAGCCGGATTTTGCGAATGAGTTCGTCGTAACCGGGCGCTCGCGGAACGGGTCGCCAGGAGTGCACATCCTTACGCCTGTTCGCGTGCCAGGGCAGGACAGTGCGGTTCTTGTGAACCGCGGGTGGGTCTATTCCGCCGATGCGGCGTCGGTGGACTTGTCGCGCTGGCGCGAGGGCGGCTCGGTGTTCACCGGGTTCACCCAGGAGATTCCGGAGGGGGTGGCTCCGGCGATCCGCGGTCGCGGTCTCCGCCCGCTCACGCGTGCGGGAGTGCAGCGACTGGTGACGTATCCCGTGTCCTCGCTGTATCTGGTCGTACAGGATTCGGCACCGAGCCCCGGCCCGGCCCGCCTCTCCATTCCAATGCTCGACGACGGTCCGCACCTGAGTTATGCAGTCCAGTGGTTCGCTTTTGCGGCGATTGCACTGGGCGGCACGTTCGCGGTGCTCAGGCGGTCTCGGCGTGGCGCGACTGCTGCAATGGATGTGCAGGAACGAGACAACAGGGAGTAGGCAGTCCTGACCTGTCTCAGCGTACATTCACTAACCCACGAACTGGAACGCACCATGGCCGCGAAGCCACAGCTGGCATCCGAAACCGAAGCGCGTGACGTCGCCGAGGCTGCGCGCGAGAGCGAATGGGCCGGGGCGAGCTTCGTCCGCGAACTGTTCCTTGGTCGATTCCCGCTTCACCTGATTCACCCGTATCCCGAGGAAGATCCGGAAGAGGCGCAACGCGCCGCCCCATTCATGGCGAAACTGCGCGAGTTCCTGTTGCGGGTGGACTCCGACATGATCGATCGCACCGGCGACATCCCGGAGGAGTATGTCCAGGAGCTGCGCGACATGGGTGCATTCGGGATCAAGATCCCGCGCGAGTACGGCGGCCTCGGACTCTCATACACGAGCTATGTGAAGGCGATGGCGCTGGTGACCTCGAAAGACGGATCGCTGACCGCGCTACTATCGGCCCATCAATCCATCGGACTTCCACAGCCGCTGACGCTGTTCGGGACGGACGAGCAGAAGAAGAAATATTTCCCGCGACTGGCCAAGGGCGCCATTTCCGCGTTCGCGCTCACCGAGGTGGACGCGGGATCGGATCCGGCAAACCTCGAGACGACGGCGACGCCCACGGAGGACGGCACGGGTTACGTCATCAACGGCGAAAAGCTCTGGTGCACCAACGGAACGCGCGCCGACCTGTTCGTCGTCATGGCGCGCACGCCGGACGTCGTGGTGAAGGGAAAACCGCGCAAGCAGATCACCGCGTTCATCGTCGAGAAGGAATGGCCGGGGGTGGAGATCGTGCACCGCTGTCGCTTCATGGGACTCAAGGCCATCGAGAACGGCGTCATTCGCTTCACGAACGTACGCGTTCCACGGGAGAATATCCTGTGGGGCGAGGGTAAGGGACTGAAACTCGCGCTGATCACGCTGAACACCGGCCGCCTGACACTGCCGGCAAGCGCCGCTGGGGGAGCCAAGGCGCTGTTGCAGGCGTCGCGCGAATGGGCGGCCGAGCGGGTGCAGTGGGGCGCGCCCATCGGCAAGCACGAAGCGGTCGCGCGGAAGATCGGCATGATGGCCGCGAACACGTTTGCGATGGAGGCGATTTCGGGGCTCACGGTTGGTCTCGCGGAGCACGGCGAGTATGACATCCGGCTCGAAGCGGCGATCGCGAAGATGTACAATACAGAGCACGGCTGGCGGATCGTGGACGATGCACTCCAGATCCGCGGTGGTCGCGGCTATGAGACGGCGGACTCGTTGCGCGCTCGCGGCGAAAAACCGATCCCGATCGAGCGTGCGATGCGCGACTCGCGCATCAACCTGATCTTCGAGGGCTCCTCCGAGATCATGCGCCTGTTCATCGCGCGCGAAGCGGTGGACCACCATTTCAAGACAGCGTTTGCCCTCGTCGACAAGAAATCGAGCGGTGCGGACAAGCGCGCTGCATTCGGGCGCGTCATGAAGTTCTATCCGTTCTGGTACCCTATGCGTTGGATCGGCCGGGGACAGATTCCGACGTCCTTCTCGGAGTTCGGCAAGCTCGCGAAGCATCTGCGATACGCCGAGCGTCATTCACGGAAGCTCGGCCGCTCGCTGTTCCATGCCATGGTGCGCTACGGCCCGAAGCTCGAGCGGAAGCAAATGGTGCTGTTTCGCGCCGTCGACATCGGCGCCGAACTGTTCGCCATCGCAGCAACCTGCTCACGTGCCCGGTATGAAGCGAAACGAGGGAACAAGGGCGCGATTGCGCTGGCCGACGTCTTCTGCCTCGAGGCCGCGATGCGGATCGACGACTTGTTCTCGAAGCTGTACGGCCCCACGGACGACAACGTCTACAAGCTGAGCCAACAGGTGTTGAAGGGCGAGCAAGCCTGGCTCGAGTCCGGAATCATCGGGATGGCCGATTACGACACCGTTGAGAAGTGGCAGTCGTCTGTCGACGCTGAGGAAGCCTTAACGGCGCGCTGACCGCCGGGGCAGCTGGTCTTACCTGACCGCCCCGGCTTCCATATGGTTAGATGACGCAGTCGCGCTGGCTCACCCTTTCGCGGAGTGGTCGCCATGGTGAAGCGTGTTGCCCTGATTTTTGGTGTCATCTTCCTGGTCATCGGAGTCGCGGGGTACCTGACCGACGGCGGGATGGACATGGGTGCGGATCCAGCACCTGCGCTGCTGTTTGGCTTGTTCCCCGTGAACTTCCTGCACAACGCCGTGCACGTGGCGTTCGGGCTCTGGGGAATCGTAGCGTCGCGATCCTTCGCCGGTTCCAGGAACTATGCCCGCATCGGCGGCATGGTCTACCTCGTGCTGACGATCCTCGCGTTTGTGGATCCCACGGCTTTTGGCTTCGTCCCGATCGGCGGCCACGACATCTGGTTGCACGCAGTGCTCGCCGCAGCCCTGCTCTTCTTCGGCTTCATGGCGAAAGAGGAGGGGGAGGCCGCACCGTCGCGCGTGCCCGATCGCACATGAAACGTGCTTACGGCCAACTGCTAACTGCCAACTGCTAACTACCAAGAGCTTACTGCCAAGGGCTTACTGCCAAGAGCTTACTGCCAAGAGCTTACTGCCAAGAGCTTACTACCAAGAGCTTACTACCAAGAGCTTACTACCAAGAGCTTACTACCAAGAGCTTACTACCAAGAGCTTACTACCAAGAGCTCACTACCAACTGCTTACTCATGGCATCAGCGCCTGGCCGTAAGCTCTTGGCCGTAAGCTCTGGCAGTAAGCTCTCTTCGGTTATTTAGCAGTTCTCAATTGCAGGAGAATGACCGCGGCCGCGATCAACGCGCCTCCCATGAGTGTCGTGCGCGTGATGGGCTGCGCGAGCAGCCAGGCACCGAGCACCGCGGTAAAAAACGGCTCGACGGTTGACACAATGGCCGTGCGCACCGGCCCGAGCACCCGCAGGCCGCGGAGAAAGCCGAGGAAAGCGCCGACGGTCGACACCATGCCAAGGAGCAGGATGGCGATCCACGCCGTGCGATGGAGCGCGACGGTGAGCTCGCCCAGGATCCCGCCCGCGACAAGGAGGATTACTGCGGCACCTGCCGACATGTACGTGGCCATCGCCATGGGAGCGCGACCGCGTTCGAGTTCACTGATGATGGGAACGTACGCCGCGTAGATCAGCGCGGCACCAAGGGCGAGTGCAACGCCGGCCGGGTGCAGCGATGTCGTTCCGGGCGCGCCGACCATGACGAAGATGCCGGCGAGTGACAGCCCGAGGGCGGTCAGCCGAAGCGGCGTCAGGGGTTCCGAATGGCGGAACTTGGCGATGATCGCGATCCACGCCGGATAGGTATAGAACAGGAAGGACAGCGTCGCAGCCGGGATGAACTGAAGCGCGCTCAGGCTGATGATGGAGACGGCGACCTGGCCGATGCCTGCGAACGCCGTCACGCCGAGCGTCGCACGATCAAAGACGAGGGTTCCACCGGCAGCCGCGAGCGCGCCAAGAACGAGTCCGCCGAGGACATACCGCCCCGCCAGGAGCGTGAGCAGTGGTGCTCCGGTGGCCTGTGCGATCGTGACGAGGATGGCGATCGCGCCAAACCCGCAAGCGCTCATCGCGATCAGGAGCGTTGCGCGACCGGCCGCGGCGCGCGACGGCGCGGGCGCCGTCATCTACAGCAGCGTTCCGCGCAGCAACAACAGGGCAACCATGAAATAGATGAGCAGGCCGGTGACGTCCACCAGCGTCGCCACGAACGGCGCGCTCGCGCTGGCCGGATCAAGGCCGAACCGTCGCAACAGAAACGGAAGCATGGATCCTATGAGCGAACCGAAGGTCACCACTCCGACCACCGAAATCGCCACCGTCAATCCCAACAGCTGGTAGTGCGGGCCGTAGTCCCAAAGCCCGGTCTGCTGCCAGACGATGATGCGCAGGAAGCCAAGCACGCCTAGGATCATCCCGAGCGTGAAGCCCGTGGGAAGCTCGCGCGCGGCGACGCGCCACCAGTCTTTCAGCGTGACTTCGCCGAGCGCCATCGCCCGGATGATGAGCGAGGTCGCCTGTGATCCGGAGTTTCCGCCTGAGCTCACGATGAGGGGCACGAAGAAGGACAGGACAACGGCGTTCAGCAGCTCACCTTGAAACCCCTGCATCGCGCTGGCGGTCAACAGCTGGCCGAAAAACAGGACGCAGAGCCAGCCGCCACGCTTCCGGATCATCCCCCAGAAGCCGATCGAGGTGTAGGGTTCGTCGAGGGCTTCCATGCCGCCGAGCTTCTGGATGTCTTCCGTCTGCACGTCCTGCAGTGCGTCGATGACGTCGTCGACCGTGATGACGCCCATCACATGTCCGCTCTCGCTCACGACGGGAATCGCGATGAGGTCGTAGTTCGCCGTGATGCGAGCGACTTCCTGGCGGTCGGCGTCAGGACGTACACTCACGACCTCGGTCCACGCGACGTCGGCGATGCGCGCGCCGGGAGGCGCGGCCAGCAGCTCGCGGAGCGACAGCACTCCTACCATCCGGCCGTCGCGGTCCGTCGCATAGATCGCGTACGTCGCCTCCTTCCTGCCCGAACGCGCGAGAGCGCGTACGCTCTCGAGGGCCGCGTCGACGTGCATGTCCTCCGACACCGACACGAACTCCGTGGTCATCAGACCGCCGGCGGTGTCGGGCTCGTACCGCAGCAACCGTTCGGTCTCCTCGCGAGCCTCCGCCGGGAGCTCCGAGACGATATCCTCGGCCGCCTCCTCGTCCATCTCTTCTAGGACGTCGGTGCGGTCGTCCGGCGTCATCTGCGAGACCAGCGCAGCGGCCTGTTCCGCCGGCAACGCTTCCAGCAACTCCGTGCGCAGGTCCTCGTTCAGGTACTCGAGCATGTCCGCGGCGCGTGCCGGCGGCAGCGCCGTGAGGAAGGCGCGTACCTGATCCCGGGGCAGGAGCTCTGCGACGTCAGCGAGATCCGCCGGATGCAGCTCCTCCGTCTCCGCCGCGATCGCTGCCGGTGACTCCTCGAGCAGATCGAGAATGTCAGGCATCACGAGCGCGGCGAGCGGCTTCTCCTGCGGATCAGGGCGCATACGTCCGCCAAAGAAAGGGGGCCGACGAAGTTGGGGCAACACCGGTTAGATTCGCGTCATGTCCTCGGTGGCCTTCCTCGGACTCGGCGCAATCGGCCGGCCCATGGCCCGGCGAATCGCCGCGGCCGGATTTCCCCTCACGGTGTGGAACCGCACCCGCGCGCGTGCGACCGAGTTCGCGCAGGAACACGCGAGCAAGGCTGCGACCAGCGCTGCGGACGCCGTGCGCGACGCCGACATCGTCGTCACCTGCCTGTCGACCTCGCAGGATGTCTTCGGGATACTCGACGAAGACGTCCTGCGATCGCTCCGCCGTGGCGCGCTACTGCTCGACTGCACCTCGGGAGACCCTGCTACATCGAAGGTGATTGCCGAGATCCTCCGGCAGGAGAGCGTGGCGTTCGTCGATGCTCCGGTGAGCGGCGGCGTGAAGGGGGCTGAGGAGGGAACCCTCACGGTCATGTGCGGCGGCGATACCGCGGACATCGACCGCGCGCGGCCCGTGATCCAGGCCTTCGGAAAGAAGATCATCCACTGCGGACCAACGGGGGCGGGTGACGCGGTGAAAGCCATGAACCAGGCACTCCTCGCCCTCACCATCTGGGGTACCGGCGAAGCGCTCGCCGCGCTGGCCAAGGTTGGCGTCTCGCCCGCCGTCGCCCTCGACGTGATCAACGCCTCGAGCGGCCGCTCCAATGCGTCGATGAATCTCTTTCCCGAGCGCGTGCTGACCCGTGCGTTTCCCCGCACCTTCAGGCTCGCGTTGATGGACAAGGACGTGCGCATCGCCGCGCAGATCGCTCGCGACGAGAAGGTACCAGCACCGCTGACGCAACTCGCCGCCGATCTCTGCACCCTCGCGCACGCGGAGCTCGGTGAGGACGCCGACCACGTTGAAGCGGTGAAGGTCATCGAGCGCTGGGCGCGACAGGAGATCACATGACGAGCGTGGGCGCACGACACGACACGGTCGCGGACGTCGCGACGATCCGGTCCCACTTTCCAGCGATGCGCCGCGAGCAGGACGGTCACGTGGTCGCGTATCTCGATGGGCCGGGAGGAACCCAGGTGCCGTCGTTCGTCGTGGACGGCGTCACCGATTACCTGCTGCACCACAACGCGAACACACACTGGAACTATCCCACGAGCGCCGAGACCGACGCGCTGATCGAGGAATCCCGCGAGGCGCTCGCCGAATTCGTCAACGGGTCCCCAGACGAAATCTCGTTCGGCGCGAACATGACCTCGATCACCTTTCACGTGGCGCGCGCGCTGGGACGGGGTTGGGACGAGACCGACGAGATCCTCGTCACCGAGCTGGATCACCACGCGAACGTCGCACCCTGGCGTGCGCTCGAGCGCGAGCGCGGGGTGAACATCGTCGTCGCGCGGATGCGACCGGAGGACGGTTCGCTCGACCTCGATGACCTGGAACGCAAGTTGTCGAAGCGCACGCGCCTTGTGGCTATCGGCGTCGCGTCGAATGCGCTCGGGACCGTCGTGGACGTGGCGCGCGTCTCGGAGATGGCGCGGGCAGTCGGCGCAATGGTGTATGCCGATGCCGTGCATTACGCGCCGCACTTTCTGGTCGACGTCCAGGCACTCGGCTGCGACTTCCTCGCGTGCAGCGCGTACAAGTTCTACGGGCCGCACGTCGGCGTGCTCTGGGCCCGGCGCGACATCGTCGAACGCCTCGACGTGCCGAAGCTGGAACCGGCGCCGGAGAAATCCCCCGAACGGCTCGAAACGGGGACGCAGAACCACGAAGGCATCGTGGGCGCCGGCGCCGCTGTCGAGTATCTCGCGTCGCTCAGTGGCGACGACGGGCTGCCGCGCCGGGAGGCGCTTGCAGCAGCCTTCCATGCGATCCATCAGCGCGGTGCGTCGCTCTTCGAACGGCTGTGGAACGGCCTCGGCGACGTGCCTGGCGTGCAGCGTTTCGGGCTGCCGCCGAAGAGTCGCCGGTCCGCGACCCTGTCATTCCGTGTGAAGGGTGTGCCGAGTGACGAAGTGGCGGGAGCACTCGCGGAGCAGGGACTCTTCGTGTCGCATGGCGACTTCTACGCGGCCACCGTCATCGAACGGCTGGGCGTCGACGCGGACGGCGTGGTCCGTGTCGGCGCGAGCATCTATAACACCGAGGACGAGATCGATCGCACGATCGCCGCGATCGATCGGGTATCGCGCGGCTAAGGGTCCGTCTTCGCGAAGGCCGGGACAAACGCGTCATAGCGCGAGCCCGGGCTCCACAGGATCCAGCCGTTATACCCCACGCCGTAGATCGCTTTGATCTGCGCCGCGACATGCTCAGCCGTGTACTCCGGCTGCCCGATGCTGAAGGCCTGCACCCATGGACGCACGTGCTCGGCGCGGGTGATTCCCAGCGCTACGTCGCGTTTGCGGGCCCCGTCGAGTGCGAATTTCAGTACCGCATATGGCTCGGCGTTGGGTCGCGCGATTCCGTAGGCCCCGCGAGGGTAGTGCGACGGATATACCATGGGCAGCACGACGTCCACGTATGGCGAGATCTTCTCCCACCACTGGCCGACTTCGAGCGGCCCCTTCACGGTCGTCACGAGGCCGAAGATGTCCGCGGTCACCAGCACGTTCAGGGGATGGAGCCGTGCCTGTGCTGCCTTCAGGAATTCCGTCAGCAGGTCGTGCTTCTTCAAAGGGCCGGCGCCCGGAAACACCTGTGGGGCGAGACGACGGTACGGCTCGGGAAAGCGGATGTAGTCGAACTGGATCTCGTCGAAGCCCGCGCGAGCCATCTCTTCGGCAACGCCCAGGTTGTACTCCCAGACATTCCGATCATACGGATTTACCCACGCATTGCCCTTTTCATCTTTCCATTGGCTGCCGTCGGGCGTCTTGATGGTCCACGCCGGATTGTTCGCCGCTGCTGCGGAATCCTTGAATACGACGATTCGTGCAATCGAGTACAGGTTGTGCGCCTTCATGCTGTCCAGGAGCGCCTTCAGGTTCGGAATGCGCCCATGGGTGTTCCCCGCATTGCGTGCCAGCTCCGGCTTGTCGGACTTGTAGTTGAGCCCGAACTCGTCCTTGATATCGATGACGAATCCATTGATCTCGGTGGTGTCGGCTAGCGCGAACATCCGGTTCATCTTGCGCCAGCTCTGGGCGGCGAACCGATTCATATAGAGCGCGCGCACCACCGGGTAATCGCCAGTGTCACGCCGGGTTGCCACCTGGCCTGCGCTGACGGTCGTGCGGACGCTGGCGGTCGTTCCCGCGCTGTCAGCGGCAGTCGTCGACACCGCCAGAACCCGCGAACTATCGGTGCCAGACGCGTCGCTTCCGCGCGGCTCCCCTCCGCAGGCGGCGAGCGCCCACGCGGCAATGGTGATCTGTGACCATCTCGTCAGGCTCATCGGGGTCTCCAATACGCAGTATATTTGCCAGCGAATGACGCGTTCCCTGCGGCCGGGCAACCGGACACTAATGTTTCCACGCGCAATCGTCCTTGGCGTGGGCGTTTCGCTGTTTGCCGGCTGCACTCGCGATCAGGAGCGTGGTCCTGTCGCGGAATTCATCGTCTCCGCCGGCGACTCCACCTACTGGGTACGACGTGAGGGGAGTACGATCAGGACTCGTGGCTCACCGATGGTCCTCGCGCGTCTCGACGGCCGCTTTCGCGAGCTGTACGTGGTCGACGACGACAATTCATTCAACAATGCACTGTTCGTCGGTCAGACTTTGTACCAGCGCGACATCCTCTCGGGCGACAGCTCTGAAGTCTTTCGCGATACGCTGATTTCAGGGCTGGCGGAAAAGTACGAAGAGGCCAATCCGGACGCGCGCCGTCTGGGACCGGACGAAGATGCAGGGGACGAGCCCGCCATCACCGCGACCGCCGAAGTGAGTGTGATCGGCGTACATGGGCCCTTCCTGTCGCTCGAGTACCACGCTGATACGACCGGGCCAAGCGATGATTCCTGGCACATGACCAAGCACGTCGTCGTGGACCTCCGCACCAACAAGCCGGTCACGTTGACGGACGTCCTGGGCCCTGCCGATGCTCGCACGATCATCGACCGTGCGCGTGGGTTGTATCGGGAGACGCTCGATTCCATCCGCCGCGACCCGCGTCCCGCGGCCCGGCGCGCCGCCCAGGCGCTGGCTCGCTTCCGGTTCGACCCTACGAGTTTCGCACTCACATCGCCGAATGGCACGCTCATGATCGCGTTTTCCGCGCCGGGGCAGGGACATGGTGGCGAAGGTGGTGTGCTGCCCATACGTCCCATCGGCGTTCGACAGCCAACCTGGTGGTCAGACGCACGCGGGTCGCTGCCAACCGCGACCCGCCAGCACGAGGAGATCTGGGAGCGGCCCACCTACAGCGTTCGGGCGCTGTACGACAGCACGGATACGGCAGTACGCCTGGTGATTTCTGATTCCGCAGGACGTGAGTTTCCCGTCGCACCGGTCAGCTCGCCGGTGCATCGCATCTACTGGCTGGACGCGCCTTCCATCACACGAGAGCAACGTGATGCCCTGACGAGGGCGTTCGATGAAGCGGCGCTGTACGATAACGCCGCGCGCGCGGCGACAGATGCCCTTTTCGCGCCGAAAGTGATGTGGGCCGTGCGGCGATGAGCAAGCGTCCGTCGAAGGCAGTCGCGGAGAGCCAGCACGAGACCTCCGAGCTCATGATGCCCCATCACGCGAACAACCTCGGCCACGTGTTCGGCGGCATCATGCTGAGCATGATGGACAAGACTGCCGCGGTCGCCGCGTTCCGGCATTGCCGGCTCAACGTCGTGACCGCGTCCATCGATCGCGTCGACTTTCGCGAGCCGATCCATGTCGGCGACCTCGTCGTCATGAAATCGAGCGTGAACTACGTGGGGCGCACCTCCATGGAGGTCGGCGTTCGGGTTGAAGCGGAAGAGCTGCTGACCGGGCGGCGCCGGCACACGAATTCCTGCTATCTGACCTTTGTGGCGGTGGACCGGAACGGACGGCCAATCGAAATTCCCGCACTCGTACCCTCGACGCCGGACGAGCAGCGCCGGTTCCAGG
The DNA here is from genome assembly GCA_035626995.1 of Gemmatimonadaceae bacterium. Taxonomy (GTDB): domain Bacteria; phylum Gemmatimonadota; class Gemmatimonadetes; order Gemmatimonadales; family Gemmatimonadaceae; genus DASPMP01. The sequence goes on from DASPMP010000232.1 coordinate 13,661, forward strand.
CCGCGCAACAGCGGCGCGAAGTTCGCCTCAAGGAACGGGAGAATGAACGCGACCGCCGCGATGACTCACTTGCGCGGCGCAAATGAACCGACGCAACCTTCACGTATGAAGCGACTGTTTACCGTCGAAGAAGCCAATCGCACGCTGCCCCTCGTCCGGCGGATTGTCGAGGACGTCGTGCGCCAGCATCGCGCGTGGCGCGAAAAGATCCTGGAGCTGGATCTGGTTTCGTCGGCGACGCGGCTGGACGAGCCGCGTGATCGCGCCGAAGCGCTCGAACGCTCCGCGCAGGAGTTGGCGCGTGAGATCGACGGGTATCAGCGTGAGCTGGACGACCTGGGCATTCAATTGAAGGATCGCCGCCTTGGCCTCGTGGATTTCCCGAGCGAGATGGCGGGGAAAAAGGTGTTGCTCTGCTGGAGGCTCGGCGAGCAGGAGGTCCAGTTCTGGCACGATGAGGACGCGGGCTACGCGGGACGACAGCCCTTACAACCCACGCCGGTCGGATGAGAAAGTTTCGGAGTACTGATGGAATCGAGTGGTCCGTGGACGCGGTGCTTCCCGGGTCGAGCAACATCATGGTGCGATTCCGGCATCCCGACGGCCAGACGTCGCGCCTCGACCGTTACAACTGGTTCATCAGCAAGGGACCGGAAGCGCGCAGCGTTACGTCCCGCCTGTCGCCGGAGCGTGTGATGGAACAGATCGATGAGCAGACGCTCAGCCGTCTGTTCCTCCGGTCGATGCCCGTGTCGCGTCCGGCGCCCGATCCGCAGCTTGCGAATGGCCTTGGTGGTGGCGCCGCCGGCCTTGCCGATCACATCGGCCGCATCCGCAATCCGGTTGATCCCGGCGGGGTATAATGGCGTCAGGCCTGGAAGGGCACGTCGATCTCCATGCCGTCCCGGGCGATCGTGACATTCGGAAACTCGGATAACGCCTGCGCATTCAGCTCGCTGGCGTCGCGCGAGTAGCGCGCCGAGAAATGCGTGAGCAGCAGTCGACGGCAGCCGGCGCGTCTCGCGAGCTGCGCAGCTTCCCGTGCGGTGGAGTGGCCCGTTTCGATCGCCCGTTCCGCCTCCTCATCGCCGAACGTCGCTTCGTGCACGAGGAGATCCGCGCCGCGGGCAGCGACCTCCGTGGCATCACAGGGGCGGGTATCGCCAGTGACGACGATGCTGCGGCCTGGGCGCCGCGGCCCGACCAGCTCCGACGATGGGATGACTCGACCATCGTCGAGCGTAATTGCTTCGCCCTTGTGAATCCGTCCCCATAAGGGTCCTTCCGGGATCCCGAGCTCCCGTGCGCGTTCCGGATCGAAGCGGCCTTTCCGGTCATCCTCAACCAGCGCGTAACCGAGGGCGGGACCGGGGCCATGCTGAACCCCGAAGGGGACGATGGAATAGTCCTGACGCTGGACTGCCTCTCCGGGATCGAGCTCACTGATGTGTACCGGGAAGGTGAGGCGGTCCACCCCGAATTGCTCGGCGCGTTTGAGGTGTTTGGATGCGCCCTTCGGGCCCCACAGACGCAGCGCCTCCGTCCGACCCTGGAGCGCCATCGTCCGCATCAGCCCAATGACACCGATGACATGATCGGCGTGAAAGTGCGTGAAGAAAATGTCGCCGAGCGCAAAGGATACCCCGTAGCGCATCATCTGCCGTTGGGTGCCTTCGCCGCAATCAATCAGCATCGTTTCGCCCTCACGGACCAGGGCAATGGAAGAGACATTGCGCTCGATCGTGGGGCGAGACGCAGAAGTTCCTAACAATAGCAGCGAGAGGGACATGGCGCGGTGAATATAGGCCGTTTCAGGGTTCAGGTCCCTTGCGGCCCGCACCTTGCTCAGCAGTAGGCCAGTTGAATCAGCAAGAGGGGCCAGGGGAGCTCGGGGGGATTGGCGCGGGCATTGCGTCAGGCCACAAGGGGCGGCTTCATGTCGGCACCTCTTTCCTTATGGGAGGGAGCAGTAATGGCGAATAGAGCAGGCAACGACGACCGTAGCTTCGGGTCATCGGATCGTGAGCGCCAGCGCGACGTGATCAACGAGCCTGGCCGCAATAATTCGATGTCCGCGTCGAGCAACGGCAACGCGAGCAGCACGGGTGGCCGGAAGAGCGCGCGTGGTTTCGCGTCGATGGATCAGTCGAAGCAGAAGGAGATCGCGAGCAAGGGCGGACGAGCCGCGCACGCGAAGGGCACCGCGCACGAATTCGATTCGAGCGAAGCACGCGCGGCGGGCCGCAAGGGCGGCATGGCGGTGAGCCGCAATCGCGAACACATGGCGGCAATCGGTCGCCGGGGTGGGGAAGCGCGGGGACAGCGCGCCCGTCTGGCGGCGCAATCCGCGCAGTCTGGGACACAGAGCACGCAGGAATCGCAGGCGGGCGCAGCGCAGCGTTCCGGAACGGAAGGCGCGCGGCAGAACACGCCAGCAGCCAGCCCGACCAGCAACACGCGCGGCACGGGCAGCGAGCGGGAAGTCGGGATTTCCGGCACGTCGATCGGCGCAACACAGAACACGCGGGGCGGGGAAAATGCACTGGGTGGCGAACGCCGCACCCCATCGCAACCGGCCGGCGGAATGGAAGGATCCAGGGGCGAGGAACGGGCGTAAAGCGACACGCTGCCGCCGAGGGCCAGCACTACGAGGCGCTCGAGCGTGCAGGTGGTCGGTGCGGAGCATTGCTCCCCGACCGGCTCAGCGCACCTGGGAGGAGGGATGGAATAGCCGCGTGATGAGCGCGGCTATTTCATTTATGGTGACGTTGGTCTGGGCTGAACGATCGATTGCCACCTTGCGGCGTCGATGTTCCCGCCTGAGACCACGACTGCGCATGGTCCCTCCGGCTTGAGCTTTCCGGAGAGGAGTGCTGCGATGCCGCAGGCGCCAGCGCCCTCCACGCGCGCGTCGTACTCGTTGGCGAACCACGCGATGGCTGATGCAATCTCCTCTTCGGGGAGTGCGACGATGTCATCCAGACCGTGTACTCCGATGTCCAGGGCGTCGTCGTCGATCTGCCCCGCAAGGCCATCGGCAAGCGTCGCGACGTTGGCGATCGGCACCACATGATGCGCGCGGAGCGATTCTGTCATCGCGGCCGTGTTCACGCTTTGTGCGCCATAGATCCGGACGCGCGGTTTCTCGGCGCGGAGCAGGCTCGCGCATCCGCCCAGGAGCCCGGCGCCGCCGACATTTACGACCAGTGACCGCAGCTCTGGCAACTCCTCGATGATCTCCAGGGCGACCGTTCCCTGGCCGGCGAGCAGTTCATCGCCGAGGCACGGATTGATATACGTACGGTCGTGCTTCGCGCCCCAGGCTTTGGCAACGCTCATGGCCACGTCATAGTCCTGCGAGCTGTCGTCGAGCTCCGCCCCCAGGGATCGTATCCCCGACTTCTTTACGTCCGGAGCGCTGGCCGGCACATAGATCCGCGCCGGGATCCCCAGTGCTTTCGCCGCGTAGGCGACGCCCAGCCCATGGTTGCCAGCCGACGATGCCACCACGCCCACCTTCCGTTGTTCGGCGGCGAGGGCGGACAAGGAGTTCAGCGCCCCCCGCAGCTTGAAAGATCCGGTGGTCTGCTCGTTCTCCAGCTTGAGAAACACGTCTGCGCGGGCGATGCGGCTCAATGACACATTTCGCACCAGCGGCGTTCGCTTGATGTGCGCTGCGATTCGCTTGGCAGCGACGTGGACGGCGGAGGCTTTGAGACGTTCGAACACGGCGAGAGATGTTTGACGGTTTGACAACTTCACGGCTTGTCAGCTTCACAGCTTGTCAGCTTTTCGACAAGCCGACAAGCCGGACAGCAATATCGGCAGCTGTTACCTTCGCCTTCGGCGAGTCGTCTCCTTGTTCGAAGCGCTGGTCCAGCTTAGGTTTATGAGACCGCGGGGCTGTAGCTCAGCTGGGAGAGCGCTGCAATCGCACTGCAGAGGCCACCGGTTCGATCCCGGTCAGCTCCATTTGATAATTCTGGCACTCGTCGCACCTCAGGCTGGTATGAATCTGGCCTAGACGATAAATGCCCGCCGCTGTTCGGTAGGACGGAGAGTTCCAATGACGGCGAGCGTGGCAAACTTGATCGCCGCGAACCCAATGGGTTCCGCGGCGTTTCTGTTTTCTGCCATCGCGCGTATCAGCTGTTCAGGTCAGTAACAAGCGCGCTGAACAACTCACGAAGCCACGCCATCTCTTCCTTCTCCGCGTCGCCCGCATAATCGCTGATTGCTACAGCGCCGAGGCGCGCGAGAAAACGCAGGATCGCGCTCTCCTGAACCTCGAGCTCCACCCGGCGATTGAGGATGGTCTGCGCGCCCGCGCTGTCGCGAACGCCGATGCGGAACTGAGCCCCTTTCCCCGAAAATGGCCGACGGAGCGGCGCGCGCAGCAGCCGCTCGGTAATCAGCGGAAGGACCCATTGCGGTTCCTGGCGCGAGACGATGTTCCACGCGCGCTCGTGGGGCGTACGGATGATCTGGAAGTCCCCGTGATAGTCGCGGAACCCAACGGTGAAGCGACCGATCTTTACAGCCACATCGCCGTTGAGCGTTAGCGAATCCGGCATCAGGCGCGCCGGACCGCTCAGCGTCACGAGCTTGCGTGCCGCGGTTCGTACGCGCACGACCATCTGCCCCCTGGCGATACTCATGTCGAAAAAGGTGCCGCCCAGCGTGTCGGTCAGCGTCCATTTCATCTTCGCGGGCAGCACGTACCGCTTCAGGTACTTCGCGTATTGCGGATACCGCTGTTCGATTCCCGCAGGTGTCATCGTGACCGCGTACACCACGGATGTCGAGCGGTCAGCCAGCTGCGTCGTGCGAATGGAGTCGATCCGGAACAGCTGCCCGGCAACGGCACTGGTGCGAGGAAGCACAGCTCGATAGTCGGCACGCACCTCCGATTCGCTGCGTCCTTCTGCCGCCCCGAACATCCCAGCGAAGAAGGCGCCAATGCTGGCGGCGGAGATGGATCCGATGGCGTACGGCACTTCGGTGTACCAATGAAAGACGTCGTCCGACAGCCGCGTGAGCACGATGTCATGTCGCGCTTCCGCTGGGCGGGAAGGGAACGGCGCGTTGGGGGTGGCGACGATCTGGTAGCGGCCGTCGACGAAGCGACCTGCGGCCATCAGCTGCCGGCTGGTCGGTGTCATCGAGGTCCACACGCT
>DASPMP010000233.1:0-2279 GCA_035626995.1 Gemmatimonadaceae bacterium
AGCGCCGGATGATCGAGCATGCGCCGCCGGCAGCGCGGACAGGTGCGGGACCGCAGCTCGTCGCCGCGGCGGACCAGTTCGTCATCAAGCCCGTTGGCCGGGTGCACGACACCGTGCGCGCGACGGCGCGCGGCGAAGGGATACGCACCGTGATCGCCGGGTACCATTGGTTCACGGACTGGGGACGCGACACCATGATCAGCCTCGAAGGGCTGACGCTGGCGACCGGGCGAGCGCGCGAGGCGCGGTTCATCCTGCGGACCTTCGCGCAGTACGTGCGTGAGGGGTTGATCCCCAACCTGTTCCCCGACGGCAGCGACGAGGGTTTGTATCACACCGCGGACGCGACCTTATGGTTTTTTCACGCGGTGGATCGTTACGCCGATGTCACCGGGGACTGGAATCTCGTGGCGGCGATTCTCCCGACCCTGCGCGGCATTGCCGACGTGCACCTCGCCGGGACGCGATTCGGCATCCAGGTGGATCCCTCGGACGGCCTGCTGCGTCAGGGCGCCGAGGGGTATCAGCTCACCTGGATGGATGCCAAGGTGGACGATTGGGTGGTCACGCCACGTCGCGGAAAGGCCGTGGAGATCAATGCGCTCTGGCACAACGCGCTGTGCGTCCTGGCGGGATGGGAGGAGGATTTCGGCGACGCGGCGCGCGGTCGCGAGTTCAGCGGCCACGCGGCACGGGTTCGTGAATCATTCAACCGCCGGTTCTGGTACGACGCGGGCGGTCATCTCTACGACGTTGTGGATGGAACGGACGGCGACGACCCCGCATGCCGTCCGAACCAGCTGTTCGCCATTTCCCTTCCCAATCCAGTGCTGCACGCCGCGCGATGGACGGAGGTGCTGAGGGTCGTGCAGGAGAAGCTGCTGACGCCTGTCGGCCTGCGCTCACTCTCGCCGGACCATCCCGACTACAAGGCGCGGTATTTCGGCAACCTGCGCGAACGCGACGCCGCGTACCACCAGGGAACGGTCTGGGGCTGGCTCATCGGACCCTGGGTGGACGCATGGCTCAAGGTGCACCCGGACGACGCGGCAGGCGCGCGTCGCTTCCTCGATGGAGTGATCGCGCACCTCCCCGAATTCGGCGTCGGATCGATCGCCGAGGTGTTCGACGCCGAAGCTCCCTTCGCTCCACGCGGGTGCATTGCACAGGCGTGGAGCGTTGCGGAAGCATTGCGCTGCTGGGTAAAGACAGAGACGGCTTGACGGCCTGTCAGTTAGCGGTTGTCGGTCTCTCGATGAGCCAATGCGTGAACCACTGGCGCAGCCGGCCGAGTCGGTCGACGAGCAGCCAGGGTTCGCCACTCCGCGACAGCTCGTGCGTCGACCGCGGATACCGGACCAATTCCACCGGTACGCCCTGCTTCTTCAGCGCCATGAACCAGATCTCGGCATTCCCCATCGGCGTCCGGTGGTCTTCCTCCGACTGCACGATGAGTGTTGGCGTCCGGACACGGGTGACCCGCCGGATCGGCGAGAGGGTGTCGTACATCGCAAAGTTGTCCCATGGCTTGCCGTAGAACTCGAACTCGGTGAGCCCCTGGGCGTCCGAGGCGCCGTACCAGTACAGCCAGTCGCTGATCATGCGATCGGCCTGCGCGGCCTTGAAGCGGTTCGTCTTCGTCGTGATCCACGCGGTCATGAAGCCGCCGTACGACCCGCCGGTGACTCCCATGCGCGTGGAGTCCACATCCGGCCGACGCGCGGCGATGTCCACGGCCTTCATCAGGTCTTCGTAGTCCTCGGCGCCCCAGCGGCCGCGCGTGCTGTACGTAAAGTCCGCGCCGTATCCGCTGCTGCCACGGGGATTCGTGAACAGCACCATCATTCCCGACGCCGTGAGGTTCTGGAATTCGTCGAACCACCCCTCACCGTATGCGGAATGCGGCCCGCCATGGATGTAGAGGACGAGCGGATACTTCTTCCCTGCCTCGTAGCCGAACGGTTTCATGATCCAGCCTTCGATCTCCAACCCCCCGACCGACGGATACGTGAAACGCTCGGCGTCACTCCAGGCGACTTCCGCGTTCAGCGTGTCGTTGAACTTCGTGAGGCGCCGCTCGCCGCTGCCATCCGCATTGGCGATGAAGACCTCGGTAGGATGCGACGCGTCCGTGGCGACAAAGGCGATTTTGCTCCCCTTCGCATCCGTTGACACGCCGTTGATGCGGCGACGACCCGAGAGCACCTGCGTCCGGCGTTTCGTTGCAGGATCGAGGCGGAACACGCCGGTGCTTCCACCGATGGCCGCAGTGAAGGTGA
>DASPMP010000234.1:0-7706 GCA_035626995.1 Gemmatimonadaceae bacterium
CTCCGTTCACCGCGATCTCGTGGGCGCGTGGCACACCGGCCGGCATGGCGGCGGTCAACCATTTGACGCCGGCCATCGCCAGCAGGACGCCGAGCAAGCCGCCAAGCGATGAGAGAAGGAGGCTCTCGGTAACGAGCTGGCGGATCAGCCGCCCACGTCCGCCGCCCAGCGCAGCACGCACGGAGAGCTCGCGCTGCCGGGACGTTGCGCGTGCGAGCAGCAGGTTCGCGACGTTGATGCACCCGATGAGCAGCACCAGGGCCACGCATCCGAAGAGCATCCAGAGCAGCGGGCCGGCTTCGCCGACGATGTTCGTCTGGAGCGGCGCGATACGGATGTCGCGACGGTACTCATCGCCGGGATCCCACAGCGGATTCAATGGACGAAGCGTGGGCCACACATCAGCGACTTCGCGCTGCGCCTGTTCGAGGGTCACGCCGGGACGCAGCCGTCCGACGAATCCCTTGTCCATGACGGCCCAGTGATATCCGATGTTCGCGGGGTTGAATGCGAAGGGCTGCCAGTACTCGGCTTTCCGATCGGGGAAATGAAAATCGGGCGGCATGACGCCCACGATCGTGAATGGAGCTCCCTCAACCATCACTTGCTTGCCCAGGATGTCGCCGGAAGCGCCAAACTGACGTTGCCACAAGCCGTGGCTCAGGATCAGGACGTTGTGGTTACCGAACCGTCCCTCATCTGCGGTAAAGAGGCGACCGAGCAGCGGCGTGGCGCCGAGGGTGGCAAACAGGTTTGGCGTGACCGCGGCACCTTCGACCCGCACCGCTTCGTCACCGTCGTGAATGGGATGCGCGGCCTCAGATATCGCAACGATGTCGGAAAAGGAGCGGAGCCGTTCCTGGAGGGCCAGGTATTCGCCGCCGGAACCGTACCCGATGCTGACCAGTTCCTGCGGCCGCGCAAAGGGGAGTGGCCGCAGGAGAATGGCGTCGACCACGGAGAAAATGGCGGCGTTTGCGCCGATGCCCAGCGCAAGCGTGAGCACCGCCGCCACTGTGAACGCCGGAGCGCGACGCAGCGCACGCCATCCGAACCGGATGTCATGCAGGAAGTCGGAGAAGAGCTCCAGGCGCTGCGTGGTCACCTGCTTCCTGTGGTCATGCTCGACCAATTCGTGTCGCACGCGGCTGACGTCGCCGAATCGCAGTGTGGCATCGGCGCGGGCGGCCTCCGGCGTCATGCCGAGGGCGAGATTCCGCTCGATGCGCATGGCGATGTGGAACTCGAGCTCCTCGTCCACGTCGGCGCGCGCGTCAGGTCGCGCGAACCGGAGGTAGCGGCGCCAGCGCGGTGGTTCAGCGTCGTGCGGGGTCACGCGATGGCCGGTTCAGCGCGCAGCACCCGGGTGACCGCCTGCGAATACCGGAGCCACACCGTGGCTTCATTCCGCAGGTGCTTTCGGCCCGCGGCGGTGATCGTGTAGAAGCGCGCGCGGCGATTGTTCTCCGACAGGCCCCATTCGCTGCTGACCCAGCCCCGGTCTTCGAGACGACGCAGGGCAGGATATAGCGAACCCTCCTCGATCTTGAGGACGTCCCCGGTGGTATCCTCGATGTACCGGCTCACGGCGTAGCCGTGCGCCGGGCCGAGCAGCAACGACTTGAGGATGAGAATTCCGAGCGTGCCTTGCAGGAGGTCGCCGGGTTCCTGGCGTGGTGCGGACATGCTTCCCTTGGCAAGAGTAGGGGAAGGATGCCATCGTCCTTCACCCCTGTCAAGACTAGGGAAACCCGCGCACGCGTTACTGCTTCGCTTTCAGCTCGGAATCGTGCTCCGTGAGGAAGCGGCGGATGTCGTCCGACATGTCCAGCAGCTTCGTCCACTGTTCCTTATATAGGGTGATCGGGAATCGCCCAAGCCCGTAGACAGACAGACCGCCCTTCTCGCTGACCTTCATCGAGACGCCGCGCGTCGCGCCCTTCTTCAGCGACTCGTTTTCCTTGCGCAGCCGTTCGAGCTCGGCGCGCATGTCCTCATCTGACATCGTATTCCAGGGTGAGAGTGAGTTGGAGATGAATTCTACTCATGGATAGACTTCGCGCCGTGCCCAGAATGAGCTCAGGTGTAGCCTTGTATCGCAGGGCAGGCGATGGGATCGAAATATTTCTCACCCATCCAGGCGGCCCTTTCTGGAAGAACAAGGACGATGGCGCCTGGACCTTCCCCAAGGGCGAGTACGTCGAGCCGGAGGAGCCATTGGCGGCGGCCCGCCGCGAGTTCACGGAGGAAACGGAGTTCTCGCTTTCGGGTGAACCAATCGACCTGGGCACGGTGAAGCAGAAGGGTGGCAAACATGTCCGACTGTACGCCTTCGAAGGCGATTGTGACGCCGACGCGATCCGCAGCAATTCGTTCGAGACCGAATGGCCCCCGCGCTCGGGGCGTTACATGACGTTTCCTGAAGTGGACCGCGCCGGATGGTTCACTCCGGACGCCGCACGCCGGAAGCTGCTTGCGTCGCAAGTGGAATTCGTCGATCGCCTGCTCACGCTCGTCGCCGAATGAGCCGCAGGAGGAACAGCAGTACAACGGCGCCGACGAAGGCCACGAAAATCTGACCTCCGAGCCCGCCCCAGGGGGATGAGACGCCGAGCTTCCGGAAGATCCAGCCGCCGACGAAGGCACCGATGATCCCGATGATGATGTCGCCGATCAGCCCGAGCCCGCCGCCGACCACGAGTGATGCGAGGACGCCGGCGACGAGGCCGACGATGATCCAGGTAAGCAGGTCCACGGGTGACTCCGGCTGAAAGACGAGCGCCAGAGCGCAAGTCTCATTCTCGCCCGCGCCGCGAAGACGGTCCACTCACTGTGCCACCGACTGCTTCGTCTGCAGAAGCGACGCCCACAGGTCGCCCACCGTGGCGATACGCTGCTCCATGTTCCGGATCGTAAAGGTCCGCGGGCCCACGCGTCCGTCCTCGATCTCTTCCCAGGAGCAGGGCGCGGACACCGGTGCACCGGATCGCGGGCGCACCGCGTACGCAGCGGCGAAGGTTGCGCTGTATTCGTTGCGCCCCGTGTCGACGAGGATGCGTCCCTTGCGGTCCACCTTGTGGAACTCGCGCGTGAGATTCTTCGGATCCCGCTGGACGACAGCCTCACCAACCGCGTGTGCGAAGTGCGCGACGGTCCCGAAGTCCGCGGTGCCATCGAGGGGCACTGCAATGTGGAAGCCTTTCGAGCCCGACGTCTTCAGCCAGCTGCGGAGCCCGAGTTCCGCGAGGGCGCTGCGCAGGAGCAGGGCAGCAGCGCGCAGACGACGTTCGTCATCGTCCGACGGATCCAGGTCGAAGATACAGATGTCCGGATGCATGACCTCAGGAACCCGGGACACCCAGACATGCGGTGTGATGCTGTTCTGGTTCGCCAGCCACACGAGTCCGCGAACATCGCGTACCACGGGGTGGTGCACGGTGCCCTGGTTCTTGGCAACCTCCGCGCGCTCGAGCCACGTCGGAAATCCCTTGACGACGTTTTTCTGAAAGATTCCCTTTTCGCCGATTCCCTTGTGAAAGCGTTCCAGGGTGACAGGGCGTCCGGTGATGTGAGGCAGCATGACGGGAGCGATCATCCGGTAATAGGCAGCCAGGTCTGCCTTGGTGATGCCGTCGTCCGGAAAGAGCACCTTCTCCGGATGCGTGATGACCACTTCGTCGGGAGGAACGGCCTTCTTTCGCGCTGTCCCCATCTCGACTCAGCTCATTTCCACGAGCGAACAACGCGTGCGCGCACGATGTAGTCGAGGTTGGGAAATTTCCGGCGCAGGTAGGCATTTCCCTGTCTACGCAGGGAATCCTGGCTCGGGCCCGGAAACGTCTGGCCCCCCCGCGTTCCCGTGTACTGCCAGTAGAGAGAATCGAGCACGTCGATTCCCTGAACGACACGGCCGATCGGCGGAAACCCGAACCCGTTCAGCGTGTCGAGGCGAGGGGAGTTGCTCACCAGGTTGAAAAAGAGCTGGGTTCCCCGCGTGTTCCGACCACCGCGGGCGAACGCCAGCGTGCCGCGCTCATTCCTCGCCCGCACGCCGTCGTCAGGTATCGTCTTGTCCGCCCAGGCGCGACTGACGCTCGTATCACCGTGAATCCCGAATTGCGCGACGAAGTTCCGCATCGTCCGGTGAAACGCGACGTCCTCGAAGAATCGCGTCCGGACAAGCGTATGGAACCGATCCACGCCGTGCGGAGACCAGGACCGGTACGCGCGCACCATCATCGTTCCCTTGGTGGTCACCACCTCGACGTCAAAGGAATCGGGTGCCGGCGACGACCGGGCCGGCGGAAACCCCCGGGGCGTTCCACGGCCGAGGCAGGCAGCCGCAAGTACGGCGACGAACAGAGCGAAGACAACGAGTCTGGAGCGCACGCGAGAGGCTAATCATTGCGACGAAAAGCAGCCAGAGGTGCGTTGCGATATACTATAGAAATCCATGCTGGAGACGCGCGACGAACCCTTGCGACGGAGCTTTGCCGAGTGAAGAAGGTTCTTGTCGTGGATGACTCTGCCACGATGCGGCGGATGATCATGGCGTCGCTCTCGGGGCTCCAGGGGATCGAGTTCGAACAGGCGGTCAGCGGGCTTGAGGCCATCGAGCGGTTGACGCTCACACGAATGGACCTCGTCGTGCTCGATCTGAACATGCCGGACGTGCACGGGCTCGAAGTGCTGAAGTTCGTGCGAGCGCAGCCATCGCTCGGACAGGTTCCGATCATCGTGCTGACTACCCGCGGCGATGATGACAGCCGTGCCGCCGCATTGATGCACGGCGCATCGCTCTACCTCACCAAACCGTTCGATCCGAGGGCGCTTGCGCCGGAAGTCGAGCGTCTCCTCATGCAGGGCACTCCGGCGTGACCGGCGACGAACGCTTCTTCGAGCAGTTCATCGATGACTACTTCGCGGAGAGCGAAGAGCATCTCGCCAGCGTGCGCAGGGTGTTGCTCGAGCTCGACGGGTTTACCGGACGCATGGCGCCGCCGGCGATGATCCAGGCGCTGCAGCGCTACCTCCATACCCTGAAAGGTCTTTCAGGGATGGTGGCGCTGGCATCTGCCGAACGCGTGGCGCATGCGATGGAAGAGCGGGCGCGCGGGCTCAGCGAGTTTCGCAACGTCGATGGCAACATCGTCCAGGATCTCTTCGAAGGCGCAGCGCTGCTCGAGCGGTGCATCGCCGCGCGCCGCGTGAACGGCGAGAGTCCACCGATCGAGGAATACGCGGCTCGTGTCGGTGCAACCAGCGCTGACTTCGCCGACGGCGCGCGTACGGGCGCCGCCATGCGGCCGGTGCTGCCGGTGGAGATGCTCTTTGTCTTCACCCCAACCACGGATGTTGCGCGACGCGGCATTGGTGTCGAGGTCATCCGCGAACGCCTCGCGAACATCGGCGCTATCATCCAGGCATCGCCCCGTGTGCTCGGCGAAGGGCGGGTGATTTTCGAGTTTCTCGTCTCCGTGCGGAGCGCGCCGCCGGAGGAATGGCGCGACGACGGCCTCACGTGGGACGCGTCCCAGTTTCCGCGAGAGATCTCCAGTTCGCTCATCACGACTTCGCCAGTCGGCGCGCCGCTGTCCGACGGGGGCACCGCGACTGCCATGTCAATGCAGTCGACGGCGGTGCGAGTGGACCTGACGCGCCTTGACGACATCATGCGCTTGGTGGGCGACCTGGTCGTGAGCCGCTCACGCATCGAGGAAATGCTGGATGGACATGGTCCTGCCGGATCGAACCAGGCGCAGTGGGATGACCTGCGCGACGCCGCCAGCATCATGGAACGTCAGATTCGCGCGCTCCGCGAAGGGGTGACCCGAATTCGTCTGGTGCCCATCGGCGAAGTGTTCGAGCGGATGCGCTTTGCCATGCGTGAAATCGCGCGCGAGGCGGGGAAGGCCATCACGCTGGAGCTTCACGGCCAGGATACGGAGATCGACAAGCTCGTTGTCGATCGCATGCTCGAGCCGCTGCTGCATCTCGTGCGCAACGCGGCCAGCCACGGAATCGAGCCGGCAGACGTGCGCGTCGCGCGGGGCAAACGGGCGGAGGGACGCATCGCGCTCAAGGCGCGCGCGGAAGGAGATCGCATCTTCCTCGAGGTCGTGGACGATGGCGGTGGCATCAACCTCGAAGCGGTCGAGCGCAGGGCGCGAAGCGCCGGCTTGATTGGCGCGAACGACACGCTGCCGGAATCGTCGCTCCTGGACGTACTGTGTGCCCCGGGCTTCTCGACGCGCGCTGAAGCGAACATGGCGAGTGGCCGAGGGGTCGGGATGGCCGTGGTTCGTTCGGCAGTGCGGGGGCTCGGCGGTGAGCTGTCGGTCCAGACGAGCGCGGGCGAAGGGACGCGGTACACCATCGAGCTCCCGCTCACGCTCATGATCGCGGACGCGTTGCTCTTCGAGGTGGCAGGCCAGTCGCTCGCCATTCCGCAGCTCGTGCTCCGTGAGATCGTGGAGCTGGATCCCTCGCAGGTGCGCCGGATCGAGAACAACGAAGTCATGCCATATCGCGAGGGTGTATTGCCACTCGTTCGCCTGCGGCGGGTGTTCAACCTCGGCGTGACAGGGGATCCTGGCCGGCATGTGCTCGTCGTCGGAAGTGACACGAATCTCACCGGGCTTGTGGTGGATCGTGTCATTGGCCTGCGCGAGATCGTCGTGCATTCGGTGACTGATCCCCTCATCGCGCTTCCGGGGATAGCGGGCGCCACGGAGCTCAGCAATGGCCGCGTGAGCCTGATCGTCGACGCGGCCGCCATCGTACGGCGTGGGCGCGATGAGGGGATCCGCGCCCGGACCATCGCCGGCGGCGAAACGCCGCGGCGGCTCGAACACCAGATCGTGAGGTGACCATGGCCATTCAGGCGTCCGGAACTGACTCCTACATCCTTTGCGAGGTGGCGGGCACGTCGTACGCGATGCGCAGCGACGACATCGACATGCTCGAAATGGTCGGGCAGATCACACCGGTACCGAATGCCGCGGCGTTCGTCGATGGCATCACGTCCGTGCGCGGACGCGTCGTGCCGGTCGTCAGCCTGCGCGCGCGTTTCGGGTTTCCTCGCGCCGATCACGATCTCCGCAGCCGGCTGATCGTCGTGCGCGCTCAGGGCCGGTCCGTGGGGTTCATCGCGGATAGCGCGAGGGAATTCGCCTCCATTGCGCCGGATGACATCCAGCCGCCACCCGAGGGGCTGGCGGAGCTCAGTACGCAATATCTCCAGGGCGTCGCGCACCTCGGCGAGCGCCTCGTCTTCGTGCTCGACGTTCCGGAATTGCTTCGTATTTCCGAACCTCCCATCGTCGTGACGGCCGACGTTCTTCCCGCCGGCGTCTAGACCACAGGATTTCCTTCATGCGCTTATTCGGCAAACCCAACGGGCGGGGCAACGGCTCCGAATCCTTCCGCAGCGATGCGTTGCGGCTCACCCAGGCAGCGAGTGGCGTCGCGAATGCGGCGAACGCGGTGGCGACACATCAACAGACGCGCACACGGCATCTCGAGAGCGCGCTGGCCGCAAACACGGAGATGACGCAGTCGCTCCGCGAAACGGCGCAGCAGGCCGAATCTGTCGCCAGCTCCGGAGAGGAACTCGCATCGTCCATCAACGAGTTGGCGGCGTCGGTGGAACAGATCACCGGCAATGCGCAATCGCTCACTACGGCGGTCACGGAAACCGCCGCGGC
>DASPMP010000235.1:0-14561 GCA_035626995.1 Gemmatimonadaceae bacterium
CCTCGATTGCCTTGCGATGGCCGGCGGCCAGCCGGTCCCGTTCCCGGCTGACCCATTGCTCGAAGTCCGGCGCATCGCTGAGAAAGAATCCGTCGAGGAACGGACCCCTATATAAGGAAGCCGCAGTCGCGTGGTCGCCCCGAGCCATCGCATTCTCGAAGTCACCAACGTCGCTGCGGACCGCGGTTGAATCGAGGACCAGGTCCTCCCCAGCGCTCGACAGCGCGCTTTCACCCAGCGTCGTCCGAATTACGTACATCGCGACGCTGAGCAGGTTGCGCCCTTTCTCCTGGTCGCTCTCGGGCCAGAGCAGCGCGACGGCTTTGTCCCGGCTTGCCCGGCCCCCGGGGGCAAGGGCCAGGAAGGTCAGCAATGCCAGGCGATGCCGCTGCGAAACCCTTCCGGTGAGACGCGGCCCGCCATCAACCTCGATGGACGGGCTTCCGAAAAGCCTCAAATGGAAGGTTTGGGGGGAGTTCATTCGTAGTTCATGGGACCGACACGGGGCGTTCAGGCTCGTGCACCAAGATAGGGGCGCAATACCGAACCCGTTTAATCCCTCAGGAGGATGCAATGTCGAGAAGTCTCAATTCAAGTATCCGGTGTCTGGTCGCCGCGGGCCTGCTATCCGGCTGCTCCGCGCAGATGCCCACACTTGGTCCAGCCGACGCTGCCGGTGCGCGAGTCATGGCCGACGCTGTCCCCCCATCAAGCATCGGCTGGCAGCAGGAAGCGCGAGCCAGGGTTGCAGCCGCCAATATGAGCCCCTTGGCGGCCAGCCGTGTCTATGCGGCCCTGGCCGTGGCTCAGTACCGCGCGGTGAACCGCATCGATGACGCGGACAGCGACGGAGCGATGCCGCAGCACGGAGTCGGTGCGGGGGGACGCGCGGCACTCGAGGCACGCCGCGGCGCGGTCGCCGGCGCGTCGGCCGCAGTCCTCTCATTCCTTTTCTCCACGCGTACCACCGATTTCGAGCAGCGGGTAACGATGGAAGCGAATGCCACTCCGGGGAATGTGCACCCGCAGTTCGCGCTCGGGCTTGCCATTGGCCGCGCGGCCGGCGCCGAGCTGGTGGAGCGGCTGAAGACTGACCGCTTCACCACGCCATGGACCGGCACCGTTCCAGTGGGTCCAGGAATGTGGGTCGCCAACGGCACCCCGGCGGGTGCGACCTTCGGAAGCGTCCAGCCGTACTTCATGACGTCCGGCGACCAATTCCGTCCCGGCGCGCCCCCGGCCTTCCAGGCAACGGCATTTCTCGCTGACCTGGCCGAGGTGAAGGACTTCACGAGCAACCTGACCGACGCCCAGCGTGCGACGGCCCTGTACTGGAACCTGCCAACGGGCACGCACACGCCGGTGGGTTACTGGAATGAGGTGGCGGCGCAGTACATCGCAGAGCTCGGACTGAACGAGCAGGCAGCGACGCGGGTATTCGCGTTGACAAACGCCGCGATGATGGACGCGCTCATTGGCTGCTGGGAGGCGAAGTACTACTACTGGACGCTGCGTCCGTCGCAGGCCGACAACCAGATCGCGCTCGCGTTCGCGCTTCCGAACCATCCCTCGTATCCCTCAGGGCACTCGTGCGTGTCGCAGTCGGCGGCAACGGTGCTCGGACAGTTGTTCCCCGCGAAGGCCGCGGAGGTAAATGCCTGGGTGGCAGACGCCGGGTTGTCGCGGATGTATGCTGGCATCCACTACCGGTTTGACATCACCGCCGGTCAGGATATCGGCCGCGCAGCCGGAATGCTGGCCATCGCGCGGGAAGCGTCGCTGATGCAGTAAAGGGTCTGCCCGCGGGCACCTGGGGGCGTAAAACACGCTCTCGCGGATTCAGCGGCGACGCGGGAACGTCTTCAGGTGCCCGGCGAGGCAACGCACCGTATCTTGGGCGTGTCCAAACTCCAGACTTTTTCGAGGCGCGCCCATGTCCGACCAGCTTGAGAACAACACTCGCCGCCAGTTCATGAGCGTCGTCGCGGCCAACGCGGCGATGCTCGTTGCCGCCGGTTGCGCAGGGAACACCGGCGTTGCCACGGCCGCGGCGCCAGCAAATGGAGGCGCTGGCACGAACGGCGCGCGCAAGTTCGACGACTCCTGGACAAGAAAGCTCGGCGAGCACCGGGTGGTATTCGAGGTCAACCAATTCAACGGCATGCCGTCATTCGCTGGCGACCTGATGGACTCTTACAGGGAAGGGCTGGGCGCACAGGACAAGGACATGGGCTTCGTCGTTGTCCTGCGCCATGGCGTGGTGACCATGGCCATGCGGGAACAGGCCTGGCAGAAGTATCCCATCGGCGAAGTGCTCAAGTACAATGACAAGGATGGAAAGCCGCACGCGGTCAACCCGTACGCGAAGACGGTCGAGAAGCTGCTGGCCCGCGGCGTGACGTTCCTCGCCTGCAATGTGGGACTCACCGGCGCGTCCAACATGATCGCGAAACACGTGAAGGCAGACGCCGCCGACGTGAAGGCCGACCTGATCGCCGCGATGTATCCGAACGTGTATGTCCAGCCGAACGGTGTGTACGCGTTGTTGCGCGCGCAGAACGTGGGGTGTGCGTACTACAAGTTGTCCTAGCGCGACGGTTGAGTGTCCGTCACGGGGCTGACGATGTGACGGTGGATCATCTCGCGAACTGACGTCGCCAGCGCACCGTCGTCCACGTTGGTCAGCACCACCCATCCGAGATTCAGCGACGGCGCGAATTCGCATCGCGCTCCAAAGCCAGTGACACCGCCGGGATGTGAATACAGCGTGTGTCCGTGCCACTCCTCGACGAACCAGCCGAGTGCATAGTGGCGACCGCCAGTCGCAACCGCCGGGACAAGCATTGCCGCGAACGACGAATCGGAGACAAGCCGGCGTCCTTCGAGCTCGCCACCGCCGACCATCATGCGCATCCACCGCGACATGTCCGACGCTGTGGTGAAGATGCCGCCTGCCGCCGCGATACCGTCGAGATACCGGAACTCGCGGGGATCGACAGGCTGCCGACTCGTCGCGCCGCTGCGCCCGGTGTAGCCCAGGGAAACTTCCTCTGCCTGTGCGAGATCACGCACCCGGATGGAGGTCGATCGCATGCCGAGGGGCGCGAAGATGTCATTCTCCATCACGTCGGCGAAAGGAACGCCGCGCGCGATGGCAAGCGCTTCTCCGGCCACCACATACATAAAGTTGTTGTACTGAAATGCTTCCCGGAACGGCTTCGCGGGCTCGTGGCGCATCGCGAAACGGATGAGATCCTGCGTCGTGGGATATCGCTCGTACCAACCCTGCGCGTCGTCCATCCTCACTCCGGTGCGATGGCTGAGCAGGTCGCGGAGGGTGGCGCGCTCGTTCGCGACGGAATCGCGCAACACGAACCAGGGAATGAAGGCGCGCGGGGAGTGCTCGTACGACAACAGCTGCCGGTCAGTGGCAATCCCGATCGCCAGCGACGTGAAGGGTTTGGTGCAGGAACCAAGGGCGAAGATGGTCGCCGGCGTCACCGGTTTGGCACCTAGAACATCCCGGAGGCCGAAGCCCCGCTGTAACAGTACGTCGCTGGCCGAAACCACCACCACGGCGGCGCCCGGAACCCTCAGCTCCTGACGTCGCTGCTCGATGTCCCGCTCGATCGCAGCGATCTGTGCCGCATGAGGGGTTGGATTGCTTCTCCGGGCGCCGGAGTCTTGAACAGTCGTTCCGGCACGCTCGTCGGACACAGCAGTACACGCCGTTCCCAGATAGACGCCGATCGCGAAAAGCCGCTTCATGCACACCTGACGGGCACGACAACTGCCTTGTCGGTGAGCGAACAGACCACTCCAGGAGAGGGGGTACTCATCATGAAATTCGTAAAATCTGTTTCGCTCGTGGCCGCGCTCGCCACGCTTGCGGCGTGCAGCCGCGATGCCAGCGACACGATGGACTCGGCCGCAGGGACCGCCGAGATCGGCGCCAGCACGGCCGCTGCGGCAACGCAGAGTGCGTTGACGGTTGTCAATGTAGACATGGGCAAGCACCTGCAGGCCGACAAGGATGTGAGCGATGACACCGACACCTTCGCCAAGGGCGACACGGTATACGCGTCAGTCCTGACGTCAGGCATCGAGCCTGAGGGCCAGACGTCCAACATCGTCGGTCGCTGGAGCTTCCCGGACGGCTCGAACGTCGATGAGAAGGCGCAAGGCGTCGCCGAAGGGTCGAATCGCCTGGTGTTCTTCCTGACGAAGCCCGCGGGACTCGCGGCGGGCAAGTACACTTTCCGCGTGCTCGTGGATGATCGCGAAGTGCGCTCGAAGGAGTTTACGGTCCAGTAAGCTGCGCAGTAACGCTATCGGTTCGGCTCCAGCATCGCGTCGTGATCCTGGCCGCGGCGCTGGAGCAGGCCATGCAACTGCTGCTCGGCGCGCACGAGCGCCACGAAGACGTCGTGTGTTTCGCGTGACGCCAACGCGTCCATGTCGTGCGGGGCCGCGGGCAGGTCACGACAGGCGAGCATCTCGCGCGCGAGCGCGTCGAGGGAGATCCGCGCCACGCGCGCGCTCTCGATGATTCCGTCGTATGCCGCGTGCTCGCGCCGCGCCGCCGCATTGCGGTCGTCAAGCGCCTTTGTGTGATCCTGCAGGACGGCACCGAGTGCGCCGACGACTCCCGCCATCTGACTGGGAAGAGTCGCGTTCGCAGCAATCCCCCGGCCGCAAGTCATTTCTTCGTCGGTCATGGGATCACGACCCTCGAATTGCATGTCATCAAAAGGGTGAAATCGCAGGTATCGCATACACGCGTCGCCAATGCCGCAGCCGCGATCCGATCAAGGCGCCTGCCAGGGCGCCGCTGCCCGCACCAACGAGCGCGCCAACGAGTCCCACCGGAACAACATCCTCCGCGCCTCCGAAATTTCCCGCCGCGATCCCCTTGAAGACTGCGCCGACGGCGCCGCCCCACAACGCGCCGCGACGGACGCCCCCCCGGGTGCCGGGCTCCGCCCGCCAGAGGGTATCCACCGCGTTGAAGAGGACCGCCATCGGCGGCTGGTTGGCGACGCCGAGGAAGACCGTATCGCCGCGGGTGCCCATGTAGGCGCCGGTCCAGCGCGAGCGGAGCAGGGCGACGCGAATCGGCTGCCCGTCGGGCACGGTGCTCAGGACGCGAAGGATGGTGCTGTCGCCGGCCTCCTGCGCATGGGCAGCCGAGGAGCCGAACAGAATCGCGGCCATCAGGATCGTTCGCATCGCTACAACATATCTCGCGCAAGTTTCGCGCACGCTGTGGCTGATTTGGAGCCGGCCGGTGCCGGAAGCACGGAAACTCAATGACGGTGCCCGCCGTACGTGGTGGACATGGCAATTCCAGCACCCCTCCGTCATGCGGCCCGATCGCTGGGCCGGGCTCCTGTCTTCAGCATCACCGCCTCGCTGACGCTCGTGATCGGCATCGCGGCAGTCGTCGCGATCTTCACAATCGTGAACGGCGTGCTCCTCAAGCCGCTTCCGTATGGGGACCCCGAGCGCCTGGTTGGCGCATGGCACGACCTGCCGCCGGTGAACATCACTCGGGCGAACCAGACCGCGGCCACCTATCGCGCCTACCGGAAGTTGTCGCAGTCCATCGAGGACATCGGCATCTACAACGAAGGATCGGTGAACGTGTCCGATCCGCGCGGCGGCGCTGAGCCACAGCGCATCACCGCCTCGCGGCTCACGGCTGGACTGATCCCGCTGCTCCGGGTGTCGCCGCTTGTGGGACGAACCTTCACTGAAGCCGAGGACCTGCCGAACGGGCCCAAGGTGGTCCTGATCAGCGAAGGCATGTGGCGCGGGCGCTTCGGCGGCGATCGGTCGGTGATTGGTCGCATGCTCGAGGTGAATGGCGAATCGCGGGAGATCGTGGGTGTCATGCCGGACCGCTTCCGTTTTCCGGTGGCGAACACCCAGATGTGGGTGCCCCTCGCCCTGGACCCCGCGGCGCCATTTCCAGGAGGCTTCAGCTACAACGCGATTGCCCGGCTGAAGCCAGGCGTCACGCGCGAAATGCTGCAGCGGGAATTCGTGTCGTTGCTGCCGCGCGTCGCGGAGATTTCGCCCATGATGGCGCCCGGTATCACCTGGGGAACGCTGATGGAGCAGGCGAAACCAGTGCCGGTCATCACGCCGCTGCGCGATGACGTCATCGGTGACATCGGTCGCACCTTGTGGATGATCGCGGTGGCTGCGGGGCTCGTGCTGTTGGTGGCGTGTTTCAACGTCGCCAACCTGATCCTGGTTCGCGCCGATGGACGCCAGCGTGAGCTCGCGGTGCGGGAGGCGCTTGGGGCGGGGCGGGCGCGGGTTCTCGGGCACTTCCTCGCCGAGTCGGCGCTGCTAGCGTCGGTCGCCGCCGTCCTCGGACTCGCGCTGGCGTGGGTCAGCGTACGACTGCTCGTGGCGGCTGGGCCCACGAGCATTCCGCGTCTTGCCGAAGTCACGATCGACTGGAAGGCCATGCTTTTCACGATCATCGTTGCACTGCTGGTCGCGATCATCTGCAGTGTGATTCCTGCGTTGCGGATCGGCCGCGTGTTGCTGGCCAATGCGCTTCGCGAAGGTGGCCGCAGTGGCACTGCCGGACGTGCCCAGCATCGCGTGCGTGGGGCGCTGGTGGTCGCGCAGATCGCACTCGCGCTCGTGGTGTTGGCCGCCTCGGGAGTATTGTTGCGCAGTCATCGCGCGCTGGTTTCGGTGAAACCAGGGTTCGACGCGGCCGGAGTGGCCACGCTATGGCTGTCGCCGTCGGGGGCGAGGTACCGGGGAGACACGACCATCGTCCAATTCTACGAACGACTGACCGAACGCATCTCGGCCTTGCCCGGCGTGCGCGCGGTTGGCATTACATCCCGACTGCCGCTCCTCGAGAGTGGCCGGAATCAAAGCCCCTTCTTCGCCGAGGGAGACGCGAGCAGCGCGGACAAGATCCCGCCACTTCAGCTGTTCACGACCGCGGATTCCGGCTACTTCCAGGCCATGGGCATACCATTGCTCGCGGGCCGCCTGTTCCACGCAACGTCCCGGCAGTCGCAGCTGGAAGTGCTCATCAGCGCGCGAACGGCGGAGCAGTTCTGGGGGACACCAGCCAGTGCGGTGGGGAAGCGCTTTCGTCCACTTCCCAGCGCGCCATGGTTCACGGTCGTCGGTGTGGTGGCGACCGTGCGGGACACCGGGCTCGGCGCCCAACCAACGCCAGCCATCTATTTCCCACAGGTGCTGCCGACCGACACGCTCATGTCCGAAGTGCGTCGCACCATGGCCGTAGCGGTGAAGACCACGGGCGACCCGGCGGCCATCATCCCGGCGGTGCAGCGGGTCGTTCGCGAGCTCGATCCCTCGCTACCCACCTTCGACGCGCGAACGATGGAAGGCGTCGTCGGGCAGTCGATGGCTCGGCTGTCATTCGTGATGACAATCCTCGGTGCCGCGGCGGTGGTCACGTTGCTCCTCGGCGCGATCGGCCTCTATGGCGTGATGGCGTACCTGGTAACGCTCCGGACCCGTGAACTTGGCGTCCGGATCGCACTCGGAGCAGCGCCCGGGAAGGTGGCAACGATGATGACGCGCCAGGGAATGATCCTCACGGCGATCGGAGTCGCCAGCGGGTTGGTGCTGTTCGTCGGTCTTGCCCGTTTCCTTCAGTCGTTTCTGTACGGGGTTGCCGCAACAGACGCGGTGACTCTCGCCGGAGCGACTGTCGTGCTCGGGCTCATCGCGACACTCGCCAGCTGGATCCCGGCGCGGCGCGCAGCGCGGGTAGATCCGGCGGTGTCGCTGCGAGCTGAATAGACGCTACCCGTTGATCCGCTGCTCTTCCTCCGTCATCTCGGCGGGAATGTCCGCGAACAACGGGGTGCTGAGATACCGCTCGCCGGTGTCGGGGAGCATGCAGAGGATGACCGACCCCTTGGGGGCATCGGTCGCGATCTGCATCGCGCCCGCGAATGTCGCACCCGACGACGTGCCGACGAAGATGCCTTCTTTCCTGGCCAGCTGACGGCTCCAGTTCATCGCGTCGGCGCCGGCGATCGTCAGCACCTGATCGACGTACCCTTTCTCGACCGCGTCGCCGGCAAGCTTCGGGATGAAATCAGGACTCCACCCCTGGATGGGATGCGGCTTCCATGATGGGTGGCGAGAGGCAGGCGCGCCATCCGGCTTGCGGTCCTGCTTCGCCCCGCTCTTCAACATTGGCGCGTCGGCCGGCTCGCACACGATGACCTTCGTCTCCGGCCGCTCCTCGTCGAGAATTCGTGCGACACCCTTGAGGGTGCCGCCCGTGCCGATGCCGGTGACCCAGTAATCCAGCGGCTCACCCTTGAAATCCTCGATGATCTCGCGCGCCGTGGTGCGCGAGTGGAAATCCGCATTGGCTTCATTCTCGAACTGGCGCGTCATGAACCAGCCGTTCTTCTCGGCAAGCTCCACGGCCTTCCGCACCATCCCGGTACCCCCTTCCGGCGCCGGCGTGAGAATGACCTTGGCCCCGAGAAAGCGCATCAGCCTGCGACGCTCGACGCTGAAGCTCTCCGCCATCGTGACGACAAGCGGGTAGCCCTTTTGCGCACACACCATCGCCAGGCCAATCCCGGTGTTGCCACTGGTGGCTTCGATGACTGTCATTCCCGGGCGCAACGCGCCCGACTTTTCCGCGTGCTCGATCACGCCGAGGGCAAGACGATCCTTGACCGAGCCCAGTGGGTTGAACGCCTCGATCTTGACGAAGAGCGAGACATGGGTGGGTGCAAGCTTGTTGATGCGGACGACCGGTGTGCGTCCGACGGTCTCGAGAATGTTGGTGTAGCGTGCCATGCCGAAAGCTAACCGCTACTGTCGCTGGATCGATGCGATCTCCCTCTCCCACAGGCGAATTTCCTTGCGCAACATCTCGGAATAGTCGCCGTAGAACGTGGCGCGGGCGCGACCGACCCGGTCGGCATTGTCGTAGTAGTCGATCAGCCGCTTGATGTACGCACGCCGGCTGGCGGAAATGCCGGGCTTGTCCTCGGCCCTGAGCCGGTCGAGCGAACGTTGGGCTGACTTGCTCGTCTCCTTCGCGTATTTCAGCGCCGTGTCCGTGTGCGCGAGCCATCTCTGCGCGTTGGCCATGCGTCGCACCGTGGCGTTGGCAGCGCGCTGGGCATTACCGCTTCGACGCGCGGCGATGAACTGGGAAGCAGACGAGTCATCCAGCGTCAGTAGTTTCTGACGGCTGTCGGCGGCGCGGGCATATGCCTGCGGATCCATGCGGCTGGCTTCGGACATTCCGAATTCATCGCGGGACAGCGCGAGGAAGGCTTTCTCGCGCCGATCCAGGTCGCCGAGGTTCTTGTCGAACTTTTCACGGAGCTTGATGCGCTCGGATTCGAACTTGTCGGTCGACGCGGTCAGCTGACTCAGCCACTCGTCTGTTCCGGAGACGGTCGGCGCAGGGGCCTGCGCGACAAGGAGCGCAGGGATGCAGATGAAGAGCAGAGAGCGCATGAGTCCTCCCGGATCAAGGAACAGGGTTCCCAGCTGCGAGGTAATCGATCGCGAGCTGGGTCAACGCTCGCACGCCAACGGGGAGGGCGTATTCGTCCGCGGCGAAATACGGCGAATGGTTCCTGGGCGCTGTCACGGGGTCCTGCCCACGCGGTGTGACGCCGAGGAAGAAGTAGAAACCCGGAATGCGCTGCTGAAAGTATGAAAAGTCCTCGGATCCCATCGTCGGCGAGGTCAGCGCGACGCGCCCGTCGGCGGCCGAGCGCAGCGTGGACAATGACCGCTCCGTCAGCGCCGGGTCGTTATACGTCACGGGATAGCCCTGCTGGGTGGTCACGCGCGCCGTAGCGCCGAACGACTCTGCAGTCTTCTCTGCGGTACGGCGCACGCGCGCGAGGATGTCCTCTCGCTGCTTCGGGTCGAGCGTCCGGATGGTTCCGGTCATCACGACCGAGTCAGGGATGATGTTGCCCCGCACGCCGCCGTGGATGGTGGCAATGGTGACAATCGCCGGCGCCTGGGTGATGTCCGTCTGGCGACTGGTGACGGTCTGCAGCGCGGTGATCACCTGCGCGCTCGCCACGACGGGATCGACGCCACCCCATGGCATTGCGCCGTGTGTCTGGCGTCCCACGACAACGATGCGCAGCCCATCACCGCCAGCCATGGTGCCGCCGGGTTTATAGGTGATGCGTCCGGCGGAATCGGCCCAGACATGCAATCCGAAGATCGCCTGGGGCGCAGGGTTCTCGAGCACCCCTTCCTTGATCATGAGGTCTGCGCCGCCGTCTTCACCGGCGGGGGCGCCCTCTTCGGCGGGCTGGAAGATGAACTTCACGGTGCCTGGCAGCATCGCTTTCATTCCCGCCAGCACTTCCGCAGTTCCCATGAGAATGGCGACATGGTTGTCATGTCCGCAGGCGTGCATCACGCCGACCGAGTCGCCGTTATACAGGGTACGCACGCGTGACCGGAACGCGACGTCGACCATTTCGGTCACGGGAAGCGCGTCCATGTCGGCGCGCAAGGCCACGACAGGGCCCGGTCGACCGCCACGCAGGACTCCAACGACACCTGTGTGCGCGACGTTGGTGCGCACCTCCATGCCGAGCGCGCGTAAGTGATCGGCGACGATCTTCGCCGTGCGCGTTTCCCGATTGCCCAACTCCGGGTGCTGGTGGATGTCGCGTCGCCAGGCAATGACCTTCGGCATCACGCCATCCACTCGCTGGCGCACCTGGGCGGCCGATGCCTGCGCACCCGCTGTCTGCACTATCCCGGTCAGAAGAACGATTCCAGCGGCGGACCTAATGGCGGATCTGACGACGGAGCTGACGACGGATCTGATTGCGGATCTGACTGCGGAGGCTGGGGTTGTCATGCGCGTATCATATGGTGCTGAGAGCTCTGGCCTCAAGTGCTCAGCCGAAGCTCGCGCCGCCGCCAGAATGCTGTATGTTAGGGAACGCGAACCGGAGGTCCGCATGGCATCCCGCTGGCTCATCGTTACCGCGCTGCTCCTCGCACCAGTCGCCGCCGCCGCCCAAGGCACACCCTCGACAGACACGATCGTCATCCGAATCACGTCGCCACGCGGTGTGGAAGTTCCCGTCACCGGCAGCATCGTGTTCCGCGAATCCCGGACCGAGCGAACGTTCGAGAACGTGATGACGCCGGTCGAGGTCCGTGTCCCCCGGCAGAAAGTAGACATCCGGTTCTCCGCCGTCGACGGAAAGTCCTTGAGCGGTGAGCTCGTGCACATGCGAAATGGCGAGCAGCGCGGCTACGCGCGCGGGACGACGCACTGGGGCGCCATCACGCTGTACAACGACCGGTCGCGCTACGGCTTTGGCCAGCGCTGGCTTGGGCGCATCCTCAGCATGGATTGATGCGCCGCGCGACGCTGCTGCTGGTGATGGCAACTCTGTTTCCTGCGGACGTCATCGCCCAGCTCGATACGGTGCCTGCTCCGAACCGGCGCCTGCGGGTGACACTTCCGCACGCACGTCTCGACGGACGCATCGTGCGCTATACGACGGACACGATCATCCTCGACACCGCACGCGCGATCACCGACACGGTGGTCGTACGTATTCCACGCCTGGCGGTGTCCGTCGCACATCTGCATACCGGAGTCAGCCTGCGCCCTCGCATCGCGAGCAGTGCGATGGCTGGTGGGCTCGTCGCCTTTCTCGTTGCCGGAGTAGTTCAGGAGGACAACGAATACGCGTGGGGCAGACGCGCCTGGCAGCGGTTTCTGGTCGCGAGCGCCTTCGTTGTCGGCGGGGGAGTGCTTGGCGGAGCCGTGGGTGCGTGGCTGGCCCCTGACCGGTGGGTGAAAGTTGACGTCAGACCCTATCCGACCGGCCGTTAGAGTTCACTCCCCAGCTACGCCGCGCGAGAAATGCGGAGACCTCGCGCGCCAGGCGTGGCGCTGACTGCGCCGATTCGTACAGCTGGCCGCGGGGCGATTCGACGAACCCCGCGAACCACAGCCCGTCTCCAGGGTTCTCGCCGACCGGATATCCCCGCTCATCGAGTGCACCGGGAACGTCGACGATCGCTCGCAATCCAGTCGAATAGCCCGTCGCCGCGATCACCACGTCGAACGGCGCTTCGCTTCCATCGACAAACACAACGCCGGTCGGCGTCAGTCGCCTCACGTCCGGACGCACCCGGATGCGGCCCGCCTTGAGCTGGGCAAGAAACCCAACGTCGATCACCGGCGGGCGACGTGACACGAAGGGCCCCCAGCGCTCGGCCGCGAGTCCGTAGGGGGAGAGGTCGCCAGTGCCGATGCGACGAAGACCGCGTCCCAGCCAGTCGACGAAGCGCGCCGGGAAGGGCTTGAGGAACATCCCCAGCAGCTGCACAGGGATGCCCGCGATCTCGCGGGAGGTAATTGGCGGAGGGGTACGGACGGATATGGCGACATCCTGCGCTCCGCACTCCACGAGATCCGTCGCGATCTCGGCTCCACTGTTCCCGATGCCCACCACGAGGGCGCGCTGTCCGGCGAAAGTGCGACCGGTCAAATAGGCGTGGGAATGCAACACGCGTCCACCGAAGTCGCTCGCGCCCGGCCAATCGGGCATGTGTGGAACGTTGTGGCGGCCGGTCGCGACGATCACTGCTGGACTGTGCCACCGTGTGCCGGACTGAGCATCCATTTCGACCATCCAGCTGCCGTCCTCGCGTGTGATGCGACGCACCTGCGCACCCAGCCGGACGTCAAGCTGCTGCGTGTGGGCATAGGTGGACAGGTAGGCGGCATATGCATGTGTCGGGACGTATCGCGGTTCCGTGGGAGGTACGGGTTGGAAGGGAAGGCCCGAGAATCGTCGCACGGTGTGCAGGTGAAGCCGCTCGTACCGTTTCGCCCATGTGCCTCCGACACGATCGTCGCGATCCAGCAGGAGCGCCCGTACTCCCCGGCGCCGCAACGCTGCTCCCACCCCCAATCCCGTCGCGCCAGCACCGACGATCACGACATCAGTGTCCGGCATGAAAGCGTCCCCAGGTGAACAGGAAGCTGGCAAGCACCATGTGAAACACGATCGGAATGGAGCCGCCGAACCAGCGCTGTTCAGGCTTACGCGTCATGCGAGCCACGTATCGCAAGGCCATCACCGCTGCGTACACGGCACTCATCGCGATGAGTGCCTGACCGACCACGAGGCGACGCGCACCGAAGGGGGCGACTTCCGCGGAGACGCCGAGGATGACAAACGCCATGACGATGAGGATCAGCAGCTGCGCGGGGAGCAGGACGTCGTACCGTACAAGGTTCCAGTTCTCATCCGTCATTGTCGGCAGCCACCGTGGCTGGCGCATCACGACCAGCAGCTGCCCCACCACCCGCACGAGAAACAGGAGTGTAAGAAGGGCGAGGATGGCGGCGACCCTCGTAGGCGGCAGCGGTGCGCGTGCGACGACGTACGCGTCCGCAGCCAGGGTCACCGCGAGGGTGACAAGCAGTATGGCTTTTGTTGCCGCTGGTGTCGTTGACGTCACGATTGAGAGGCAGGGATGATCGACACCTTACGCAGAACGCCGTGAAACATCGGGGAAAGCGCGTACGTTTCAACCAAAGGAAACAACCTCAATAGCTCCCATGCGCCACTTTCTCGCCGCAAGCGTCCTCCTTCTTGGTACTACCACCGCCTCCGCACAGGACGTCCTCGTCCAGGGCGCTCGCGTCTTTGATGGCGTCACCATGCTCGGGGTGCGCGACGTGCTCGTCACCGAGGGCCGGATTGCCCGAGTCGACAGGAACATCACTCCACCCGCGGGCGTCACGATCGTGGATGGCAGCGGCAAAACCCTCCTGCCGGGGCTGATCGACGCGCACACGCACACCTTCCAGGATGTGTTGCGCCAGGCGCTGGCGTTCGGGGTGACGACCCAACTGGAGATGTTCACCGACCCACGAATGGCAAATATGTGGCGGCAGGAGCAGCGCCAGAATCGCGCCTCCGACCGGGCTGACATCTTCTCGTCGGGAGTCCTGGTGACGGCGAAGGGAGGCCACGGAACCCAGTTTGGTGTCCCCGTTCCGACGATCGGATCGCCGGATTCCGCGCAGTCGTTCGTCGACGCGCGAATCGCGGAAGGGTCGGATTACATCAAGATTGTCTACGACGATGGCAGTGCCTACGCGCTGAAGCGGCCGACGCTGGACAAGGCGACACTCAAGGCGATCGTGGCGGCTGCGCATGCGCGGAACAAGCTGGCCGTCGTGCACGTTCATTCGGGGACCAGCGCACGTGATGCGGTGGAGGTTGGAGCAGATGGCCTGGTGCATGTCCACGCTGATCGCGACGAGGCGGTGGACGCCGAGTTCGTCCGCCTGGCCGTCGCGAACAAGGCGTTTGTCATTCCCACGCTGTCTGTGAACCAGAGCGTCACGGGCGTGGCGGGTGGCGTCGACGTCCTCAATGACCCCCGCGTCAATCCACTGCTCAGTCGCAACGACCTGCTCCAGCTGAACCAGGCGTTTCCCACGCGACCGGGCGCGCGCGCGCGGTATGTGTATGCGGAAAGCCTTGTGACGCGGC
>DASPMP010000236.1:0-93034 GCA_035626995.1 Gemmatimonadaceae bacterium
GGCGGTGAGCATCACGGACCAGCCGCGTTTTTCGTGGCGCGGTGCGATGCTCGATGTGTCGCGCCACTTCTTCACTGTGCGCGAGGTCAAGCAGTACATCGACATCCTCGCGTTGTACAAGATGAATATCCTGCACCTGCACCTGGCCGACGATCAGGGCTGGCGCATCGAGATCAAGTCGCGGCCCGAGCTCGTCGCGAAGGGAAGTGTGACACAAGTGGCTGGAGGGCCCGGAGGGTTCTTCACGCAGGACGATTATTCAGAGCTCGTGCGGTACGCGGCGCAGCGGTACATCACCGTTGTCCCGGAGATCGACATGCCCGGGCACACCAACGCGGCGCTGATCGCCTATCCGGAATTGAGCTGTGGCAAACGACCACCGGCGCCGTACACGGGCATCGAAGTCGGATTCAGCGCGTTCTGTCCGGAAAAGGAAGCGACGTACGCGCTCGTCGAGGATATCGTGCGCGAGATCGCCGCGCTCACGCCGGGACCGTGGTTTCATATGGGAGGCGATGAGGTCGAAACGCTCAGCCCTGCGCGGTATGCCGCGTTCGTCGAACGCGTCGCCGACATCGTGGCACGCAATGGGAAACAGGCCGTCGGATGGGAGGAGATCAACAAGGCAAAGCTCCGTCCGGGCACGCTGGTGCAGCAGTGGCGCGGCGACACGCTGTCGCCACAGGCCGGCGCGAGGTTGATCGTGTCTCCCGGCCGCCGGCTGTATCTCGACATGAAATACAACGACGCCACCGAGTTGGGACTGAAGTGGGGCGGGCTGATCGAGGTGCAGACCGTGTATGACTGGGATCCGGCCCTCTACAATCCGGGGACGCGCGAGACCGACATCGCCGGGGTGGAAGCACCCATCTGGGCGGAGACGCTCCGGAACATCGGCGCCGTGCAGTACCTGGCCATGCCGCGCCTGCCGGCAGTCGCGGAGCTTGGCTGGACTCCGCAGGCGACCCGGAACTGGGAGAGTTTCCGCGTGCGTCTCGCGGCGCAGGCGTCACGCTGGCACTACCTCGGCATCAACTACTATCGCTCGCCGCAGATCCCCTGGCCCTAACGGTTGGAGAGTCGATCATGAAGAGACCTGCTGTCGCACTGCTCGCCAGTGCGCTCGTCGTTGTTTCCTGTCTCAACGTGGAAGATCGCCCTGCGCTCTCCCTGCTGGCGAACGCCAATGCGCTCACGCTGACGACTGACGACACGCTTGTGATCTTTCGCGCGATTACCAATAGCGGCAAGAATGACATGTGGCTGAACGCGGCGGCGGATGCATTCGAAATGACGAATGCGAATGGCACGAAGGTCTGCGATGCCTCCGCGATCCTCGCGCTCGCCGCGCCGGACCTGGTACGCGTCCCAACGGGTCAGGGTGTGGTGAATGAGCGGAAGTTCGCCCTGTCGGACCTGCCGAATTGCGCGCCTGGCAATTACTCACTCGTCTTCGTTGCGCATTTCCGGCCGAGCGAAACCGCGGCGGACAACTTCACCCTGCGCACTTCATCGGCGCCGTTCGCGCTTCAGGCGGCGCCGTAACAGACTGCGTGACCGGCGTCACAGGGTTATTTCGTTATATCTGTGAGTGCAGTACGCATCTTGCTTTCGACATGCGCCGTTCTTGGTGCATATTGCCATTTCAGCAGGAGTCATTTGATGCGTACGAAGCTCTTCCGTTCCATCCTGGCCGCGTGCGCGTTCGCCGCGGCCACCGCATGCAGCGATAGCAGCGGCAATTCCGGCACGCTGTCCGTCCGGCTGACCGACGCGCCGTTCCCGTTTTCGGAAGTTGAACGGGTAGACATTTTCGTGGTTCGCGTCGATGCGCGCCGCACGGAGCCGTCTGAAACCGACGCCGAAAACGATGAGGACATGAGCGAGTGGGTCACAATTGGCTCGCCGGGCAAGGTGATCAACCTCCTGGACCTCGCCGGTGGTGTCACGACGAATCTCGGCGAAGCGACGATTCCGACGGGGATCTACAGCGGCTTCCGTCTCGTGATCGATCCCGCCCAGTCCGGTGTCACCCTGAAGGACGGCAGTGAACCGGACGTGAAGTGGCCCAGCGCCGCGCAGTCGGGGATCAAGGTGAAGCTTGATGCACCCGTGGAAGTGGATGAAGACGGCTCCGTGCTCGTCCTCGACTTCGATGTCGGTCGGAGCTTTGTCCTTCGGGGCAACAGCATCCGTAACAACGGCCTGCTGTTCAAGCCCGTCGTGCGAGGCACCGCAGTCGATATCACCGGCGGCGCATCCGGCGTGGTTCGTGGCGACGATGCCAACGGTCCCCTCGTCGCCGGCGCGACGGTCGAAGTCCTGAAGCCCGGGACACTCGTCACGGAAACGAGTCCAGACAGCGTCGTCGCCACGACGTCGTCGGATGCAAATGGGGCGTTCGCCTTCAGCTTCCTGATGCCCGGCGCGTATGTGCTGCGCGCGACGCCGCCGTCCGAAAGCGTGTACAAGCCAGCGCTTCTCGCAGGCGGACTGACCATTGTTCGTGAAACAGAGACACCGGATCTCCTGATCATTCTGCCGCGCTAAGCGCAGCGACGATCGTTCCTTCCAGCCTGGCGCGGGACCGTGCGCCAGGCTGGTCCGTGCTGTACCTTCACGGTCCCATGTTTCCCCTTTACGTTTTCGCCCTGATTCTCGGCGGCGGACTGCTGCTGTTCTCGTTGTTCGGGGACACGGATTCTCACGACGGCGACATCGGGCATGACGCGCCGCACGGGAACCCAGCACAGTGGCTCTCCCTCCGCACCGCGATCTACTTCCTCTTCGTGTTCGGCGGTGTCGGGGCCGTGCTGACGAAAACCTGGCATCTGGCGACGACACCGATCATCGCCATCCTGGCGCTCGTGGCCGGCCTTGGCGTCGGCGCCACCGTCTCCGCCGCGTTCAATTACCTGAAGAAGACGGATTCGGGCACCCGTGACGGCGACGAAAGCTTCATCGGCCTGTCCGGGCGGCTGACGCTCCCCTTCGGACAGGGTGGTGCGGGGAAGGTGATGGTCACGCGCGGCGCGCGGACGTTCGAGCTGTTGGCGCGCCCATTCGGTGACGCCACCTCCGACCCCCGACACTGGAAGGCCGTCATCGTCGTAGAGATGCAACGTGGGACCGCGTTGGTCGCGCCGCTGGATGATCCCGCCGCGCGCGAGCTCGCGTCACTGGAACCGTAGGAGAACCATGGAAGCATTCACCGGAGCCCTTGTCGCCGCCGGCATCGTACTCGCCGCCCTCGTCGCGCTGCTGATCACCATCAAGTCGCTGATTGTGATCGTGCCTCCGAACTCCGCCGCGGTGATCACCGGCCGCAGTCGCCAGCTGACGGACGGCCGTGGCGTTGGCTATCGCACGGTGATCGGCGGACGAACATTGCGCATCCCGATCATCGAGGAAGTTGCCTGGATGCCGTTGGCGACGATCCCGATCGAGCTCAATGTCCAGAACGCATTCTCCAAGGGTGGCATTCCGCTCTCGGTGCAGGCGGTGGGAAACATCAAGGTCGCGTCTGAGCCGGAGTCCACCTTCAACAACGGCGTCGAGCGACTCCTCGGCAAGCACGTGGACGAGATCGAGGAGCTCGCGAAGGAAACGTTGTCCGCGAACCTCCGTGGTGTGCTCGCCAGCATGACGCCCGAGGAAGTCAACGAGGATCGACTGAAGTTCGCGGCGCAGTTGCTCGAGGAGGCAGACCAGGATCTGCAGAAGCTGGGACTGCAGCTGGACACGTTGAAGATCCAGAACGTGACGGACGAAGTTGGCTACCTCGCCGCCGTTGGACGCGCGAAGACTGCGCAGGTGCTGAAGGGCGCGCAGATCGCCGAAGCCCAGAACGAAGCCGAGACGAAGCAGCGCCAGGCGGAAGCCATGCGCGTCGCGGAGGTCGCGCGCGCCGAAGCCGAGATGGCGGTTGCCACTGCGCGCAACGAGTTGCGCGTCAGGCAGGCGCAGCTCAATCAGGAAGCCGAGACCACCGAGCGCGTCGCCAAGGTCGAGGCGCAGCGCGCGGAGGTCGAGGCCCAGCAGAACCTCGAGAGCCAGCGTGTCGAGCTGCAGAAGCGAAAGCTGCTCGCGGACGTGGTGGAACCCGCGGAGGCGCAGCGCAAGGCTGCCGAGCTGCGCGCCATCGCGGATGCCGCCCCCATTCTGGAAAACGGCAAGGCACAGGTGGAGGTGCTGAAGCTGCTGTACTCGCAGATCAGCAATGCGGGCGAACAAGGGTTCGCCGTCTTCATGGCGGAGAAGCTTCCGATGCTCCTCGGCACAGCCGTGGACGCGGTGAAGGGAATCGAGATCGACCGCCTGGTGGTGATGGATGGCGGGTCAGGCGACGGGGTGAGCAATGCCGCCAATCAGCGCGTCAATGCCGCGTTCCGCACCCTCGAGGGACTCGGGTCCGCCTTTGGGATCGACATCCAGTCGGTGCTGCAGGGCGCAGCACGCAAGATGGAGACGCCGGCGGTTCCCGCCGCGGTTGCGACCTACCCTTCAGACAAGCAGGTCGGCGCGAAGAAATAGCGGTTAGCGATACGGCGAATCGTCGTCGCTGATCGGTTCGTTCCACTTCACCCTGGCTTTCTTCGGTGCCGGTGGGGGCAACATCCCCTCCGGCACCAGCGAACGCGCCAGGTCCAGCAGCCCGGCGCTCAGGTGCGCACCGTAGCGCACGAGATTCGCGGCGCGGCTGCGAAGGCCCAGCAGGAACGCGAGCGGTGCGAGATCGCGCTTCGCCGCATTGCAGGCCTTGCAGGCCAGCACGAGATTGTCGCGCCGGTCGTAGGCCGTCTGGCCACGTCTCGGCGCGACGTGGTCCAGGGTCATCTGCCGCGCGGCGAAGGTGAGCCCGCAATACGCGCAGATGGGGCCATGCTGGCGAAGCAGCCAGGCACGCGTGTCCATCTGCGCGTTCCGGCCGGTCGGATGGGACGTCAGTTCGGGCTGGCGACCGCCACCCCCGCCTTTGCGTCCTCCGCGACGCTTTCGGCCCGATTTCGACGCTGGGGCATGGCGCGTCTTGGGCGTTCCCCTATGTTTGCGCGGCCCAGGGGCGCTCGATTTGTGTGTTGGTGTCACTGCAGGAATGGTTGCCTCGTTCGCCCGTCTTTACAAGCGCCAGGCCTGCCTGATGATCTGGCGGGGCACGAAGTCGTCTCGTAGTGTATACAAATCCCTTCCCCCAGTTCCATGACTGAGCTTTCCCGCCGCGGTTTTCTCGCGGCAACCGGCGGAGCGATCGCCAGCAGCTGGTTATTCGCCGACCCAGCGGCATTGGTTGCCGCGGGCGAACATGCGGCGCGTGCGGCGCGGGCGATACCGCCGCTGCCCTTCGAATATCTGACGCCAGGCGACGCAGCCGAGATCGAGGCGGCCGCCGCGCAAATCATTCCGAGCGACGAATCCCCGGGCGCGCGCGAAGCCCGCGTCGTGTACTTCATTGACAAGTCACTCGCGACCTGGGCGAAGGATCAGCGGAAAGGCTTCGCGGATGCCGTCGCAGAGCTGCGCAAGCGCGCCCGCGCCTCGGGGGCACGAACCTTCGCCGCACTGACAGACGCGCAGCAGCATGCCGTGATCGCCGCGCTGGAGCAGGACAAGCACGTCGCCTTCTTCACGATTCGAGGCGCGACGCTGGCTGGCATGCTCTCGAACCCGGAATATGGCGGGAACTTCAACAAGGCCGGCTGGAAGCTCATCGGATTCAGCGATCAGTTCTCCTGGGCTCCACCCTTCGGCTGGTACGACGCCAATGAACGCTGAGCATCGCCACCTTCCGCTCGCGCCGCTCCAGCAGCGCGGTGCGACGTACCAGCCCTCTGAGGAAGTCGACTTCGTCATCGTCGGCAGCGGTGCCGCTGGGGGCGTCATGGCCAAGGAGCTTTCGCAGGCCGGCTTCAGCGTCGTGGTGCTCGAGCAGGGACCGTGGCGCAACGAGAACGATTTTCCGCACGATGAGATCAAGATTTGGCAGCACCATCATCTCACCAACGACTGGAACAAGTCACCGACCACATTCCGCGCGACGGAGACCGACAAGGCGAATCGGCAACCCGCACTGATCTACGGCCGCGGCGTGGGTGGAACGACGGTGCATTTCTCCGGGAACTACTGGCGGTTCAAGCCCATCGATTTCCGGGAGGTCAGCACCAGGGGCGCGATGGCAGGAACTTCTCTCGCGGACTGGCCGATTACCTACGAGGAGCTCGAGCCGTACTACACGAAGGTGGATTGGGAAGTTGGTGTTGCCGGCGCCCCCGGCCCGTTCGATCCGCCGCGCTCGCGGCCGTATCCGATGCCGCCCCACCACCCGAAGTCACAGGGGGTGCTGCTGGAGCGCGCGGCGAAGCAGCTGGGGTGGACGGCATTCGCGGCACCGATGGCCATCAACTCCCGCTTCTACAACGGCCGGTCGCAGTGCGTGCAGTGCGGCTTCTGTCTCGGCTTCGGATGCGAAGTACGAGCGAAAAGCTCGTCGCTCGTCACCGTCATTCCTGTCGCCATGGCCACGGGCAGGTGCGAGGTGCGACCGAATTCATACGTGAGAAAAGTGGAAGTCTCACCGCGTGGCCGCGTCACCGGTGTGAAGTACTTCGATGCAAACCGGCGTGAGTTCTACCAGCTCGCCAAGGCCGTCGTGCTCTGTGCCAACGGGGCGGAGACGCCACGCCTGCTGCTCAACAGCAGGTCGAATGCGTTCCCGAACGGCCTCGCCAACTCCAGCGGCTACGTGGGTCGCAACCTGATGTTCAATGGCGCCGGAATGGCCATGGGCCGCTTCGAAAATGAGGTCAACGGCTACAAGGGCCTGGTCGCGAGCCGGATCATCTGGGACACGTACGAACTCGACCCGAAACTGGGCTTGGTGGGGGGCGGCGGATTTGATTTTCGGTTCGACCAGACCCCGATCAACTTCGCCTTCGGCGGCCTGGCGCCCGGCGAGCCGACGTGGGGGCGGGCGTTCAAGCGCCACCTGGCGCAGAATTTCAACCGGTCGTTGCTCGCGTACGGCCACACGACCTCGCTCCCCGTCATGGGGAACAGCATCTCCCTGGATCCAGGGATCAAGGACGACTGGGGGCTGCCGGCCCTGCGTGTCACCTACCAGGATCACGAACAGGACCTGAAGATGTATAAGTACTTCGCCGGGAAATCCGAGGAACTTCTCAAGGCGGCAGGTGCAACCACGACCTGGCAGCTGGACGTGAGCAGCCAGCAGTTCGGCGTACACCTCCTCGGTACCTGCCGAATGGGGAATGATCCGCGGACGTCGGTGGTCGATCGGTATCACCGTGCCCATGACGTGAAGAACCTGTTCATCGTGGACGGATCGAGCTTCGTCACGAGTGGCCGCGGCCAGCCAACGATGACCATTCAGGCGCT
Organism: Gemmatimonadaceae bacterium; assembly: GCA_035626995.1. Classification (GTDB taxonomy): domain Bacteria; phylum Gemmatimonadota; class Gemmatimonadetes; order Gemmatimonadales; family Gemmatimonadaceae; genus DASPMP01. Next base: position 7,393 of record DASPMP010000236.1, read on the forward strand.
GGCATTCCGGGCCGGGGAGCACGTCGCCAACTTCGCGAAGCGGGGCGAGATCTAGCCCGGCGCGTCTGCCTTCTTTTCGTCGCGGATTTCCTCGAGCTCATTCGCGCCGATCAAGCCCAATTCCACGGCATGGCTGGCGGCGGCAAGGGTGTCCGGGGTGAGCAGAAGCGTCGATCCCGCCGCGAGGATTTCCGCGGACAACTGCTGGATGACGAGGGAGCGCTCCGGGTGACCGGTCACGTCGCGGATGTAGACCGCGCGGACGCGCTCGGGATGCTCGTGCACGACGTCGCGATAGATCTCCGGATCCTGCTGGCCGCTGTCACCGACCAGGACGACCGGCACGCCCGGGTACGTGGTCAGCACCCGCCGGATCATTTCACGCTTGTGCGAATGATGGTGCCGTGAGGAAAGCGTATCGAAGCCGATGTCGACATCCCGCAGCAGGACGGGTCCATGCGGAATCCCCTGCAGCTGCAGGAACTGCGTGATCACGTCGTACACGTTCCACGGACTGCTCGACACGTAAAAGAGCGGATTGCGTGCGTCCCCGTTGGCTCCGCGTCGCAGCGCGCGGTAGAACGCGGCAACGCCGAGGAAAGGCAAACGTGTATGGGCATTCTCGAGCAGCATCGTACGCGCAGCCGAGAGCAGATTCGTCACCTTCGACTGCAGCACCGTGTCGTCGATGTCGCTGATGATGAGGAGCTGTGGCGGGACGGAGGGGTGATAAAGTTTCGCCTGCGCCGTCACCGGTTCGTCGTCTGGCACTGGCGACACGAGTTCGGCGCTGACCTTCACCCAGTCTTCGTCGATTCGTTCCGGCGAGGCGGCGGACATCCAGCCGTGCAGGAACCCTTCTTCGTCCGCGGCGAAGTCCTGGCTGGCCTGACCCACGTGGACCCGGACGACGGCGTGCGGAATCGCATCGGCGTCCGCTCGACGCAGCATGGCAATCAGGTTGCGCCAGCGTGCATCAGCCGCCGTTGCGGGGGGCAGCCTTTCATCGCGGAGCGCGCGTCCATTGATGAGCGCCCGATCGCCCCATCCGAAGCCGTCATAGAGCGTGACGCCCAGGGGAGAACGCGGTAGGCGACGCGCCAGGACATCCCGCGCTGCCGCACCGGCGGTAAACACGTCGTTCAGGAGGCGAGAGAACGGGCTGCGATCGGACATTGCCCGAAAACGTAAACGGTTAACCGCGGACGGTTAACCGTTTGAAGGCCGGAGGACTCGGTGAACCGCAGCGGCTACGAACGCCCCCTCCGACGTTGCGTGAGCACCTCCGTGCACGTGACACACGGCCTGACTTACTGCGGCCACCGATTGTCCAGCAATACTGCTGCGCTATAACACCCGAAACTCAGGATACCCTTAGGGCGAGAAGCTCTTCGTCCCGCAGCGATCGCCATGAATCGGGATACGCCGTCAGGCGAACCGAGCTTTGCCCCCACTCGAAGATCAGCGTCGGGGGATCCACATCGTGCGCGGGCCCGACGATCTCGTACACCAGCACCATGCCCTGGTGCGGGTCATTCACCATTCTCATTGCGCAGCGACGACGCGCGGCGGTCCGACGTTGCGATGGCCCGCTCGCACCCACCGTGTTCTGCGGTTCCACGGGACCTCTGGTTCGCGAGGAATCGTGATTCAGAACCAGCTGCGCCGTCGCAGGCGGATTCGATCCGCCGAGATAGCAGGCCGGGGAAACGAATGCTGTGTCGTGCGCCTGCGACGGATTGTGATAATTGTCACGCGCGCCTAGTTGAACTGCCGCAGCTCCACTCGCGTGTTGCTGATATACACGCCGTACAGCTGGACCGTGTCGCCGACGCGGAGATTCTGGAACCGCGTCCGGTCGGCGCTCGACACGTTGTACGGAAGCGAGACCGTTACGGAGACGTTGCTGCTCATGTTCAGCGTGAACAGGCCGTTCGTGCGGTCGATCTGGCCGACCGTGCCTCGGAGCAGTTGGACCGTCTCGTTGCCGACGGTGCCGGTAGTGCCGCCTGAGCCCGCCACCGGCTGCGTCACCGACACGGAGTCCGTGTAATAGCTGCCGTCCTGAAGCTGCTGCACGCGCGCATTGACCTGATCGCCGTTCTCGAGCGACGTCACGGCGTACACGCGGTTCTGGTATACCACGCGCGTGTTGTTGTCGAATCCCAGCGCGACATTCTGTCCGTTGCTCTGCTGCAGTGAAATCTGCTGCGAACGGGTGTCTACGCCGCGGACCGTGCCTGCGACCTGGCCGCCACCGCCGCCCAGGACACTGCCGAGGATTTCGCCCAGTTGGCCGGCTTGTGAACAGGCACTCAGCGTCAGGATGGCGAACGCGGCTGCGGACGTCCGCGCCACTTGAATCATGCTCATGGATGTCTCCGGTTGAAGCCAGAGTACGAAGGGCAATCCCGGTGCCCGATCCGTCAGCGCGAGTCGTTTCCTGCCATCAGTGCCGCTGCCGCCGCGCCCAGCGCCGGAAGGATTACAAGACTCCAGAAACCGAGCGCCCCGCGAATCGTGTCGCCGGCCGACCATTCCGATGGTGGAATCATCCCGACGGCGAGCGCGGCCAGCGATGCGATCAGGTAACCTGTGAGCGCGCCCCAGAACACCGCGCGTTGTCGGTGGCTGCGGTGTCGCCATCCATGCCCGAGCCAGAGGAACAGCGCGGGCACCACCAACAGGCCGATGAGCATCGCGAGGGTGCCGGCGCTCATGGCTCGCCTCCCTTCGCGGCAGGCCCGCGACGCAGCTTCGGCGCGAGCCAGAGCCAGACCCCAGTGATCAGGGTGATCACCAGCGCGACCGCTCCGGCATCGCTGAGCAGGACGCCCCGCGAACCAAAAATCTCGCCGGAGTGCAACTTCTCGAGGAACGCGTCGCCGCGCGGGCCGATGTGCAGGACGCTGCCACTCGTCAGGTCCACGGTCGCCTCTGTCGACGCGGAGTCCCGCAGCCGCACTTTCACAAAGCCGTCGCGGGGACGTACGTCCATCCGATCGATGGACGCAAAGTCGGGGGGGACGTCAGGACGCACGGCGCGCAGCGCAATCTCGCCAAGCTGCGCCAGTGGGAGCGCGTGCTCGAAGGCGCCGGTGGGTGCATGTGCCACATCCGGCATCAGCCCGAGCCCGCGCTTGTGGTTGAGCAGGATCCCGGTGATCGAGATCGCCGTGAGGATGACCGTGAAGAGAATTCCCAGCCAGAGATGCGCGTGGAATGCGCCACGAGTAAGGTTGTTTCGTCGGCGCTCCGGACGGCGCGCAACCGGCGGTGATTCGCTCATCAGACTCGTTGGAGGGAAACGGCGTGCGTTCGCTCAACGTAACTACGGTGTTCGCGGCCTCGACGTTGGTCCTGCTGGCGTGTGCGGACACGCAACCGCCCGCACCGGCAATACGCGTCGACGGCTCGCCGGGCGTGCTGCCGCTCGTCCAGGCGCTCGCCGGCGCATACACCGGCAGTGACGCCGCAACCGTCACACTGGCGAGCGGACTGGGGTCGTCGGCACGGGCGGCCGCGGTCGAAGACAGCACCATCGACATCGCGATGGCCAGCCACGGCATTGATACCGCCGATCTCTCGCGACGGGGACTCGTGGCGCACGAGATCGCACGCACCGCGGTTGTCTTCGCGGTGAACGCCGGCGTGAACCTGCCCGGTCTCACGCGTTCGCAGGTCTGCGACATCATCGCCGGACGCGCAGCAAACTGGAACCGGTTCCGCGCGGGAAACGTGCCCATCGTTCCGCTGATGCGTCCCGCGACTGAAGTGGATGCCGAAGTCGCACTGGCGCATGTGTCCTGCCTCCGAGGATTGCAGCATGGCGGACGTGTTCAGCTCATCGAGCGTCCCGATTCCATGGCATCTGCGCTCGCGGCGACGCCGGGTGCATTCGGCGTCACCTCGGCAACGATGGTCGAGCAAAGCCAGGGACGAATCCGCGCCCTCTCACTCGACGGCGTGACGCCCTCGCGCGAAAACGTCCAGTCCCAGGCCTATCCCCTCCTGCGAAGCTCGTACTTGATCGCGCGGGCAGACCCCGGTGCTGCGGTGGCCCGCTTCCTCGAATTTGTCCGCGATACGGCTGGCGCGCGCATTATCGCCGCGAACGGGGCGGTTCCGGTGACACGATGACGCGCCGGACGAAATGGCTGCACGCTTTGTGCACGAGAAAACAGGCCATGAACCTCGTATTCCGGACATTGGCGCTGTCCTTCGCACTCGTCGCGGTGTCGGCGGCAGGCGCGGACGCGCAAACTTACCCGAACGTGGATACGCCGTTTGCGATCGCGGACGGCGACACGGTGCAGCTCCTGATACGATTCATGAACGATGGCGGGCCCGCAGCGCGTCGTGCGGGCAAGCGGCTGGACCTCGTGTATGCCACGCGGATACCGGCGTCGAACGCCGCCGCGCGCCGCGCGCAGGCGGATCGCGCAGCGCAAGTGCTCGGACCGCAGGCGGTCGAGCTGGGCGTCCGTTACATGTCGCTCGGGATCTGTGATACGCGCTCGTGCGCTGAGCGGAAAGACCCGCCGGCGGACTGGTACCTCTATGAGCGCACCAACACGGGATGGAAGCGGGTGCCATGACCTCGTCTCGGCATGACATGAGACGACACGTCGCCTACTTTCATTTGATAACTCCAACCGTGTTTCGGTAGCCATCAGCACGACGATCGACAACCCGCTCCTCCGCGAGTGGACCGGCCCCTATGGCGGCGTTCCGCCATTCGATGAGATCCGCGTGGCGCACTTCGAGCAGGCGCTCGAGGCGGCCATGCAGGAGAACCTCGACGAGATCGATCGTATCGCGCGCGATCCCGCCACCCCCACATTCGACAACACAATCGCCGCGCAGGAACGCGCCGGCCGGACGGCGTCCCGGGTCTTTGCGATCTACAGCGTCTGGGCAGGGACGATGAGCACTCCGGAGTTCCAGGCGGTCGAGCGGAAGATGGCCCCTCGCATCGCCGGCTTCTCCGACAAGATCACGCAGAACGCGGCGCTGTTCCAGCGCATCGAGACCGTGTATGACGGACGTGAGCACGCGGGCCTCACGTCGGAGCAGCAGCGCCTCGCGTGGCTGTACCACACGACGTTCGTGCGCGCCGGTGCACGCCTGGATGCCCGGGGCAAGCAGCGTGTCGCTGCCATCAACGAGGAGCTCGCGGGGCTGTTCACCCGATTCAGCCAGAACATCCTCGCCGATGAGACCAACCTCTGGCTGCTCATCGAACGCGAAGCAGATCTCGACGGTCTCCCGCCATTCGCACGTGAGGCCGCGGCGGCTGCGGCGGTGCAGAAAGGACTGTCCGGGAAATGGGTCATCGCGAATACGCGGTCGGCGATGGAGCCATTCCTGACCTTCTCACACCGGCGGGAGCTGCGGGAACAGGCATGGCGCATGTTCGTGAATCGTGGTGATAACGGCGGCGATCATGATAACAAGTCGATCATCAGCCGTGTCCTCGCGCTGCGCTCCGAGCGCGCAAAACTCCTGGGATTCCCGACGCATGCCCACTGGCGTCTCGAGAACACCATGGCGCGGACGCCTGAACGCGCCATTCAGCTCATGGAAGAGGTCTGGCGGCCGGCGGTCGCGCGGGTCCGTGAGGAAGTCGCCGACATGCAGGATATTGCCGACCGGGAAGGCGATGGCCTCCGCATCGAGCCGTGGGATTACCGGTACTACGCGGAGAAGGTGCGCCGCGCGCGGTACGAGCTCGACGAGAACGAGATCAAGCCGTATCTGCAGCTCGACCGGTTGCGCGAGGGGATGTTCTGGGTGGCAGGGCAGTTGTTCAACTTCGAGTTCCGCGCCATCAACGACGTGCCGGTGTACCATCCCGACGTCCGCGTGTGGGAGGTGATCGACCGGGACACGAAAAAACACATCGGGCTCTGGTACTTCGATCCGTACACGCGCCAGGGAAAGCGGTCCGGCGCATGGATGGATGCCTATCGGTCGCAGGAACGCTTCGACCGCCCGGTGACCACCATCGTGTCCAACAACTCGAACTTCCTGAAAGGAAAGCCGGGTGAACCGGTCCTGATTTCATGGGACGATGCCACCACGCTCTTTCACGAGTTCGGCCACGCCGTGCACGGGCTCGCGTCGAATGTGAGTTACCCGTCACTCTCGGGGACAGCCGTGCCGCGCGACTACGTGGAATTTCCGTCGCAGCTGCTCGAGCATTGGCTGGCGACGCCGGAAGTGCTGCAGCGTTTCGCGCGCCACTATGAGACGGACGAGCCGATTCCGGCCGCGCTCGTGGAACGCATCGAGCGCGCCGCGACCTTCAACGAAGGCTTCGCGACGACGGAATACCTGTCCGCTGCGCTCGTGGACATGAAGCTGCACCTTGCCGGCGATCGCGCCATCGACGCCGAGGTCTTCGAGCGGGAAACACTCGCCGAGCTGGGAATGCCTCCGGAAATCGTCATGCGGCACCGGACCCCGCAGTTCCTGCATGTTTTTTCCAGCGATAGCTACTCGGCGGGGTACTACAGCTACCTCTGGAGCGACGTGATCACCGCGGATTCCTTCGGCGCGTTCACCGACGCGGGGAGCGCATTCGACAAGGCCGTCTCGGCGAGACTGCACCGGTTGTTATCGCTCGGAAACACGGTGGATCCGGCCGATGCGTATCGGGAATTCCGGGGGCGGGATCCGCGGATCGAGGCCCTGATGCGCAAACGCGGCTTCGGTCAGCCCATGGCCGCCGAAGCCGCGTCATCATAGCGGCGGAGTTACTTCCAGGAACCCGCTTCGCGCAGCTGTTCGACGGATCCCGGTGCGATCGAAATCATGTGGTCGCAATCCGGGCAGACGTCCACCATGACGTCCTGCACCACGAGTCGCGTCCGCGCGAGGGCAACATTCCGCAGCGTCAGCCGAGAACGCACCACCCGGTTGCAGCGCGGGCAGGTGTTGGTCATCAGGTCGCCGACTTTCAGGGTTGCAATCATTGCAGGCTCCAGGTGGAAAGCGCTCATTCTGCGTGCAAGGGCCCTACGGACGGGTTCGTGGGAAAGATTCAGCGCAGAAGTCGCGGCGGCACAAATCGCGCACTGCGAACTGGTCGGTGACACGCCCGACCGGAGCCCCAGGAATGACGCAGCAGACGCTGGATCTCGATACACTCAACGACGAATACGAAATCCTCGGCGAGCTCGCCGCACGGGATGACGCGCGGACGATGATCGCGCGTCGCAAGGATTCCGGCGCTGACGTGCAGATCACCGTCGTCACCACTCCCGAGGGAGACGAAGGCAATGCGCTGAGCCATCTGGCCAGCGACACGAAGCGATTGATGCAGGTACGCCACCGCAGCGTGATGCCCCTTGTCGACGCGCGTTGGGTCGGTACGGATGCGTTCGCCATGGTAAGCGAGCGGGTGCATTTGCCGACGCTCGCCGATGTGCTGCTGCGGCGCGACGAAGGGTTCGCGTGCCCGCGGGTCGCGCTCATCCTGCAGGAAATCAACGCAGCGCTCGAATGGGCCCGTGCGGAAAAGATCGTCCACCGTGGCGTGAATCTCGACACGATCTATCTAGAGCCTGGCAGCGATCGCGTACTTCTGTCGTTCGCGATGCGCCCACTGCCACTGGCGGAGATGCCCGGCCCCGATAGCGATGCGCGGACGATCGCAACGCTCGCGCGCGCGATGCTCACCCGCAGCGTCGCGGACCCTGAGCGCGACAGCCTGCCATTGGGCGAGGTCCGGCCCGGACTCCCGGACCGGCTGATCGAGCAGACGGAGCAGATCCTCCAGCTCGATCGCAACAGCACCGTGCCGGACATGTCCGAGTACATCGCCATCGTCGCGATGTCGGACAACCTGAAGCGCAGCGAAATGGAATGCGCGGAAACGACGCGGAAACTGCTGGATGAAGAACGGGTCGCGCGCGACAAGCTCGAAGCGGAGCGCGTCGCCGCCGAGCAGGCGGCAGCTGAACAGGCGAGGCTCTTTCACGACGAGCGGGAACAGTTTGCTCGCGAGCGCGAGAAGATGCTGGCCGAAATCGCCAGGGAACGCGACAACGTTGCCCGTGAGCGCGCGCTACTCGAGCAGGAGCGCTCGGAACACGAACGAGATCGCGCGTTGTTGCTGCAAGAGCGCGAAGAGCACAAGCGCTGGGCGGACGACGTCGAGCGCGCCTTCAAGGCACAACAGGAAGCATTCGCCGCCGAACAGGCGGCACTGCGCGAACAAGCGGCGCGGTATGCGGAAACGGATACACACCCCAGACCCGCCGCGGCCCTTCCCGCGGTGGCGTTCCCGGAACGACCGGAGCCGGCGCGCTACAAACCCGAGTGGCAACGGTCCGCGGCGCGCATGTGGGGACGCCGGCCAAGGCTGCATTGGAACAAGCGCTGGAATGTGCCGGCAGCTGCCCTCGGCCTCATACTGCTCATCGCGGTCGCGGCGCTCGCGATCTCTGGCAATGATTCGCCTCGTCAGACGGCAGCGGCGCCCGCCGTCGCGGGCACGAGAGTGGTCGATTCCGTGGCTGGAGGTTTGGCGACAGCGCCGAATCCAACCCCAGCGTCTGGAGGGGTGGGTATCCCGCAGGACTTCATCAACAGCGTAGGCGGGCAGCGCGCGTCTGGCGTGCCTGCGGACTTCCTGGCAGGGGTTGCCGCGCGCCAGGCAGCTTCTTCCAATGAGGCGTCGGCGCCGGCAGCGAGGCCCCCAGTGCCTCGCAGGACTATCCCCGCACCAAGCCGACCGGCGCCGACCGCGGCGCCCACCACGGCGCTCCCACGGCCCACAGACACTGCCCGGCGGGACACGCTTTCGGCACCGGTAGTGCCGCCTGTAACGTCACCCGTGGTTTTTCCGCCGGTCGATTCCCTGATCCGCAGGGACACGGCGCTTCGTCCACGTCCCGACACCATCCCGAACCACCTGTAATTGGCGTGTTTCGACGGGTTCGGGGTCTGAGCGCAGCCGGGATCGTTTCCCGGCAGCCCTTCCTGTCGTCTTTGGATGGCGCGATCAATCCCTTCCATCCTGTCGATAGAGCCGCCTTTGACGCAACGGAAAAGCGTTGCCCTACAAGCAGTTGAGCAGGTAACGCAGTATATCGCCGTTGCCAGGCTCGACAGCATCAAGAGTCGCATCCTTGCCTTGGCGCTGCTCGGGACGCTGCTCCCTGCAGGGATCACAGTCGGTGTCGCGTACGTCCAGAACCGGCGTGCGCTGGAAGCGAAGATCACGCAGGACCTGCTGTCCGAAAGCAGCCAGACGGGTGTCGCCATCAGCATCTGGCTGAAAGACCGTCTCTACGACTTGAAGGTCTTCGCCGGTTCGGAAGAGGTCTCAACCAACCTGGCGCGATACGCGACCCAGGGATCGGCTACACCGCGTCTTCGCGAATACCTGCGGTCGGTCCACGAGCGGATTCCCGATTTCGAAGAGCTGATGGTCCTGGACCCGAATGGCCGTGTACTCGCGACGAGCGCTGAGCAGGCGACTCCGGTCACGTTGCCGGCGAACTGGCAGCGCACGATGCGCCAGGAGGGACAGGTCATCGGAAATGCCTACTGGAATCAGAAGAATGGGCGCGGGCAGCTGATCGTCGCCGTTCCCGTCCATCGAATCGACGGCCGGCTGCTCGGAGCGTTCGCCGTCGAGATGAACCTGGCACCGGTGCAGAAAGAACTGCGGGGATACCAGCGCGACAGTGTGAACGGGCGGATCTATCTCGTGGATGACAGCGGATCCGTCGTCGCCAGCTCCGCTGGAATCACTCCCGAATTACTGAATACGAGCCTGCGTCCGAGCATCGCGCGCCGCGTGCGCGCGCAGGAGAGCGCCGGCCTTTCCTACTGGAATTTCGAGGGGCGCGAAGTGCTGGGCGCCGTGAAGGTGGTTCCGCTGGTGCCACGCTGGTCGGTGATCTCGGAATTGTCGCAGGAATCCGCGTTCCAGCAGGTCAGGGACTTCCGGAATACCGCATTGATGGTCATCGTCGGTCTGCTGTTCGTCGTGGCGTTCACCGCCTATCGACTCGGCCTGATCATCGTGCGTCCGCTCGAGCGCCTCGCGGAGGGCGCCGCGGAGGTCGCCATGGGCGGTCTCGACGTGGACCTTCCGGAAACGGAGAAAGCGGGCGAGGTCAGCGCGCTCACGAAGGTGTTCAATGAGATGGTCGCGCGACTGCGCCAAGGCAGGCAGGAACTCGCGAGCGTCAACGAACGGCTCCGCGCCCAGAACCAGGAACTGGAGCGGTTGTCGGTGACTGACGGCCTCACGGGGCTGTCGAATCACCGCGCACTGATGCAGCGGCTGAACGAGGAGACGATGCGTTCGCGTCGCGGAAAGCACAGTTTCGCGGTGATCATGAGCGACGTCGACAACTTCAAACAGTACAACGACACCTTTGGCCATCCGGAGGGCGACGTGGTGCTGAAGAAGGTGGCTGGCATCCTAAAGGAAGCCACCCGCACTGTCGATTGCGCCGCGCGCTACGGTGGTGAGGAATTCGCGATCCTGCTCCCGGAGACAGACCTGGCCGGAGCGCTCGAGGTGGCGGAGCGGGTACGCTCACGCGTCGAAGCGGCAGAATTTCCGGGACGGAAGGTGACGCTCAGCATTGGCGTCGCGGTGTACCCGAAGCACGGCGACACGGCGGCCAATGTCATCGGAGCCGCGGATGCGGCCCTATACGTCGCGAAACGCGGTGGAAGGAACCAGGTCGCCCAGGCAGCGAAGGCGGCCGGTGATGACGAGAAGAAGCTCCCCTCCGCACGCGCACCTCGAAAGAGCACGGCGGTCCGAAAGAAGCGCTGACACCCGCTGTGGAATCAGCGGCTATGGGCGGGCGATCAACGTCCGGAAAATCCAACCGCTTCGGCCGCTGTCGTCGGTGACACGGACCCATTCATCGGTGTAGGCGAAACCGCTGAGCGTGGATCCAGCGTTTGCTTCGAATACGACAGGGAAGTTGGTGCCGGGACCTTCGCGCACGTTCCCGCGACTGGCGACCTTGAGGCGGATTGGCAGCGCGAAGAGCACTTCACCGGGGCGGGTTGCGCCACGGCTCCCGACATCGAGGCGCGTGCGTCCTAGGGCGGCCGCACCCTTGGCCTGGTTGGCGAGGTACAACGCCCCGCCATAGTTCTCCTTGTTGAACTCCGCGGTGCTCTGTGACATCAGGCGCGTTGCCTGTGCGAACTCGGGAAGCTGTCTGGCGCGATCGTTCGACCGGAATGCCTGGAGCGCGACGTCAGCTTCGGCCATGGCCGACGCAGCCTCGGCGCGGCTGGCAAGAGTGCGCAGCTTCGCCATCGTGCGCACGACCTCGTCGCGAGCGTCATCCAGGCGCGTCTGCAGCTCCTCCACCTGGGTTTCTGTCTCGATGACTCGAAGCTCCAGGCGGGCTGCCCGACGTTCGAGCTCAGGATCACGAACCGTGACCGTGTCGCGCACGACGCGGCTCCTCGGTGACGTGGATGGCGCCGATCCAGTGCTGACGGGTTTCGGCGAGGACGAACATGCCGCGACGAGGAGCGCGGTGATCAGGGGGAGAGAATACGCGCGCAAACAGCCTTCCCTGCAAGGGTCTTTGACGGTTCAGCTTGTCAGTAGACGATTAAAGGGGGCACTGGTTTTCCCGACGCAACCCTGCCGGAACCGCCGGGCAGTTAACTGCGTTCGAGGACGCCGCACGCGATCCGGCCTCCTGAATTGCCGGATGGATCGGTACGCTGATCGTCGTTCGCGGCATGCACGACCACGGAAGTGCCATCCACGTCGAAGGCACCGCTCACGCGCGACTCGTCCAGTGTCACGCGCGGCGAAATGACGTCCACCGTCGCGCGTCCGGACGCATCGGCGCCGATGGCCGGGAGATCACCGGCATGCGGACCCTCGGGATTCAGCAATCCGTGTTTCGTCATGCCGGGGTTGAAGTGGCCGCCTGCGCTGGTGAATTCCGGCGCGTCGCAGCGACCAACCGCATGGAGGTGGATGCCATGCGCGCCAGCCGGGAGGCCGTTGAGTTGACCAGTCATGCGCACGCCGTTCGGGCCGGCCTCGAATCGCAGGGTGCCCAGGCTGGTACCTGACGCGTTCCGAACGATGGCGGTCGCCACGTTATCGGTTGTGCTGCGCATCGCGGCGGAACAGCCCGCGACAAATGGAATCAGGATGACTGGCAGGAACGCGCGACAGCTGGGCATGATCTCTCCTCCTGGTGTCTGTCGCGGGGGACGCACATTCTGCACCGCGTCTGGCGCGCGCCTCCCGCACAAGGCAAAGTACTAGCTCCCTGGCGCGTCATCGACCACCGCTCGCCCCCTCCGATGCGATTTCCCCCGTCGTTCCGACCGACGTTCGTCCTCGTCGCCCTCCTCGTCCTTCCCGGGTTTTCAGTGCCGGCCACGGCCCAGCGGCCATCCGTGTACCGCGTTGGCGCTCTCACGGCGCATCAGCAGCTGACACGCGACATCTACAAAGAGCTCATCGAGATCAACACCGCCGTTACGACGGGGAACGTCACGACCGCCGCTCAGGCCATGGCCAAACGGTTTCGCGCTGCGGGAATACCCGAGTCCGACATTTTCGTCGGCGGCCCGCGCCCGGAAAAGCACAATGTGGTTGCGCGCATCCGCGGCCGCTCGGCGACGCGCAAGCCGGTTCTGCTGCTCGCGCATCTCGACGTCGTCGAGGCCTTGAAGGAAGACTGGTCTCCCGAACTCGACCCGTACGTCTTCACCGAGAAAGACGGCTACTACTATGGACGCGGCACCGCCGACGACAAAGCCATGGCCGCGATCTTCGTGGCAAATGCCCATCGCATGATGCAGGAGCGGTACGTGCCGGACCGCGACATCATCATCGCGCTCACCGCGGACGAAGAAGGCGGGACCGCCAATGGCGTCGAGTGGCTGCTCCTGAACCATCCCCGCCTCATGGACGCCGCGTATGTCATCAACGAAGGCGGCGGCGGCACGCTGAAGGGGAGCGCCTATGTCTTCAACGCCGTGCAGGCGACGGAGAAGATCTTCGCGAACATGATCCTGCGCGCGTCGAACCCCGGCGGGCACTCCTCCGTTCCACGCGCCGACAATGCCATCACGTCCCTGGCCAATGCTCTGGTGAGGGTGGGGAAGCACAACTTCCCGGTGCAGTTCAATGACGTGACACGCGTGTTCTTTACCCGAACGGCACAGGTCGAGGCCCCGGCAATGGGCGCAGCGATGCGTGCGCTCGTCGCCAATCCGCGCGACACGGCGGCCCTGCGGATCGTAACGACCAATCCGCGCTACAACTCAATCCTGCGACCACCTGCGTCGCGACGATGCTCAAAGGCGGCCACGCCGAGAACGCGCTGCCGCAGCTCGCGGAGGCGAACGTGAACTGCCGGATGTATCCCGGCGCAACCGCGGAAGAAACGCGGCAGGCGCTGGAGCGCGTCATTGGCGACACCAGCGTGAAGGTCATCGCCCAGTTCGAGGCGCGTCCTCCGGAGCCACCGTCGCCACTGTTGCCGGAGGTCATGCTGCCCATCGAACGCATTACGCAGGAACTGTTCGGTGACATCCCCGTCATTCCCTTCATGTCAACCGGGGCCACCGACGGCCGGTATTTCCGTCAGCGCAACGTGCCGGTGTTCGGCGTTTCCGGCATCTTTTCAGATCCCGCGGTGGATGCCCGCGCCCATAGTCGCGATGAGCGTCTCCGCGTCCAGTCGTTCTTCGAAGGGCAGGAATTCCTCTACCGGCTGACGCGCGCGCTCACGGAATCACCGACACCCTGAGCGCGCACGTTGCATCACGTTTCCCAACCCGCGAACATTCACGCATGAGGAAACGAGATCGCAACGCGACGGCTCCGGCTGAACAGGAGCCGCCCATGCCGGAGCCCCAGGGCGACGGCGAACCTGCACCTGAGGACATGGACGACGTCGCCAGCGCCGAAGCGACTGGCGACACCGTTGGGCAAGCCCCCCAGCCCGTCTCCGTTGATGCGTCGGCGATTGCACGGCAGCTGGATGAGCAGAAGGACAAATTCCTGCGCCTGGCGGCTGAGTACGACAATTACCGGCGTCGCACGGCGAAAGAACGCGCGGAAGCCGGGGCCCGCGGGCAGGCCGAACTCATCAAGTCGATGATGGAAGCCATCGACGACCTCGGAAGATTCGCCGACATCGATCCGGCAACGACGGATGCCGTGACGCTTCATCAGGGCATCGAGATGGTCGAGCGGAAGCTCCTCAAGTCGCTGGCGTCCGTCGGCCTGGAGGTCATCAATCCCGTCGATCAGTCGTTCGATCCGCGAGTTCACGAAGCGGTGGCCACGGAGCCAGCGCTTTCGCCGGAGGACGACAACACCGTCGCCAAGGTCTATCAGCAGGGCTACAGCTTCAACGGCCAGCTGTTACGCGCCGCGAGGGTGGTTGTGAAGCAGTGGAACGGCTGAGCACGTAGGGCCATTCATGGCGCAGAATAAGGACTTCTACGCGGTCCTCGGCGTCTCCGCGTCCGCGTCCCAGGACGACATCAAGAAGCAATACCGGAAGCTGGCGGCGAAGCATCATCCGGACAAAAACCAGAGCGACCCGAAAGCCGCGGAGCGTTTCAAGGAGATTTCGGAAGCCTATCAGGTGCTCGGGGATCCCGAAAAGCGGAAGCAGTACGACGACATGCGTCGTCTCGGTGCGTTCGGAGGCTTCGGTGGGGGGCAACGCCCTGGGCGAGGCCCAGGAGGCCGGCCGGGCGGGCCCGGTGGGCCGGGTCCGAACATCCGCTTCGAGGAAGTGGACCTCGGCGGACTAGGCGGGCTCGGGGACATTTTCAGCTCGATGTTCGGCGGAGGAACGCGGAGTCGCCCGAACCAGCCCGAACGTGGTCAGGACGTGGAAGTCGCGCTGGAAGTCCCGTTCCGAACGGCAGCGCTGGGCGGAAAGGTCAACATCGATCTTGAAGTCAACGAGGAATGCGGTGTCTGCCGCGGCACGGGTGGCGCTCCCGGTGCCCGGATCCAGGTGTGTCCGGAATGTGGCGGGCGGGGAAGCATTTCCTTTGGTCAGGGCGGGTTCGCGGTGCAGCGTCCGTGTCCGCAATGCCTTGGGAAAGGGCAGATTCCCAGCGAGGCGTGCAAGAACTGCGGAGGCTCGGGTGAGGTGCGCGCCAAGCGGAAGATCGTTGTCACGGTCCCGGAAGGCACTGACACGGGCACCAAGATTCGGCTTCGCGGGCAGGGGGGGCGCGGCGCGCGCAACGGGCCGGCAGGGGACCTGATCATCAACTTCACCGTCCAGCCGGACCGCTTTTACAAGCGCGAGGGATTCGATCTCGTGGCGCCAGTGCCCATCAACATCGCGCAGGCGACGCTCGGTTCGAAAGTCAACGTCAGGACCCTCGACGGGAAAAAGGTCTCCATCCGGATTCCCGCAGGAACCGCGTCAGGCAAGCGCTTCCGCGTCCGCGGCCAGGGGATCAAGAAAGCCGAGCACCAGGGAGACCTCATTGTCGAGGTGGAGATCGTGGTGCCCGAGAAGCTCACCGAGGAGCAGGAGCGAATGATGCGGGAGTTCGCGGAGGCCGGGGGGCTGAAATACTAGCCCGGCGGTAGCAGGCGGCTCTCCAGCATGAGCATCAGCTGCTTTTCGAGCTCGCCCTTGGTGCGGCAGCGGGTCTGGCCGCCGGCGTAATTCATTGGTTGGCCGCTGGCTTCGATGTTGGTGTACACGACGGTGGACGCGGAATCCACCTTGGCGAGTGTCGTGATCACCGACATGATGATCTCATAGGAGTCCGCATTCTGGCCGATCTGCGTGCGGCCGCAATCCAGGATTTTGGTAAGCTGGTTCTGCCCCAGGCGACGATACACCTTCATTCCGCCGTTGCCGACCAGGTTCTTTTCGGCGTCGAACTCCGAGATGGGGATCTCCAGGGCGCCATATACGGCGGGGAGTGTCTTCCACACCTGGTCGAGCTTCACGGCGATGGTATCGATTCGGACGTCATACGTGCCCGAGGTTCGCGTAGACGAATTGACGGCTGTGCCGGTGCCCATGGCTCCCGTCACGCGCACCGTCTGGGCCGGCGGCGCCACTTCCGGGGGCGTGTTTCGCGGAGCACAGGCGACTACCACGGCACTCAGGAGGAGCAGTGATGCGCGCATGACCATATTCCTGTGAAGGTGTATACAAAATGTGACGTGGCGCAGGCTGCCGCAATAATCCACTAGAATAAACCCATGCGCATGACCATTGCCTCACGATCCTCGCTCATCGCCCCAGCCGTTGTCGCCCTCGCCTGCGCGAGTGCGCCGGGACGGCCTGAGAGCTCCTGGCCCCAGCAGGTCGCCTTTGAATTCGCCCGGGTGCCCGACACGGTGCCCACGCGGTGGATGGGACTCATCGGGGAGTACGGCGCCGACAGCGCGAAACGGTGGTACACGCTCGAGCAGCAGGGACGCCTCTGGATCCTGGATCACCAAGGGAACTACGTCCCCCTGTCGGAGAAGTCGGACAGTGTCTTCGAGGCCCCACTCGCCACCGCCGCGGTGGCGGGGGAAGTGCGCTTTCGTCGCGACGCAGACGGTCGTGGACTGAGTGTGCAGGTCGGGGACCTGGTCCAGCCGCGCCGGAACATCGAGCCAGCGCCTGGCGAGACCCAGATGCGCGTCACTCCGCGGCGCCCGATCGAGGAGCTGCGCGTCGAAGCATTGAAGGCAACGCCACCAGTGGAAACCGGTGAGTTCCGCACATCGGAGCTCGTCGACGTGACCGCCCTCGACTCGACCATACGCCTAGACATCCGCTACGCGAGCGAGAACAATTTCCTCGGCGCGAAGATGTACGAGCAGCCGCGCGCACTGCTCCAGCGCCCCGCGGCGGAGGCACTGGCCCGCGCGAACCGGGTGCTGCGTCCTCTGCGCTACACGCTGCTGGTGCATGACGCGTATCGCCCCTGGTACGTGACGAAAATCTTCTGGGACGCCACGCCGGACAGCGCGCGATGGCTGGTGGCCAATCCCGCTCAGGGATCAAAGCACAATCGCGGCGCCGCCGTCGATGTCACCCTCTACGACCTCGAAAACAACAAGGTCGTCGACATGCCGAGTACCTATGACGAGACGTCAACGCGCGCCCGGGCGGACTATCCCGGTGGCACGGCGCTCCAGCGATATCATCGCGGATTGCTGCGACGCGTCCTCGAGCATGAAGGATTCACCGTGAATCCGCTCGAGTGGTGGCACTTCGACTACAAGGACTGGCGCACGTACCCGCTCGGAAACCTCGCGTTCGAGCAGATTCCAACGGTCGCCGCGACGGGACGCTAAGCCGCGAGGACGGGAAGGCCGGCGCGAGCGCCCCGGCTTCGCTCGATGATACCGCCGCCGAGGACGTGGTCGCCGTCGTACAGGACGACACTCTGGCCGGGGGTGATCGCGGCGACCGGTTCATCGAGTGCGAGCTCGATCTCATCATCCGCGACGCGGATCAGCGTCGCCGGCGCCGGCGCGGCGCGATGACGCACCTGGAGCGCGAGTTCCCGGCCTTCGAATGCCGCGGACGCCGAATCGACCAACCAGTTCACCTCGCGCGCCACAAGCCCGGATCCCAGGAGCTCACTGCGGGGACCGATGACTACCGCGCGATCCTCGGGATGGATCGCGACGACGAACATTGGCTCGCGAAAGCCGCCCGGCAGTCCGCGGCGCTGTCCGATGGTATATCGCGCGTAGCCGGCATGCTGGCCGATGACGCGCCCATTCGACAGCACGAACGGGCCGGCTGCGAGCGCAGGGGCATCGTCACCGAGCCGCTGGCGGATGATCCGCGTGTGATCGCCGTCGGGGACGAAACAGATATCCTGGCTTTCCACCTTCTCGGCGATGAGCTCGAGCCCCAGACGATGCGCAACCGCGCGCGTCTCGGCCTTGGTCTGCGCGCCGACAGGGAGCAGCATCCGCGACAGCACCGCGCGGTCGATCCCCCAGAGGAAGTACGACTGATCCTTCGAGTGATCAACGCCACGTTGCAGCGCGCCGCCGATGACCCGGGCGTAATGGCCCGTGGCGACGAAGTCCGCGTCGATTGCGTCGGCCTTCTGCACGAGGTCACGGAACTTCGTGAAGGTGTTGCACCGAACGCATGGAATGGGAGTGCGCCCCCGCGAGTATTCGGCGACGAAGTCGTCCACGACGTCGCGACCGAACGCGCTCTCGAGGTTCAGCACGTAGTGCGGGACCCCGAGCTGCTGGCACACGCGCCGCGCATCGTTCACGGAGTCGAGTGAGCAGCATGGACGATCGGGCAAGTCGTCGCCATGACAGAACAGCTTCATGGTGGCGCCCACGACGTCGTAGCCCTGCTCGACCAGCAACGCCGCGGCAACCGACGAGTCCACACCTCCAGACATCGCCACCAGCACCCGCCCGCGCGTCATGCGACCGCCATTCTCCGCGCCTTCTCGACGAGACGGGCGAAGACATCCACGACGCGATCCACCGCGGTTTCGTCGCTCATGGAGCCAAGGCTCATGCGAAGCGCCGCATTCACCAGATCGCGCTTCACGCCGATCGCGGTCAGCACGTGCGACGGCGTCGACGATCCCGACTGGCATGCCGAGCCCGCGGAACAGCCGATGCCCTGGAGGTCGAGCGCCATGAGCATCGATTCGCTGTCCGTCCCGGGCACCGAGACGTTCACGATATGCGGGGCGCGTCGCTGCGCATGCTCACCGTGGATGACCGCGTCCGGCACGCGCTCGTGGATGCCGCGCTCGAGTCGCTCGCGCAGGCCGAGCAATCGCTTCGTCTCCTGCTCGCGCTCCGCGCAGGTCAGTTCAGCCGCCTTCGCAAGACCAATGGCGGCGGCCACGTTCTCGGTACCGGGGCGCTTTCCGCGCTCCTGGGAGCCACCATGAAATAATGATTCCAGCACGGTTCCGCGGCGCACGTAGATCGCGCCGCATCCCTTTGGCGCACCGATCTTGTGGCCGGACAGCGAGAGCGCGTCGAAGGCGATCTTGCGCGCGTCGATATCAACCTTGCCGAACGCCTGAACGGCGTCCGTGTGGAACAGGGCACCCTGTTCCTTTGCCAGCGAGGTCATCTCCTCCACCGGCTGGACAGTCCCGATCTCGTTATTCACCCACATTGCCGACACGATGGCGACGTCGGGACGGGTCAGCTCGCGGTAAGACGCCATGACCACGGTGCCCTCGCCGGTCATCCGACAAAGACGCTCCTCGGCGCCTTCGCGAGCCGCCTGATGCACCGCGCCGAGCACAGCCTTGTGCTCGATCGGAGTCGAGACCACGGCGTTGCGGCCTTGGTCCTTCCGTGCACGCCAGCCGCCCAGGATCGCGATGTTGTCGGCCTCTGTACCTCCAGAGGTGAAGCAGATCTCGTCGGATCGGGCGCCCAGGCATGCCGCAAGCCGCTCACGAGCCTCATCCAGGGCCGTGCGCGCTTCGCGTCCCCAACGGTGCAAGCTCGACGGGTTGCCGAACCGGGCGCCATAGAAGGGAGCCATGGCCTCCAGAACCTCGGGTCGAACCGGGGTCGTGGCCGCGTGGTCCAGGTAGATAGGCTCAGGCATGGCAACAATATACCGATTTTTTGGGGCACGGCTTATGACCAGGTGCTAACGGCCAAGTGCTTAGGGCCAAGAGCTAACGGCCAAGAGCTAACGGCCAAGAGCTAACGGCCAAGAGCTAACCGCCAAGAGCTAACCGCCAAGAGCTAACCGCCAAGGGCTAACCGCCAAGGGCTAACGGCCAAGAGCTAACGGCCAACGGCTTACCGCCAAAAGCGTACGGCCGAGGGCCGAGGCCGAGAGCCGAGGCCGAGAGCCGAGAGCCGAGAGCCGAGAGCCGAGCACGGAACTTTGACCCCCGCCGGTCGTCCTAAAGGCATGCACGCGGGTCGACTCATTTTCATCCTTTCTGCGCTCCTGATCTCGGTGGGCGGCGTCGCCGACGCGCAGATTATCAGCGCGCCACGGCCTTCGCTGGCAGACCAGTGGACCTTTGGATTCAGCCTGCTCGGCGGGATTCCCGTTGGTGAATTCCGCAACCACGAGAACGGTGGCGGCGGGGGCGAGGTCAGCGTCGGTTTCCAGCCCATCCGGCAGCAACCGCTTGTTCTGCGTTTCAGCGGTGGTGGGATGCAGTACGGGAACCTGAAAGGCTATGGCTTTCAGGAAGTCTGCGACGATCCTGACAACCCCTTCAACTGCTACACCGACGAAGTGGAGTACAACGCCCGCAGCCACAACATGTGGTACGCGCAGGCGGGCCCGGAGATCACCGCGATAGCCGGAGCCTGGCGCCCATTCGCGTTTGCGATGGCGGGGTGGACGGGGTTCTACAGCCGCGCGAACATCAAGCCGACGACCCCGGGCGGAGAGGAGTGGTCGCAAGGGTTGCACTCGTCCACGAATTTCTCAACGGCGTATGGCGTCGGTATTCGTCGCGTATGGGACGCTGGCGGCCGGGCGATGGGGATCGAGGTCTCGCCACGCGTGACGCGGAACGCGAAGGCGAGTTACCTCAGCGAGGAAGGGATGATCCGGAATTCCGACGGCAGCTGGACTGCCGTCCCGCGTGAGGGAGCCGCGAATGTCCTCGGGATTTATCTCGGGTTCTACGTGGGGCCACGGTCGCGCTGGAGCACGCGCTGATTACTTCCCCGTCGCGAAGAACTGCGCGCGCACTTCGGCAAGCTTCGGGAAAAATCGGATAGCAACCGTTCGGTGCAGCATACTTGCACCGGTCGATCCACCCGTTCCAGTCGTACCCGGGCCGAGCATGCGTTCGACGAGCTGGGCGTGCACAAAGCGCCATTGCCCGAACTCCATCTCGTACTCCAGCAGCGCTTCCGCGATGAAGAAGTGCAGCTTCGGTCCCGGCCCGAGATACAGCTCATCGAGGGACGTGCCTTCCTTCCGGAGGAACTCGAGGAACATCTCCTGAAGCGATGGTCGATCCAGCCAGCGCTGAATATCCGACGCGACTGCACCCTGTTCCTTGAGCAGCTTGAGGAACCAGTCTTCGCGAAGGCCGGACGCGGCTTCGATGGCGCGAAACTGCACGCTCTGCGAACCGCTGGAAGTCCCCAGGTTGGTCCGGAACGCGGCAAAATGCTGCGGGGGCAGCAGGGCCAGGGAAGAGAGCTGCGCAGAGACGATGCGCATCAGGCCATTGACCCGTTGCAACTGCCAGAGCGCGAGCCCTGCGTCGCGTTCTTCCAGTGCCTTCGCGAGCGTATCGAGGTCGCGGAGGATGACCTTGAACCACAACTCACTCGACTGGTGCACCACGATGAACAGCAGCTCGTCGGGATGCTCGGGCTTCGACCGCGGCCGCTGAAGCGAGAGCAGTTCGTCCAGCGCGAGGTAGGACGGGTAATCGACGTGGTCGCTCAAAATGTCGAGACCTCGAGCGCGGCGATGTCGTCGACACGCATGGTTTCAGTGGTGAAAAACGGCTCGCCGTACCGGGTGCGGATCATCGACCCGTAATACGCGGAGTAGTGGCGGATGGCATCGAAGAGCGGCTCGCCATTCGGGTACACCTCGCCGGCCTGGGTCAGTCCGCCGAACTGCGATTCGAAGCAGCGAATCGCCTCCAGCTTCTGTTCGAACTCGTCCGTGATGTCGACCACGAACGTCGGCTTCTCGAAATCCTGACGGAAGCTGACGCAGTGCAGGACTTTCAGAGGACGGTGCTTGGGGACTTCGGGAGCGAGCTTGGCGAGTCCCGCGACGAAGCACGCATCGCGAACCAGCTCGGCGGTGGTGCGGTGGTCAGGATGTCGCCCCTGCCGTGCGGGAGCGATCACCACCCGCGGCTTGAAGCGGCGGATGGCGGTGGCAACGATCCCACGCGTCGCGGGATCGTTCACGATTGCGGCGTCGGGGAGGCCCAGATTCTCCCGTGCCGACAGCTGCATAATCGTCGCGGCCTTCTCGGCTTCGGCGGCACGGCTGTTCGCGTCACCCTTGGTGCCCATCTCGCCGGCGGTGAGATCGACGACGGCGGTCTTGCGTCCCTGTTTCGCCGCCTTGATCAGGGTACCGGCGCAGGTGAGCTCGACGTCGTCACGGTGTGCGGCAATGGCGAGGATGTCCACGGACATGGCCGAAACCTACTCGTATCGCCGAGGCGTGATCCGGCTGCGACACAATCGGCAATCATCCGGGCGCGAAGCGCCCGGCGATCACTCGTATCGCAGTGCTGCGACGGGATCCAGGCGCGACGCTCGCATGGCGGGGAGCAACCCGAACAGGACGCCAGTGAAGGCGGACACCAGCAGCGCGGACGCTACGGAGCCCCAGGATGTGGATGCGGGAATCGCCGGCCACGCAGTCCGCACACCGACGGCGAGGAGAATGCCCAGCACCAGCCCGACCGCGGCACCGATGGCCGTCAGGGTGACTGCCTCGACGAGGAATTGCCAGAGGATGGTCCCGCGCGTGGCGCCCAGCGCCTTGCGAACGCCGATCTCGCGCGTCCGTTCCGTCACCGAGATCATCATGATCGCGACGACGCCGACTCCGCCAACGAGCAGTCCCACCGACGACAATGCGAGGCCTACCACGAAGAACGTCCCGAACAGCTGGTTGTAGATGCCCATCAGCCGGTCCTGCGTGATGATCGCAAAGTTGTCCGGCTGCGACGGGCGAAGTCCGCGCTGGGCGCGAAGCGATGCGGTCACGTCATCCGTGGCGGTGACCACGTCGACGCCCTTCATCGGTTTCACGATGAGGTTGTTCCCGCGCATCCAGAAATTCAGGTGCCGTCGGGCGGTTTCCCACGGGATGATGGCCTTCGGTGAATCGCCACCGCCCGCCGACGTCGGAGTGCCCATCGGGCTTGCCGTGTAGTGATAGATGCCAATCACCTTGAGCCGCGTTCCGTTGCCGACGACCTCGACTTCCTTGTCGATCGGATCGGAATCACCGAAGAGTTTTTCCGCGAGCTTGGCGTTCAGAATGACGACGCGTGCGGCGTTCGCGTTCTCGGCCTCGGTGAAGCTGCGGCCGGGATAGATGTCGCCACCGTCCACCTGGGTCCAGTTCGCGCTATACCCCTCCACTCCGGCGTTCAGCTCACGGTCCTTGTACCGGAACCGCATGCCATTCGCGACGTGCGCGGTAACGGCGAAGATCGTCGGCAGTCGCTCGATGGCCTCCACCTCTTTGATCGTGATCATCGGGTTGCGGCGTTCCGGACAGGTTTCGTCGGTGCCGTCGCATACCTGAAAGCCGCCGACATTGCGGCGGTAGACAAAGAACGACGTTGGGCCGGCGGCTTCAATGTCACGCGCGAAGCTTTCGTTGATTCCGCGCACCACCGATGACAGCGCGACGACGACGAACACGCCGACGGCGACCCCCATGATGGTGAGTCCAGCGCGCACCTTGTTGGCCTTCATCGCGTCGATGGCGATCCCGACCCCTTCGAGCGCATGGGCCATACGTGCCGTCAATTGCATCAGGTCTCCTGTCGCAGCGCTTCGATGGGATCGAGCTTGGCGGCGCGTCGCGCCGGGTAGACGCCCGACACGATTCCGACCACAGTCCCCAGCAGGGTGGCAGCCACGATTGACCAGGGCGCCACTGCTGCCGGCAGTGGGGTCTGCGCTTCGATGAGTTTTGCTCCAGCCAGTCCAAGCCCGATGCCGATGATGGCACCCAGGGTACTCAGGGTCGCGCTTTCCACGAGGAACTGGCTCAGGATGTCGCGTCGGCGCGCCCCCAGCGATTTGCGGATGCCGATCTCACGCGTGCGCTCGGCGACCGCGACAAGCATGATGTTCATGATCACCAGTCCACCGACCACCAGCCCGATCGCGGGAAGAGCAGTGCCGGCGATGGTCATGACATTGCGCATCTCGTTGAACTCGACCATCGCGGATGCGGACGTCTCCATGACGAAGTTGTCCGGTTGCGATGGACGCAGGCGCCGGTGGCCGCGGAGCACCTCACGCGTGAGCTCCATCAGGTCGCCCATGATGATTGGATTCGCGGCCTGAACCATCATGCCGTCCACGTCGCCGCGCGGATTGGTAAGACGTCGCAGCGGAGAGTGAAACGGCGCGATGGCCATCTTGTCCATCGAGAGCCCGAACAGCGATCCCTGCTTCTCGATGACACCGATCACGGTGTACGGCATACCGCCGAGCCGGAGCTCGCGTCCCAGCGGATCCAATCCGGGATAGAAGTACCGGGCGACTTCCTGTCCGATGACGACCACGTTCGAGCCGAGCTCCATCTCCTGCTGGGTGAACGCGCGCCCCGAAGACAGGTCATACCGCTTGATGGTGAAGTAGTCGCCATCCACGGCGTGGCCTTCGACCTGACGGGGGCGCGCCCATTTGGTACTCCCCCAGACCTGATTCTCGCTCTCGACGGCCCAGCGGATGTCCGCGGGCAGCGCGGAAGCAACGATGCGCACGTCCGACGGATAGAAGCGCGGCCGTCGCAGCCATTCCCGCCAATCCGCCTGGGTTCCGTCCTGGAACCACGGGATGCGTCGGAGCGTGAAGGTGTTGGCTCCAAGCAAGCGGCCGATGAAGTCCCGCTCGACGTACTGGCTCATCCCCTCCACGATGGACACCACCGCGATGAGGAACATGACGCCGATCGTGACGCCAAGGAGCGTGAAGAAGCTCTTGAGCTTCTGGACCCGGATCTGGGCGAGCGCGAGCCGCACCGACTCGAAGAGGGGCATGGCTCACCTACTGATTTTTGGAGGTCGGGGTTTCAGGCAGCGGCCGGCCTTTGGCTGCGAAATCGGCCTTACTCGTACCGCAGCGCTTCTACGGGGTCCAGGCGCGACGCCCGGAGGGCGGGGAGCATTCCGAAGACGATGCCGGCAAACGCGCTGGCCGCCAGAGCCGCCACGATCGCAGTCGGGGGCGTCGATGCCTCGATGGGGGTGGCATTCCGGATCACGAGCGTCAGCAGCCCTCCGACGATCAGGCCGGCAACCGCTCCGACGAGCGTGAGCGTCGACGCCTCCACGAGGAATTGCCATAGGATCGTCCCGCGCGTGGCACCCAGTGCCTTGCGCACGCCAATCTCACGCGTCCGTTCTGTCACCGAGATCATCATGATGGCGACCACTCCGACGCCGCCAACCAGCAGCCCGATGGCCGACAGCACGATCATCACGAGGAAGAAGACGCCGACAATGCGGTCGTACAGCTCCATGAGCTTTTCAGGCGTCGAGATGAAGAAATCGTTCGCCTCTGACGGGCGCAGGTGGCGTGAGCTCCGCAGCGTTGCGATCACGTCATCCATCACGCGGTCACGGTCGGCACCATCACGCGGCTTCACAGTCAGGTCCATCCAGCGCACGCCGACATTCAGCTTGCGCTGCGCCGTGGTGAACGGGACTATGGCCTTGCCGCGGTCGTTGCTGTCGAAGACGTTCGCGATTGGCCGAAACACGCCGATGACTACAAAGTACTGGCCGCCAAACCGTACCGGCTTGCCGACCGCACCTTCGCCGAGAAAGAGCTTTTCGACAACCTTCTCATTGATGAGCAGTACGGGTGCGGCGGTTTCATACTCGAGCTGCGTGAAGTCCCGGCCGTCGATGATGTCGCCGCCCTGCGCGTCGATCCAGCCGGGGGTGAACCCGTCCACCTGAATGGAGGGAAGCTCCCGCTCCGCGTACTTGATCGCGGCCGAGCTTCCGATGTGCGCGGTGACACCCTTCACGGCGGAGATGCGCTCGATTTCCTGCGCCTGCGCCAGCGTCAGCGGCGGGTTGCGGCGCCAGGGACAGCTGTCTGCCGACCCGTTGCAGGAGTTGATCTCGGCCGGCCATTTCGTGATGAAGAACGTCGTGGGGCCGGCCGCTGCCATGCTCTTGGACACGCCGGCATTGATGCCGTGCACCGCCGCGGACATGACCGTCACGACGAAGACGCCAACGGCGATCCCGAGGATGGTGAGTCCCGCGCGCACCTTGTTGGACCGGATTGCGTCGAGGGCGATGAGCACACCCTCGAACAGGTTGTAGAGCCGCGAGCCGAGCTTCATCCCCTACTCCTGTCGCATGGCGAAGATGGGATCCAGCTTCGCGGCGCGACTCGCCGGGTACGCACCGGCGCCAATGCCCACGCCGGCACCGATCAGCACCGCCATCACGATGGACCATGGGGCCACGGTCGCGGGGAGCGGCGAGACCGCGGCCACCGCCTGGGACAAGCCAATGCCAAGGGCGACACCGAGCGCGGCGCCCAGCATGCTCAGCGTCGTGGACTCCGCGAGAAACTGCGCGAGGATGTCGCGGCGACGGGCGCCGATGGACTTCCGGATGCCGATCTCGCGCGTCCGTTCAGCGACCGCCACGAGCATGATGTTCATGATCACGATGGCGCCGACCACAAGGCCGATCGCCGGCAGCACCATGCCGGCCAGCACCAGGAACTGGCGAATGGAATTCCACTGGGTCAGCGCGGACTCGGAGGTCTCGAAGACGAAGTCGTCCTTCTGGGCGGGGCGCAGGCCGTGCCGACGCCGCATGACTTCGCGCACGATCTCCTTCGTATTCTCGAGCGCAGCGGGATTGTCCGCCTGCACCACGACGCCGTACAGGTTGAAGCGCGCGCGCGTCAGGTTCGACATCTGCGATCCGAACGGCGCGATGACCTGCCGATCGAGCGACATGCCGAAGACCGATCCCTGCTTTTCCAGGACGCCGATGACGGTGAAGGGAAAGCGGTTG
The DNA here is from genome assembly GCA_035626995.1 of Gemmatimonadaceae bacterium. Lineage (GTDB taxonomy): Bacteria > Gemmatimonadota > Gemmatimonadetes > Gemmatimonadales > Gemmatimonadaceae > DASPMP01. The sequence continues at coordinate 34,114 of DASPMP010000236.1, forward strand.
ATTTTCAGCTCGCGGCCGAGGGGGTCGAGATTGGGGAAATAGTGTTCGGCGATCTCGGTGCCGATAACCACGACCGGCGAGCCGAGCCGGTCATCCTGGTCGGTGAAGGCGCGACCCTTGTCGACGACGAGGTCCTTGATCCGGAAGAAATCGGGAGTGACAGCCTGCGCCATGATCTGCGGGCCGCCATTCCGGAACTCTGACGTTCCCGCAGCCCAGGTCACATCGTGCAGGGCCCACCGCGCTTCCGGGGGCAGCGCGTCGCGGATAGCGAGGCCATCCTGCGGGGTAATGCGGGGGCGTCGCTGCCACGCCCGCCATTCAGCTTCCGTGACGTCGGTGTTGATGTCGGGGAAGCGGCGCACGTTGAAGACGTTGACGCCCAGGAATTTCGCCGCGAAGTCCTGCTCGACGTACTTCGCCATCCCCTCGACGATGGACACCACCGCGATGAGGAACATCACGGAGATGGTCACGCCGAGCAGCGTGAAGAAGCTTTTCAGCTTCTGCACGCGAATCTGCTTCAGGGCGAGAACGATGGCTTCGAAAATCGGCACGAGCCGACGCGCTACAGTCCGACGCGCTGCGTGAAGACCTCGCGGCGATCGTCGGAGTGGATCACGCCGTCGCGCAGCACCACCACGCGACGCGCATGCGCGGCGATGTCCGCTTCGTGCGTCACCATGATGACCGTCTGGCCGGTATTCGAGAGCTCTTCGAACACGCGCATGATTTCTTCTGACGTCGCGGAATCGAGGTTACCCGTCGGTTCGTCGGCCAGGAGAATGGACGGCTTGTTCACCAGTGCCCGAGCGATGGCGACGCGCTGGCGCTGACCGCCGGACAATTCGTTCGGGCGGTGATCCATGCGGTTGTCCAGCTGCACGCGCTCCAGCGCTTCCTTCGCGCGCCGTTTCCGCTCGTCGGCGCCGATGCCGGCGTAGACGAGGGGAAGCTCGACGTTGTGCAACGCGGTCGCGCGGGGGAGCAGGTTGAAGGTCTGGAAGACGAACCCGATCTCCTTGTTTCGGATGCGCGCGAGCTGGTCGTCCGTCATCGACGAGACGAGCGTCCCGTTCAGCCAGTATTCGCCGGCGTTCGGCGTATCCAGGCAGCCGATGACGTTCATGAGCGTCGACTTGCCGGATCCGGAAGGCCCCATGATCGCGACATACTCGTTGCGACCGATGGCGAGATCGACGCCACGAAGCGCGCGGACGACTTCGCCACCCATGTCGTACTCACGCTTGATGCCGCGGGTGACGATGACCCACTTCCGGTCGGGCGGCGTGCCCGCTTCGCCCACGACGATCTTGCGTTCCGCCGTGGTGTGCATCGGGACGTCGATCGTTTCCTGCATGTCCTGGCTCACGATTTTGCGACCTGCTTCGTCTTGGTGGAGTCCGCCGTCTTGGTGGCGCGGACCAGCATTCCGTCCTTCAGCCCGCGGATCGCCTGGTAGGTGCCGGCGACGATCTTCTCGCCTTCCTTCAGCCCAGACTTCACTTCGAAGTGCTTCTCTCCCGCGATACCCACCTTTACGGGGCGGAAGGTGACTTTGTTGTCGTCACCGACCACAAACACCCCCTCGACGTCCTTCTTCTCGACGTCACGAGTCGGCTTCGGACGGCCGAGGCCGACCGCCGTGTCACCCGGCGTCACGTTCTCGTTCTCGCGCACGGTCAGGGCGATGATGGGGATGGACAGGGCATTTGGCGCCTTGTCCGTCACAATCTTGGCGGTCGCGGAGAAGTCCGGGCGTGTTTCCGGTGGGGCGTTCATCAGCTGGATGGTGACTTCGAAGTCCACGGCCTGATCTGCTGCCTGTTGGACAGCGCCACGCACGGAGCTGTTCGAAATCCGCGACACACGGCCCACGAAGGTCGTGTCGGGGAAGGCGTCGATCTGGACGACGGCTGAGTCGCCGACATCGATGCGGGCCACGTCGGTCTCGTCGACCTTGACCTTGGTCTCGAGGACAGACATGTCGCTGATGGTCAGCAGCGTGGCCGCATCCTTGTTGAACGTTCCGGGGACCGCCGTTTCACCCTGCTCCACAACGAGACGGGTGACGCGACCGGCCATCGGCGCATAAATCGTGGTCTTGCCGAGTGCGGAGCGCGCATCGTTCAGCGCAGCGCGTGCCTGTTCGACCGAATGGCCGGAGGCCTCGACGAGCGCGCGATTCACGTCCACCGCCGTCTTGAGCTGTTCCATCTGCTCATCACTCACCAGCTGCGGGTTCGCCTTCTTCATCTGCGCCGTGCGCTCGTAGCTCCGCTCGGACTGGATGAAGTTGGCGCGTGCCTGCGCATTCTGCGCCTGCGAGGCGGCCATCGCTGCCTCTGCACGCGCGACCGCAGCCCGGTGCTGATCGGGATCGATCTGCAGCAGGAACTGGCCCTTCGTGACCATCTGGCCCTCCTTCACGGAGAGCTGGGTGATCTTGCCGGCGACGTCAGACGCGATGTCCACCTTCGTCTGCGGGCGCACCTGGCCACTCGCGGTAACCGACGCAACCAGCGAGCGGTGCTCGACCGGCTCGATGCGGACTTCGACGGACTTCGTTCCGCTCTTCGCCGCGGCGACACTGGCAACCAGCGCGATGACGAGGACCGCGATGCCGCCAATGGACCATTTGACTTTCTTGCTCATGGGTGTGCCTCTGTCCTAGCGAAGGGGACGTCCGACCGCGCTTTCCAGTGCGGCGAATGCCCGGTGATAGTCATAAATCGCGTTGACGCGGTCGATCTGCGCCTGCTCGAAGGTGCCACGCGCCGTGGTGACATCCAGGAAGGTGGCGGCACCAACCCGATAGCGCTCCTCGGCGAACGCGAGCTGCTCGCGCGCCCGCTGGGCATTGATCTCCTGCAACTCGTTCGTCTGGATGGCGGTGTGGATGTTCAGGTACGCTTCGACGACATCGGCATCCGTCTGCAGCTCACGCGCACGCACGTTGAAGCGGGCGTTGTCTCGATTGTACTGCGCCTGCTGGAGCTGCTGTTCGCGGTTCAGGTTGTCGAAGATTGGCAGCGAAATGAAGGCGCTGAACGAGCGTGGCGCGCGATCGAAGCTGAACGTGTTGCCGGCGCGGATCGCCGCCGCTTCCGCCGGAGTGAGCGCGGGGAACGCCGAGGCGCAGTTCAGGCCGGGCATGCCGGCGCCGGTGCGCAGGGAATCCATGGTTGAGCATTCCTCGAAGCCGGCGACCCGGTTCGCCGCCGCGCGATCCACAAGGAACTGCGAATTCGTGAACTGGCTCGCGTTGCCGCCCCATCCGGTCGACAGCGACAGGCTGGGAAGGTACCGACCCTGCGCCGCGCGAACGTTGGTGCTCGCCGCCCGCTCGCGCGAGCGAAGCGCCAGGAGCGCCGGGTTCTGTGACCGCGCCAGTTCCTTCAGGCTGTCGAGATTGAACGTGATCGGCGTGATGTTGAATTTTGTCGTCAGCTCGACGCTGTCCGGACGCGGAACACCGAGCTGCTGGAAGAGCCGCAGCATCTGGACGCGCGCAAGGTTGTGCTGCTGCAACGCCGCGATCTCCGCCTGGCCCAGGGCTACCTGTGCCGTGCGGACGTCGAGAATGGTCGCAGAACCCACCGCTTGACGGGCCTCCGCGAGGGCGAGCTGCGCCTTGGTGGTGTGCACCAGCGTATCCTGGAGCGCGGCGCGTGCCTGCGCCTGCAGCACCTGGATGTACTGTTGCGTGACGTTGGCCCGCATCAGCTCGGCCGTGCCTGTGACGTCGGCTTCAGCCGCCTCGCGGCTCGCGCCCGCGACGCGGGGAGCGAAGAGGACATCGCTGTTCAGCGTGTAATTCACGCCGATGCCGTACGACCCCTGCATGATGTCCGAGTTGTTCTGCAGCGCGATGCCCTGCACGAACTGCTGGCCGCTTTGCTGATAGCGGCCGGACAGCGACGCGCTCACCGAGGGCAACAGCGACGCGTAGGAAGTCCGGACGTTGGCGTCCGCCGCACGCCGCGCGTTCACGGTCTGCAGGAAGGTCGGGTTGTTCCGACGCGCCAGCTGCACCGCTTCGTCGAGCGTCAGAGTAGAGGGCGTCTGCGCAACGGCAGACTGTGCCACGAGCGAGAGAGCTGCCAGGGGCCAAACAAAACGCATGATTTGTGGTCCTATCGGGAGGGTCTGACTGGAATACGCGAACCTTACCAACACTGTTTCAACTCTTTCGGGCCCCGGACGCGCGCGTCCTGCCCCGGCCTAACGCGGCGGGTCGTCCCGCAGCGCGATGAGCCCGTCCCCGGCGAAAGCGACCTTCAGCAGTCGCCCGCGATCGTCCACCCAGACATCGCGCGAACCCGATCCGCCGGTCAGCGTGAAGCGCCTGGCCGCGATCGTCCGCCCGCCGATGTCGAGTGTCTCCTGACCGCGCCCCTGAACCTGATGCCGGGCCTGTTGCGCGCTCCTCGGAGAGATGACGATTACCTGTGGGTGATGGGCAGCAAGCCCAACAAAGAAAAAATGGATGAAAACGTCCTCGTCAATGACGAGCGCGCCATTATCGATGACGTATTCCCGCGCTGATTCACCCGTCCGCGTCTGCGCGAGCACGCTGAAGCGGCCGGGACGGCCGCGTCCACGGAGTCGCTGTACCATGGCACCGCGCTGGGTTACTTCCGACTCATACGAAACCGGAGACCCCGTGGAATCGGTTGCGAGACGAGACGTCACTTTCACGTCGCCAAGCACGCTTGTCCCCGTGGCCTGGAATGCCTGCCCGCCCGGTCCAGGCGCCCGGATGATCCGAAAGGACTCGCGACCCAGGGGAGCGCCGGCACGGCTGACCGTAAACGTCCCCTCGTCCACGACCGCACTCGTCTGGGCGACGGTTACGGCTGGGAGGAGGGAAATCGCGAGGCAGGCGGTCCGGAGGGCGTTCATTTCCACCTACTATACACCCCCGGCGGCCGCCGGGTTCATCAGGAATCCGCCGGCACCGTCGTCAGAAAGACCCGTTCCCGGATCCGGAGACGAATGCGCTCATACAGCAGCTTTCCTTTCTCGGCGGACGCGAGGCTCGGCCGGCCAATGGAGCCGCGGCTCCCGCGGGGAATGCGCAGCCAGCCCCGCCGGTAACGTCGCAGCTCATCACGCGACATCATATAATCCTGCGCGAGGTCCATGCGCACGAGCTCGGGGGCGAGGTACAGCATGAGCGACGTATCCACCTCGTCGCCATGCATGGGCTCCGTCTGTCCTTCCAGCAGGTCGCTCAGGTTCATGGCAAAGATGTCCACAACGCGAATGCGTGCGCCGGAGGTAATCACCGTCGCGAGGGCCTCGAGATGCGGGTCGTGTTCATGCGCCGTCAACAGGATGAATTCCCGAATGCCCGTGGCCTCCCAGGTGTCGACCAGGTCGTTCAACGCGCGGTGCAGCGTCTTGCGCCGGAGCGACGCGTTGCCCGCATATCCCTCTTCGGTGACAACGTTGACGCCGTACTCCAGGGTCGGTCCGCGCAGCACGCCGAACTCAGCGGACAGGTCGTCCGCCATGTGCTCGACGATGATCGTGTCACAGCCGAGCGGCATGTGAGGCCCATGCTGCTCGCAGGTGCCGATCGGCACGATAAGGCGTTGATCGGCACCGATGATTGTCGCGATTTCGTCCGGACGCATTTCCTTGATGCGCTTGGGACGGGGAGCCGATAGAGGCTGAGACATAAGGCTACGGTTTGGATCGTCGCGACGTCGATCGCACTGCTGGCGACCAGCCGCTGGCTGAGCGCGACGTCGGTAGAGTACCTGGTCATCGCAGCGACCGCCACGGCCGTCGGCGCGGCCGTCGTGCGCGCGCTCGACGCCGGTCTTCGCCGGTGGGCGGCGGCATGCGTGGTGGCCCTCGGCCTCGCGCTCCTCTTTGGCGCCGTGATGCAGGCGCGACTCGCGCGGCTGCAGGCGAATTGGCCGGCGGAAAGCGCACGGCTGCACGCCGCGGCGGTCGCAGAACTCGAGCGCGAAACGGGGCGCACCATGACGCGACTCCGGTCGCAGGCCGCGGCGGCACTTCAGGCCCCGGCGACTCGCGCCGAGGCGTTTGCGCATCTTGCGCCCCTGGCGGGTGACCCGGTGCGGGGCACAGCGATGGTGTTATTCGAGGCGGACTCTGTCATTGCGTGGAGCGGCCGTCCGCGTCTGTCTCTGGATTCACTCACCGACACCGTTGGTCTCGCCGAGTCTCCGTTCTATCTGACGCTGTACGCGACGGCGCGGCAGGGAACGCGTCGCGCCGTGGCGTCCGCGCTGCTGCACGCGAGACCGCCGGCCAACACCATGGCGCGTGCGATCGACGCCACCGTTGCCGAGCGTGCGTCCGTCGCGGGGTTCGCCATCGCTCCGGTACCGGAAGCGCCGACCGGATGGCGGCTGGTGCGCGTGGACGGTCAACCACTGTTCGGCGTCGCTCCCCACCTGCATACCCAGGGCGAAGTGCGCCTCGGACTGCTCGAGCGCGCGCGCCTCCTCGTTGGCATCCTCCTCACGACCGCGCTGGCCTGCTTCATCGTCGCCGCATGGCGCGTGCATCGCGCCCTGCGCTGGCGCAGCGCGTTGATGCTCGTGGGCATCGCGTGCGTTGCGTCGCTGCCGCTGAACGCATTCTCGAACTATTCGCGACTCTTCGATCCCTCGTTGTATTTCACGCCGCTCGGCCGCGCCCTCACGGCCAATGCCGCCGCGCTCGCGCTCACGAGTGCGATGGTCCTGCTCACCCTGCTCACCGGCCTTCGTCGGCAGGCGCGGGTCGCGGATCGACGCATTGCCGTCGGCATCGTGCTCCTCGTCGCGGGTCTCGGGCCATTTCTGCTGCGCGACCTCGCCCGTGGAATCCAGATTCCTCCGTACGGCGTGAGCGCGTCGCTGTGGCTGATCTGGGAGGTACCGCTCTTTCTTGCCGCGGTGTCGGTCATTCTCGCCGGGGCCGCTGCGGGCAGTGCAGCGCTCGGCTCATCGCGCGGCCTTCCGCCACTGGTCGCGCCGCTTCTCGCGGTGCTGGCGGCGACCATCGCGCCGGTTGTCTGGGAGGCGCCAGCGGGGTGGCCATGGTGGTACACCTTCCTGTGGATCGCGGCGATCGGCTCGCTCGCGATTTCGCGCCGGTCTACAGCCATCATCGTTTCCGCGGCGACCGTAGCCTCACTCGGCGCGACGACGCTCGTGTGGGGATCCACCACGCGAGCACGGGTGCGCCTTGCAGAGCAGGATGTCGCAATTCTTGGCGCCGGCGACGCCTACGCCCGCGTGCTTGCCGGACGGCTGAGCGACCGTCTCGACGACGTTGCCGTGGCGACTCGGCACGATCTGCTCGAAGCGTACGCGATGTCCGAGCTCGGTGCCGCCGGTTATCCGGCATGGCTCGCCGTGTGGCGAGGGCCCGCGGCACCGGCGGCTACACTTGCCACGGCCTCGTTTGACGTCGGCATGGATTCCGTCCGCGCGCTCGTCGTGCGCGCCGCGATGGAACGGGCTCCCCAGTCGGCGGATGTTCCCGGCAATCCAGGGCTGAACCATGCGATTGCTGTCCCGACCGACAGCAGCGTCGCGACAATCGTTGTTGCTCCGCGCTCGCTCCTGATTCCGCCCGATCCCTACGCACGCTTGCTGGGCATCGAACCTCCACCGGCCGCGGATCCCCCGTACACCGTGCAGATGGTGCCTGCCCCGGGCGCGACCGCGACTCGTCCCACCTGGCGACGCGAAGGAAACGAGCTGCATGGCGACTGGAACGCGACGAGCGGCAGCGGAGTGGCACGGGTGCATGCCGAGGTCGAACTGCGACCGCTGTTTCCCCTGATCCAGCGCGGCACGCTCATCGTTCTGCTGAACCTTGGGATCGTCGGCCTCCTCTGGCTGACCAGCGTTCTCGCTGACGGCATCGCGATGCGCTGGATCTCCGTCCGCCGCCGGCGCTGGGCGCGCAGCTATCGTACGCGTCTCAGCTTCGCGCTCTTCGCGTTTTTCATGGTGCCCGCCATCGCGTTCGCGATCTGGTCGTATCAGCAGTTGTCTTCGGACGCATCGCGTGCGCGTCAACTGCTCGTTCGGGAGACGCTGCGTTCCGTGAATCCGGATACGGCGGTGAATCGCTGGCTCCCTGAGGAAAGCCGACGGCTCGAGTCACCGCTCTTCCTCTATGACGGTGGTGAGCTCGTCGCGGCGAATGACTCGCTCCTGAATGATCTCGCGCCGATCGGGCGGCTTCTCGATCCATCAATCGCGCTTGCCCTCACCATCCATGGCGAAGTGAGTGCGCACCGCGTCGAGCCGGTGGGGACGGCGCAGACGCTGTTCGGTTACCGCAGCGCCGACCTGCTTCCTGGCGCCGGACCGGAGGTGATCGCGGCGCCCGCACGCGTGGACGACGAAACCCTGGGTCGGCGGGCGCGGGACCTCGGCATTCTCGTGTTGTTCGCGACGGCGATCGGGGCACTCGCCGCGCTCTGGCTCAGCGGCATTGCCGCGCGTCAGCTCGCGCGTCCCATCGGCTCGTTGCGTCGCGCCGCGCTGGCGCTGGCCGGGGGAGAGCGGGAACCGTCGCTCGAAGGGCGCCCGACCACCGAGTTCCTTCCGGTGTTCGCCGCCTTTCGTCGAATGGTTTCCGACCTGAACGCGAGCCGTTCGGCGCTGGAAGAAGCGACGCGTCGTACGGCGCTCGTGCTTCGCAATGTCGCCAGCGGCGTCATCGCGGTGGACGACCACGGGTTTGTCACACTCGCGAATCCACGCGCCGACGCGTTGCTGGGCGCGCAGCTTCCGCCAGGGACACGACTGGCAGACATCGAGTCCGGCGAGCTCGCGAGCCTCGTGCAACGGTTCCTGGCCAGCGATCACGACGACGAGGATTTCGAGATGCCGCACGGCGAGCAGCAGTGGCGCGGCCGGCTGACACGGCTGTCTCGCGGTGGCGCCGTGGTCACGCTCGACGACGTCTCCGAAATCGCGCGCGCCGAGCGCGTGCTGGCGTGGGGAGAGATGGCGCGCCAGGTGGCACACGAGATCAAGAATCCGCTGACGCCCATCCGGTTGGGGGTACAGCATCTTCGGCGCGCGCGCGCGGATGCGCGCGTGGACTTCGACCGCGTCCTCGAGCAGAACGTCGAACGCATCCTCACCGAGATCGACCGCCTCGACGAGATCGCGCGCGCCTTCAGTCGGTATGGGCAGCCGCCGGAGCAGCGTGCCAATGCGGAGCCGACCGACGTCGCCGCGGTGGTCCGGGACGTCGTGGGGCTGGAGACGATGGGCGAGGACCAGATTCGCTGGAACCTGAGTGGAGACGACGTGCCGGTGCGCGCGATGGCCCGACAGCAGGAGCTGCGCGAGGTGCTCCTCAATGTGTTCGAGAACGCGCGTCTCGCGCGCGCGTCGGAAGTGCAGACGTCGCTCGTGACGACCGATGGTCAGGTGCGGATCATCGTGCGCGACAACGGCCACGGAATTCCGCGCGCGGTGCTCTCCCGGATCTTCGAGCCACATTTTTCCACAAGGACGAGCGGCTCCGGACTTGGGCTTGCCATTAGCCGCCGGATGATCGAGAGCTGGGGTGGCACCATCGACCTGGCGAGCGAGGACGGGAAGGGAACGTCGGTGACCATTCGCCTCACCGCGGTGTGACGCGGTGCGGCGAACGCTGTCACTCCGATTCGGTCAGCGAGCCCTGCGACGTCGCACCCTCGATGCCGTACATGCGCACCGTCTTGATGTTCACGAATTCTCGCATGCCGATGTCAGCGAGCTCGCGGCCATAGCCCGAGGCCTTCACGCCGCCGAAGGGAAAGCGGGGATCCGACGCGACCATCGCATTCACGAACACGCTCCCCGCCTCGAGATGACGTGCGAAGAATCCCGCTTCGTCGCGATCTGTCGTCCACACCGAACTGCCAAGACCGAAGCGCGTGTCGTTTGCAATGCGCACGGCATCGTCGGCATCCCTGGCCCGGAACAGCGACGCCACAGGACCGAACGTTTCGTCATCAGACGCTGGCGCCCCCTTCGCAATGTTCGTGAGCACCGTGGGCTGGAAGTAGAAGCCCGGTCGCTCGATCGCCCGTCCCCCCGTGAGGATCGTGGCGCCGCGCGCGACGCTTTCATCGACCTGCTTCGCGAGATCATTGACGAGTTGACGGGACGCGAGGGGGCCGACATCCGTTGCCGCGTCCATGGGATCGCCGACCCTCAGTGCGGCCATCGCCTTCACGAAGCGCACTTCGAATTCCTGCGCGATCCGCTCGTGAATGATGAATCGCTTCGCGGCAATGCATGACTGTCCGTTGTTGATCGTCCGCGCACGCACCGCCGTCGCAACGGCTTTCTCGAGGTCCGCGCTGGGCATCACGACGAACGGATCACTGCCGCCAAGCTCCAGCACGGACTTCTTGAGATGCTTTCCGGCTTGCTGCGCGACCTGTGCACCCGCGCCCTCGCTCCCCGTCAACGTGACGGCCGCGACGCGATCGTCCGCGATGATCCCGCCGACCGCGTCAGACCCCACCAGCAGCGTCTGGAACACCCCCTCAGGTGCGCCCGCGTCGCGAAAGAGCTGTTCGAGCGCCAGCGCGCACTGCGGGACATTCGATGCGTGCTTGAGCAACCCTACATTGCCGGCGACGAGCGCCGGGGCCGCGAAGCGGATCACCTGCCAGAAGGGGAAGTTCCAGGGCATGACGGCGAGCACGGCGCCAACCGGGTGGTGTGCGACGTAGCCTTGTTCTTCGCCGGACAGTACGACGCGATCCGCCAGAATTTCCGCGCCATGTTCCGCGTAGTAGCGGCATCCCAGTGCGCACTTCGCCGCCTCTTCTTCGGCCGCGCGAAGCAGCTTTCCCATCTCGAGGGTCATCAGCCGGCCATACGCTGTCCGGCGATCGTCGAGCAGCGCTCCTGCGCGCGCCACAATCCGGGCACGTTCGTGGACAGGCATCCGACTCCACGACGCGAAGGCACGCTGCGCGAGGTCCAGGCGTCGCTCGACTTCCGCCGCATCGTGCGCGTCGAACGACGCGACCGTTTCGCCAGTTGCAGGGTTGACCGTCGCTATCGCCACTCGGCTCTCCTGGTTCGGATGACGCGAGCCGAAAGTTACGTCTCTATGGCGTCGTATTCCCCGGAGAAGAAGCGCTTCCACCACGGCACGCTGTTGTCACGGTCCAGGACGGCGCGGACCGCCTCTCGCCACGCCGCCTGCATCTCCGCAGCATCCGCGAATCGTCCGCCCGCGTCCGCGGCCATCGCGCGCGTCAACCATGCGCCGATCTCGGGATCGACGCGCGAGACATCCAGCTGACCGGTGAGCACACGCGACAGGATCACCTTCGGGTCGGATTCGCCGAAGGGTGGAATTCCCGTGAGCGCGAAATACAGGATGCCGGCGAGCGAGTACGTGTCCGTCGCTGCGTCCTGCGTTTCGCCGAGGAGCTGCTCGGGCGCGGCGAACGCTGGCGTGCCGGACGTGCCGGCGGTTTCTTCGCCCGCGATATTCGCGATGCCAAAGTCCGCGATTCGCCAGCGACGATACCGGTCGATCAGCACGTTCTCCGGTTTGAGGTCGCGGTGAATGACGCCGATTGCGTGCGCGGCAATGAGGGCATCCAGGACGGCGTCAACCTGTGGCGCAACTTCGCCCAGGGGCCGAGGCCCGGAGTGCTTCACCAGGTCAGAAACGGAGCCGTTCTCGGCGAGCTCCATGGTGTACCAGGTGACATTCCCGCGATTGTCGAAATCGTAAATCGGCACGATCGCCGGGTGCGCGAGTTGTGCGGTGAGTTGCGCTTCCCGGCGGAACCGTGCGACGGTGCGCTCGTCACGCGCCACGTGCGGATGCAGGAGCTTGAGGGCGACCTCCCGGCCGAGTGAGAGATCGCGAACACGCCATACGGAGCCAAAAGAACCGGTCCCGAGTTTGGCGATGACGTCATAGTCGTCGCCCGCCGCCCACCGCAGCCGCACCTCCTCGGTATCGTGGGTGCCGGAGATGAAGATCTCTCCCGTGGTCAGCACGTTGCCGCGACCGCCCATCACGCGATCGGCCGCCCGGAGCATCGCGGCCACCGACGGAAAGCGTGCTTCGGGGTCGCCGGAGAGTGCGCGATCGAGGACCGCTGCAAGCATCCGCGGGCAGTCGGGGCGCAGCAGAAGTATGGGCGGTACGTCGCTTGGCGGCGGCGCTTCACCGGTGAGCGCCGTGAAGCAGAGCGCTGCGAGCTGCCATTGGTCGCTCGCGGGTGTCGGCCTCCATGCTCCGACAATATCGATGGGACGCGGTGCCCATTGCGGGAAGGGCGACAATCCCTCGGGAATGTCAGCGAGCGGCACGGCCCATTGCCAACCAAGCAGCCAGATGCGGCCCATCGGCATCGCCCACACGGTTTCCGTGGAAATGCTGCCGTGGACCTGACCTGCATCGTGCAGGTAGCTCAACGCCGAGCCGACGTCGCGGAGAAGCCGCATCATGCCGGGCACGTCGTATGTTCCGGCGCGGGCGATGCGGGAACCAATGGTTTCGCCGGCAATCCAGCGACGCAGGTAGCCGGGTCCGCGACGCGCGTCGCCGTACAGCGCCCAGTAGTGATACGTCGTGGGCACCGCCGGATGATTCCGGTGCGCCAACTGGCGCGCTTCCGATTCCAGCCAGCCGGCATGACGCGCATCCGGCGCGCTCACCAGCGACAACGAGCGACCCAGTGCATCGACCAGTTCCTGGTAGTGGCGATGCTCGAAGAACACCCCTTCCGCGCCCCATGACCACGCAGGGGGCAGGCTCCAGTCCGCAAGATGCGGCGGGAGTACGGTCGTGCGGATGTAGGGCGAGTTGGACGAGCCGGGCGCCTCGCCCGGACCAGTGATTCGATCTGGACTCATTAGTCGCTGCGTCCGGAGACTACATCCGGGACTCGGACAGGATTTCCTGGGCGGCGCTCGACAACTCGTGGAGCACGGCGACGTCCGGAAGCACCGTCACCTCAACCAGTCTCACCTGCAGCGGCATGCCGTCGCGCCGCTTCTCGGACGCCTTCGACGGGACGTGCAGCGTCACCGCGACCACGCGCCACATGGTACTTGGCCGACTCATCCGGCCTTCGCGATCGTACGTATCCAGCTGCAACACCTCTCCACGAGCCGGCACACAGGTACTTTCGCACTCGGCGAGTACCTGTTCATTTCGGTCGTGACGGACGATTCGCAGCGTGAACATGTGAGACGCAAAGCTATGTGTACGAAGGACGTGGGACTAGAGCAGCGTTCGCTGAAACTCAGACGTACAGATGGCGTAAAGAAGGAAGACAGTTCATCATAGCCAGACCCATCGGAGGTGCCCGTGTCCTTCATAGCAACCCTGTTGTCGATCGCGATCTCGCTTGGCCTCTCGACGTTCGGCTATGCGGTGGCGCGCAGGTACACCCGCGACCGGCTCAAGTACGTGGACGCGGTGCAGACCATGAAGGCGCCGATCATCGCGGGCGTCGTGGCCTGGGCGATCCTCATGCCGATCACCCTCCTGCCATTCATCAGCGCGGTCGTCGGGCTCGGCACCGCGATCGTGTTCGGCCTCAGCGTGGGGCTGGGCGTTCGCGCCGGCGCCAACGACATCAAGATGGGTCGGCTGTCCGGCGGTTTCTGAACGCAGTCTCATCGGCGGCGCGCGTCACGCAGTAGCGGCGATTCGCTGGGGCGCCAATCGGGTCGGTCGGTACTGCAATGCCTCCCCGACGTGGTCCTCGGAGATCCGGTCGGTGGCCGACAGGTCCGCGATGGTGCGCGCGACCTTGATGACACGATGATACGCACGCGCCGATAGTCCGAGTGATTCTGCGGCCGAGGTCAGGAGCTCGCGCGCGGCGGAATCGCAGTGTCGGAGCAGGAGCCGGCCATTCGCCTGCGCATTGCACGCGGCTCGCTCCGCGCCTGTCCGACGCAGCTGAACCTGGCGGGCGCGCGCCACCCGCTCCCGAACCACCTCCGACGATTCCGCGGCTGTACCCGCGCCCAGTTGCCGCAGTCCCACGGGCAGGAGAGTGAGGTGCAGGTCGATCCGGTCCAGCAGTGGACCGGACAGCCGGCCGCGGTACCGATGGACATCAGCTTCCGTGCAGATGCACGTCCGTCCAACATTGCCATAGTGGCCGCAGGGACACGGATTCATCGCAGCGACCAGCATGAACCGGGCGGGGTAGACCACCGCCGACGATGCCCGCGCGATGGTCACTCGGCCATCTTCCATCGGCTGACGCAACGCCTCGAGCGTGTTGCGCGGGAATTCCAGCAGCTCATCGAGGAACAGCACGCCATGGTGCGCGAGACTGACCTCACCGGGCCGAGGGGAGCTGCCGCCGCCAATCAGTCCGGCAGTCGACACCGAGTGATGCGGGGCGCGAAACGGACGCCCCTGCGTCGTCCATTTTCCCTCACTCAGCAGCCCAGCCACCGATTGAATGGCGGTGACTTCCAGCGCTTCCTCTTCCGCGAGCGCGGGGAGAATCGAGGGCAAGCGCCGCGCGAGCATCGTCTTGCCGGCGCCCGGGGGACCGATGAGCAGGCAATTGTGCCCGCCGGCGGCGGCGATCTCGAGCGCGCGCTTCGCGCTCTCCTGGCCGACGACTTCCGAGAAATCAGCGTCCGATTCACGTGGGCGGGCAGCAGCGGCGGGCGCCGCACGCGGCAGCCGACTACTCGTCAGCCAGGCGACGAGCTCCGAGATCGTCGCTGGTGCACACAGATCGAGCTCGCGCACGAGTGACGCTTCGGAAACGTTCGCCTGCGGCAGGATGAGCGTCGGCGAATCCGCTTCACGCGCAAGACGGCGCGCGACGGAGAGCACTCCGCGGACGGGACGCACGCTGCCGTCGAGGCCCAGCTCTCCAAGAAAGACGCAGTTCCGTGTGCGCTCTTCCTCGATCACGCCGAAGGCGACGAGGACGGCAATGGCGATGGGGAGGTCGAACGCGGTCCCTGTCTTCGCGACATCGGCGGGAGCCAGGTTACAAGTGATGCGTCGCGGCGGCAGGTCGATGCCTGCATTCGCGAGCGCCGCGGATACCCGTTCGCGGCTTTCCTTGACGGAACTCGCCGCCATCCCGACGATGGCCCAGTGCGGCAGGCCGCGGGTGCAGTCGACTTCGACGGTGACGTCGAACGCCTCGACGCCAAGTACGGCGGCAGATCTGATGGCTGCAAGCATGGAAGAACGCTGATACACGCCAGCCGAAGCGCGTCATCGTTCCAGCGCGACGCCGTCCTCATTGTCCCCGAATTATTTCGCTTATGGGCGCATGAGAATGAATCGCGTCAGGGCTGTTTCGCGCTGATAATTGCGATGTCTGCGAAAATATCACTGATGAAAAAAGAAGGCTTTCAATTACTGGAGGAACAGCTAACCCGTTCCGTGATCGGCGCCCTCTATGCTACCTGGCAGGTACCGATTTCGAGGTCGGCCTGGTTCTCGTGTATGGCATCGAGCCGCAGTTCAAGCGCCTTGTCCACACGCGGAATCGCAAGCAACGAGCGAATTGATCCGCGGATTCTTCCGCCAGTATTCCGTGCTGAATCTGCGCGAAGCAGCCCAACCGCGATACTTCCACAGTCCAGCCTCGAAACTTCCCACAAGGCCTACCGTGGCCGGCCGAACACCTGGATCCAGTACGGCTCACCGCGTGATGATCGCGCCATCGCGGCGCCCATCTCCGTCAGCCCCTGGTCCAGGATATTCGCGCGATGGCCGCTGGAGCTCATCCACGAATTCACTGCAGCCTGGGCGCTGGACTGGTTCCAGGCCACGTTCTCGGCGGCCTGCATGTACACATAGCCCACCGCCTGCAGACGCGATTGCATCGTGGGATACTGCGCGCCGTTGATGGTGTGATCGCTGCGCTGCGCGGCGGCCATCTGCTCGGCGTGGATCCGGGCCGCTTCCATGAGCTTGGTGCTCGTGCGAAGCGCAGGCAGTCCATTCCGGCTGCGCGCGTCGTTGGTGAATCGCACGATGTCCGCCGCAATAGCCGCACGGTTCTCGTTGCCACCGCCAGTGCCAGGATTCGCCGTGCCGCCGGACGCGGGAAACGACACGGGCATTCCCGTACAACCGAGAACCCACAGGAAGCACAAAGCCGAGGTCGCGTGTCGCATGCCCCGGCGTCGTGCAATGCGCGTACCGGGCAATGGCACCTGCGAGGAGACAAGCATGACTCGCTCGGTACCATCGTCGTGCTGAGTGGCTACGTTTCCGTCATGACGCTGATTGGAAAGGAACAGGCGCTGATCGCCTGGTTGACGAAGCGGCGTCGCGTCGCCATCGGATTCAGCGGCGGGGTCGATTCGGCATATCTGGCTGCCGTCACCCTCGAAGCGTTGGGTCGCGACCACAGCCTGGCCATCATCGGCCGCAGCGAGTCGCTGGCAGGACGCGAGGAAGATCACGCCGCCGTCGTCGCGCGTGCGATCGGCATTCCCATATATCAGGTGGACACGGGGGAGCTCTCGGACCCGCGGTATGCCGCGAATCCCAGCAACCGCTGCTATTTCTGCAAAAGTGTGTTGTGGGATACGCTGCGCCCCATCGCGACACAGCGCGGCTTCGAGACGCTGGTCGACGGGACCAACGCCGACGACCTCCACGACTTTCGTCCGGGCGCCAAAGCGGCGACCGAACAAGGTGTGGAATCGCCACTCGCGGCAGTCGGGCTCACCAAGCCTGAGATTCGCCAGCTGACAAAGGAGCGCGGGTGGCCGTGGTGGGACCGGCCCGCGGCACCATGTCTCGCGTCCCGTCTACCTCATGGGACGGCGGTCACCGCCGAGCGCCTTCGCCAGGTGGACGTCGCGGAATCGGGAATCCGCGATCTCGGCGTGAAGGGAAACCTTCGCGTGCGCCACTACGGCGAGTTGGCAAAGGTCGAGATGGATCTCGACATACTGCCGCGCTGGCGCGAGGGGGCTGCGTTCGCGGCACTCGAAGCCGCCGTGCGCGCCGCGGGGTTCACGCGATTGGAACTCGATGCCCGTGGCTTCCGGTCCGGCTCCCTGAATGTGCTCGACGGCGGTGCGGCTCTTCCTGGCCATTAATCCGGAGCCCGGTGTGCGACGCGCGCTGATCGACGAGACACAGTCATTGCGCGAGGCCGGCCCCGAGCTCAACTGGATGGACGAATCCCGCCTGCACCTCACGTTGAAATTCCTCGGCGAACAGCCCGACGCGGTCGTTCCATCACTCCGGGCCGCGGTGGACATGGTCGCGCAGCGGCATCGCGCCTTCAGCATGCAGATCACAGGGATCGGCGCATTTCCGAACTTTCGGCGCGCGCGCGTCGTATGGATGGGCATCCACCGTGAGCCCAGGCTCGAATTGCTGCATCATGACATCGAAGTCGCCTGTCAGGACCTCGGCTTCGAAGTCGAGGGACGTTCGTTCCGTCCGCATCTGACCCTCGCGCGCGTCCGCGAGGGAACGCCGGAAGCCACCCTTCGCGCCCTGTCGCGCGCCGGGAAGGGCGTCACCTATGACGGAGAAACGACCGTGAACAGCGTCGATCTCATGCAGAGCCACCCTGGCCGCGCCGGCGCGCGCTACGAGTGCCTGCACGCCGCTCAATTGCGCCCCGCCTGATCATCGATGCTCCGGGCCCTTGGTTGCCTGTTCCTGATTCTGCTCCTGGCGGGCGGTGCGTTCCTGAGTCGCGGCTACTGGCGTCCGCTCGTCTTTGGCCGCGACAGTACCGCCATCATCGACGCGTCCAGTGCGTGGCAGCGGCTGACACCTGAGGGTGCCCAGCGTGCGCGCGTTGCCATGGAACGTCTGCGCGCCCCGCGCGGGCCGGCATTCCAGACCGTCGGCCCCGGAGACCTCGCTGCGTACATCCTGCAGGAGCTGTCCCAGACCCTGCCACCATCCGCGGACAGCATCGAGGCTGCCGCGCTTGGCGATCGCTTGCTGCTCCGGGCGCGGGTGCGCGTCGCGGATCTCGGGGACAAGGGCAGTCTCGGGCCACTCTCGATGTTGCTCGGTGACCGGGAGCGGGTGCAGCTGGGCGGCGTTCTACGCATCATTCGTCCGGGATATGCCGAGCTGCAGGTGAAGGAATTCCGCATCCGGGATCTCGCGTTGCCGCAGGCCCTCATCCCAAGATTGATCCGCCAGATGTCGCGCGGGGAGCGGCCGGCGGAACTGTCGCCGGATGGATTACCGCTGCGTACTCCCACATACATCGGTGACGTGCGCGTCTCCGATGGCAAGATCACCATCTACAAGACCGCGCAGCCCCGCTGACCGCACGCCATGTCACGTAAAGTCCTGATCGTCGACGACGAACCCGGCATCCGCCAGGCACTCGGCCAGCTGCTCGAATTCGAGGGCTATGAGGTGCGTTCCGCCGACAACGCGAGCGACGGAATTGCCGCATACCAGAGCTGGAATCCGCACCTCGTCTTTCTCGACGTCAAGATGGCCGGCATCGACGGACTCGAGGCGCTCAAGCGGCTGCGCGACATCGATCCGTCGGCGGTTGTCGTGATGATCAGCGGCCACGCCACCATTCAGACGGCCGTCGAGGCAACGCAGCGCGGCGCGTACGACATCCTCGAGAAACCCCTCGACACCGATCGCATTCTCGTCACCCTGCGAAACGCGCTCTCGCACCTCGACCTGCACGAGGAGAACGCGCGCCTGCGGCACACGATCGAGTCCCGCTTCGAGATCGTCGGCAAGTCGTACGCGATTCGGGCTGTCACCGACAAGATCGAGAAGGTGGCAAAGACGCCCGGGCGCGTGCTCATCACCGGTGAGAACGGTACGGGCAAGGAGCTCGTCGCACGCGCGATTCATCGCAACTCCACGCGTGCCGACGGTCCCTTCGTGGAAGTGAACTGCGCCGCGATCCCCTCGGAGCTCATCGAAAGCGAGCTGTTCGGTCATATGAAGGGGTCGTTCACCGGCGCGGTCTCCGATCGCGCGGGGAAGTTCGAGCAGGCGGACGGCGGTACGCTCTTTCTCGACGAAATCGGCGACATGTCGCTCGCCGCGCAGGCAAAGGTGCTGCGCGTGCTGCAGGACGGGATGGTCACGCGCATCGGCGGGTCGAAGTCGACGCAGGTAGACGTGCGCGTGCTGGCGGCGACGAACAAGAATCTCGAGACCGAGATCCAGGAGGGGCGCTTCCGCGAGGACCTGTATTATCGGCTCAACGTCGTTCCGGTGAACGTGCCCCCGTTGCGCGAGCGCCGCGAAGACATCCCGCTGCTCGTCGGCCATTTCGTCGAGCTCCTCACCCGCGGCGAAGGAATGCCACCGCGTGTCGTCACCCCGGAAGCGGTGACTCGGCTCCAGCAGCTGGAGTGGCCCGGCAACGTCCGCGAACTGAAGAACACCGTCGAGCGGCTGCTTATCCTGTCGGCCGGTCCGCGCATCGGGTCTGAGGACGTGGACCGCCTCGTCGGTCGCCGCGATGCGGATCAGGCGGGGGTGGGTTCGCTGCTGGAGTGCAAGACGTTCGAGGAATTCAAGCAGGCTGCCGAGCGCGCATTCCTGCTGGCGAAGCTGCGCGAGCACGACTGGAACGTGAGCGAGACCGCCCGCGCGCTGGACATGCCGCGGTCGAATCTGTACAAGAAGATCGAGCGGTACGCCCTCACCCGGGAGAGCACGTGAGCAACAAGGACTGGGACAAGGAACTCGCGAAGATCGACAAGCAGCTCGAATCGGTGTCGGATGCGCAGCTGTTTCCGGAATCCAAACCGGCGCCGGCCGCCCCAGGGAAGGCGCCAGTCGCAGCAGCGCCGTCATCAGCCGTCGCCGGCGATCGCGCGGCGGCGAGGTCGTGGCCGGCCATCGTTCGCCTCACCCTCGCCGTCATCCTCGGTGTCGCCATCCTGTTCTGGCCGTACGACAACCGGTGCGGCGCGGGTCTGGCTGGCTATCTCGCCGCGGTGACGGGCGTCTTCGCGTCCGGTGTGTGGAGTGCCGTGTGGACGTGGCGCCATCGCGCGGCGCGCGCGCATACCCTCTCGATCCTGCTCATCGGATGGGGTTTGCTCCTCGCCGCTACCGAAGTCCTTCCACGCATCGGGTACGCACGTCAGGCGCTAAGCTGGTCCTGCACGGCGCCCACTACACTTACACGGTAGCAGGACGTTACCGCGGAGGACGCAAAGCACAGCGGTGCTCTGCGATCCTCCGCGCCTCTGCGTTTCAATCTTCCGATTGTAGACATATGAAGACGTTTCAGAATTTCATTGCAGGCAAATGGCAGCCATCGTCCAGTGGCGAGCATTTCGAGAACCGCAACCCGGCCAACTGGGATGACCTGATCGGCCACTTTCCGCTCTCGACAGCGGAGGACGTGAACCGCGCAGTGGCGTCCGCGAAGCAGGGGTTCGAGGCGTGGCGTGCGACGCCAGCGCCCGCGCGCGGTGATGTGCTGCGACGCGTCGGCGACCTCATGGCCCAGCGCAAGGAGGAACTCGCGGACCTCATGACCCGCGAGATGGGGAAGCCCCTGCAGGAAACGCGGGGCGACGTCCAGGAGGGCATCGACACCGCGTATTACGCGGGCAGCGAAGCACGCCGGCTCTTCGGCCACACCGTGCCGAGCGAGCTGCGGAACAAGTGGGCGATGAGCTACCGCCGACCGATCGGCATCGCGGGGCTCATCACTCCCTTCAACTTCCCGATGGCGATTCCGACGTGGAAGATGTTTCCCGCGCTCACCTGCGGGAACGCCGTGATCCTGAAGCCCGCGGAAGACGTCCCGCATACCGCAACCGCGCTCGTCGAGATCCTGCTTGAAGCCGGGTTGCCTCCCGAGGTGATCCAGCTCGTCCACGGACTTGGCGAAACGGTGGGGAAGGCGATCGTTGAGCATCCCGACGTCCCCCTCATTTCCTTCACCGGTTCGACGGAAACCGGGCGCAGCGTCGGCGAAACCTGCGGACGCATGCACAAGCGGCTCTCGCTCGAGATGGGTGGAAAGAACGCGATGATCGTGTTCGACGACGCCAACCTGGAGCTCGCGCTCGAGGGCGTGCTTTGGGGCGCGTTCGGGACGACGGGACAGCGCTGCACCGCCACGAGCCGGCTGCTGCTGCAGAGCGGCATCCACGACGAGTTTCTCAGCAAGCTGAGCCAGCGTGCCCGCGCGATGAAGCTCGGAGACGGCCGGAAGAAAGGAACCGATGTGGGACCGCTCATCAGCGACGCATCGCTGAAGAAGGTCGAGCGTTATATCGACATTGGCATCAAGGACGGGGCGGACCTGCTCTGCGGGGGCCGTCGTGCGACAGGTAGCGACCTGAAGAACGGGTACTTCTTCGAGCCCACGATTTTTGCCAGAGTAGAAGCCGGGATGCGTATCGAGCAGGAGGAGATCTTCGGCCCGGTGCTCTCCGTCATCCGCTTTCGGTCGGCGGACGAGGCATTCTCGATCAACAACGGCGTGAAGTACGGGCTTTCGTCATCCGTCTACACCGCCAATGTGGGGATCGCCTTCCGGGCTTTGAATGAGCTCGACAATGGCATCACCTACATCAATGCACCGACCATTGGCGCCGAGGCACATCTCCCATTTGGCGGTGTCAAACAGACAGGGAATGGACACCGCGAGGGTGGCTGGGAAGTGTATGAGTTCTACTCGGAAACCAAGGTGGGATATGTGGACTTCTCCGGGCAGCTCCAGCGGGCACAGATTGACAACTATCTGGGCACCCCGGATTGATTACCAAGGGGGCCGTTCGGGAGTCTTTTCCTGGACGGCTTCCCGTGAAATACGGATGCTGGCCAGACCTGCCAGCCTGACGGTTGTGAGAACCGTCACGACCCCTTGCTGACAGCAGTCACTACAGTAGACTCAGAATCGAATGGAAGTCTCTCCCTCCCAAGAGAAGGACGTCGTCGTCAGGCGTCCCACGCCCATCACGCCGGAGCAGCGCATCGACGCGCTGCGCCACGTGAACAAGCGGCGTAGCTGGGGACTGGGCTTCCTCTGGGAGTGGACGAAGATCTTCTGGATCTCCGTCGCGCTGTTCCTGGTGCTCCGCACGTTCATCGTCGAAGCGTTCAAGATTCCCAGCGGCAGCATGGAGCGGACGCTGCTGATCGGCGATTTCCTCCTCGTGAACAAGCTCGCGTACGGCGCCGAGATCCCGTTCACCCACAAGCGGTTGCCCGCGCTCGCCACGCCGCAGCGGGAAGACGTGATCGTGTTCGAGGCGCCTGAAGACCTGTCGAAGACCTACGTCAAGCGCCTCGTGGGACTGCCGGGCGACACGCTCGAAATGAAGGACGGCGTGTTGTATCGCAATCACCAGCGGCTGTCCGAGCGCTATGTGACGCACCACTCAGATGTCGATCGCGTCGAGGATCGTTTTCGCTGGCAGCGCGACTTCATTGTGCCACGAGCGAACGCAAGTGTTCAGTACTATCCGACGCGAAACAATTGGGGTCCTCTGGTCGTCCCAAGGAAGAATTATTTCGTGCTCGGAGACAACCGTGACAACTCGAGCGACAGCCGCTACTGGGGCTTTGTTGCAGACTCGCTCGTGAAGGGTCGTCCATTCGTCATCTATTACAGCTACGCACCGGATTCCGCGCAGGGCTTTGCCTGGCTGACGCGCATCCGGTGGAATCGACTGGGCGAGTTCGTCAGATAACTGAACGTACGATTGGCCGCCCATCCCGGTCGGCCGGTCTTGCCATAGATCGTTGAAGAAGTCCCCGCAGGTCCCGCCGCACAGCAGGTAGTCACACGATGCCACCAGCCACGACCAAGAAGTCTTCCTACGAGGAAGGCTCACTCGACCAATACCTTCGCGACATCAGCATCTATCCGCTGATCTCACGAGAGGAAGAGGTCCGCCTGGCGCAGCGCATCCGCGTCAACGACCAGGAGGCCCTCGACAAGCTGGTGCGGTCGAACCTCCGCTTCGTCGTATCGGTCGCGAAGAAGTACCAGAACCAGGGCGTGTCCCTGTCGGACCTGATCAACGAGGGGAACCTCGGCCTCATCCGCGCGGCGCACAAGTTCGATGAGACCAAGGGGATCAAGTTCATCTCCTATGCGGTCTGGTGGATCCGCCAGGCCATTTTGCAGGCGCTCGCCGAGCAGTCGCGCATTGTTCGCGTTCCGCTGAACCGCGCTGGTACGCTGCACCGCATCGGCAAGCGCGCGTCCGCGCTGCTCCAGGAGCTGGGACGCGAGGCAACGCACAAGGAAATCGCGGAAGGGATGGAGATCACGGAAGAGGAAGTCGCGAAGACGATGTCGATCTCGCAGACCCATCTCTCCCTCGACGCGCCCATGACGCCGGGTGAGGACAACAAGCTCCTCGATTACCTCCCCGACCTGATCAATCCGACCCCCGACGAGCAGACGTTCGAAAAGGCGCTGACCGAGTCGATCGAGGAAGCGCTGTCGCACCTGAAGGAGCGCGAGGCGAAGATCCTGCGCCTGTATTTCGGGCTGGACGACGAGGAACCGATGACGCTCGAGCAGATCGGCGCGCTCCTGGGCATCACGCGGGAACGCGTGCGCCAGATCAAGGAGAAGGCGCTGTCACGCCTGCGCCACGTGTCCCGCGCCCGCGCGCTCGAATCGTACCTCGGATAAGAGCGAGCTGACGGCCAAGAGCTAGGGGCCAAGTGCTGACGGCCAAGTGCTGACGGCCAAGAGCTTGCGGCCAAGAGCTAAGGGCCAAGAGCTAAGGGCCAAGAGCTAAGGGCCAAGTGCTAACGGCCAAGAGCTTGCGGCCAAGACCTAAGGGCCAAGAGCTAACGGCCAAGAGCTAAGGGCCAAGTGCTGACGGCCAAGTGCTGACGGCCAAGTGCTGACGGCCAAGTGCTGACGGCCAAGAACCCAAGTGATGGGGCCCGGTTAGCCGTTGGCCGTAAGCGTGGCAGTAAGCTCTTGGACGTAAGCCGTTGGCAGTAAGCCGTTGGCCGTGCGCACTTAGCCAAGAGGCGAGGGCTTATCTTAGGTACATGGCCCAGACGTATTCGTTCGACGTCACCACCGGCGTCGACCTCCAGGAAGTGGACAACGCCGTCAACCAGGCGCAGAAGGAGATCGCGCAGCGCTACGACTTCAAGGGCTCGAAGGCGACCATCGATTTCAAGCGCGCCGAGGCCCTGCTCGAGCTCCACGCCGACAGTGAGTTCCAGATGAAGTCGCTGTTCGACGTGCTCCAGGGTCGCCTCATCAAGCGGGGCGTCTCCGTGAAGAATCTCGATGTCGGCGACATCAAGCCGGCCACGAACGACAGCGTGCGGCGCGAGGTGAAGCTCAAGACGTCGCTCGATTCGGACACCGCCAAGAAAGTGTCCGCGGCCATCAAGGAAGCGAAGCTCAAGAAAGTTCAGGCCGCGATCCAGGGCGATCAGGTTCGCGTCTCCTCGCCCTCCAAGGACGATCTCCAGGACGCCATGGCGCTGTTGCGTGGCAAGGACTTCGGCGTGGAGCTCAAGTTCGGGAATTTTCGGTGAAGGTTGCGGTCATCACGCTCGGCTGCGACAAGAACACCGTCGACACCGAGCGTTATCTCGCCGAACTGGCTGATCGCGGTGCGGAGCCGACGGAGAACGCCTCGGACGCCGACGTCATCCTGGTGAATACCTGCGGCTTCATCGATGCCGCAAAGAAGGAGTCCATCGACGCCATCGTGCACGCCGGGATGCTCAAGCGGGACGGGCAGGCGCAAGCGGTCGTTGCGGTGGGATGCATGGTGGAACGCCACCGCGCCGAGCTGCAGGAGGCACTGCCGGAGGTGGATCTCTTCCTCGGCTCCAGCGAGATGGACCGCCTCGTGCCGGAGCTCATCGATCGCGGGCTGATCGACGCGGCTCCCGTCGCACACCCCGGCGTCCGGGTTTTCTCGGGCGACATGCCACACGTCCGCTACCTCAAGGTCAGCGAAGGGTGCGACCACGGCTGTGCCTTCTGCGCCATCCCGTTGATGCGCGGAAAGCACCGCTCCTTCACGCTGGACGACATCGTGCGCGAGGCACAGCTCCTCGAGGCACAGGGCGCGCGGGAGATCAACCTCGTCGCCCAGGACCTCGCGCACTATGGCCGGGACCTGCGCGGCACTGGCGAGTCGCTGCCGCTCCTGCTCGAGACGCTCGTCCGCGAGACTGGCATCCCGTGGATCCGGATGCTCTATCTGTATTCCGCGGGGATTACCCCGCGTCTGCTGGAACTCGTCGCGACCCAGCCCCGGATCGTACCGTACTTCGACATGCCCATGCAGCATGGCGCAGACGACGTGCTCAAGCGCATGCGTCGCCCTGAGCGCAACCGGACTATCCGTGAGAAAGTGCAGCGCATCCGCGACATGGTGCCCGATGTGGCGATCCGCACGACCTGCATCGTCGGGTTCCCCGGTGAGACGGACGCCGACTTTGCAACGCTCATGGAATTGCTCGAGGACATCCAGCTGGATCGCGTCGGTGCCTTCACGTTCTCGCCACAGGAAGGCACGGCCGCGCATGCGCTGCCCGACGACGTTCCGGAGTCTGTAAAGCTCGAGCGATTGGAGCGGCTCAACGAGCTGCAGCGCATGATCACGACCGATCGGCTCGAATCGCGTATCGCTCGCGAGGTTCGTGCGATTGTCGATCGCGTCCCCGCCGCGGGGCAGGGGGGCGAAATCGAGACGCGAACGCTCTGGCAGGCGCACGACATCGATGGCATCACGCGGCTCGCCGGCGGCGACGCATTGGCTCCAGGCGATATCGTTGACGTGCGGATAGACGCGGTGGACGATGACTACGACATGCATGCGTCGCTGGTGCGTATCGTTTCCCGCGCGGCGGGCTCAGTGCCACCCAGATCGCGGCGCAACCTGCCGCTCGCCAGTATCGGCTCGTTCGGACGGTGATGCGTCGGCTCATCGTTCTCGGCGCGCTGCTCGTGGCATGTTCGACGCGCGCCACCGGCCGACCGTCGCCCGGTCGTGTGCCTCCGGACGCTGCCCGTGCGTCGATTCGCGTCGCTGTCATGTCAGCAACGCCGGTGATCAGCGGCACCGGGGAGTTTTCCTGGTTCGACGCCGACGGATCGACCGAACTGAGTTCCAGCCGTCGCGGCGAGCCTTGGCGCATCGAGCGCGATGGTGGCTCGGCGCGCGTGCGCGCGGTGCGTACGAGTGGCGAGGCCACACCATGGCGCGCGTCGCTGGTGGTCCGCGCCGAACAGGGCTACCTGTCCGTCGGTACGCGTCGTTACCGAGGTCAATTGCTGGTGGCGCCGTTCGATGACAGCGTGGCGATCGTCAACCGGCTTCCTCTCGAGGACTATCTCCGCGGCGTGGTCGCCGTCGAGATGGGGAGCCGTGCCGCACAGGACTCCGCCGCGGTCCAGGCCCAGGCAGTGGCCGCGCGCAGCTACGCCGTGCTGCGATTGGGCGTGCGCAATCGTCCGTTCGACGTCTACGGCTCGGTCATGGATCAGGCGTATGGTGGCCTCGACGCCGAGAATGCGGGCGCCAACGCCGCAGTCGAGTCGACGCGAGGTCTCGTATTGAAATACGACGGCCGGGTCGTTGACGCGCCGTATTCGTCCACCTGTGGCGGGACCACCGCCGAAGCGGACGAGGTCTGGCGCAATCGTGGTGCGACCTATCTGCGACGTGTCAGCGACCGGATCGGGACCAGCACTCGCTATTACTGCGACATCGCACCCCGATACCGCTGGACGACCCGATTCACGGGTGCGGAGCTGAATGCGAGTCTCGCACGCTACCTTGCCAGCTACGCGTCGGTTCCGTCCGGCGGCCCAGGACGGGCGCGTGGCATCGAGGTGGTCGACCGGACCGAATCGGGGCGCGTGGGGACACTGCGGATCACGACGGACGGCGGCCAGTACAGCGTGCAGAAGAACGCCGCCCGGTTCGTGCTCCGGAATCCGAGTGGCGAGATACTCAACAGCACCTATTTTTCCGTCGACGCCAGCCACGACCGCGACGGCGTCATCACCGCGCTGACGCTGACGGGGCAGGGTTACGGCCACGGCATTGGCATGTGCCAATGGGGCGCGATTGGCCGGTCGCGGGCAGGGCAGTCGTTCCGATCGATCCTCGCCACCTACTACCCGGGAACCACCGTTGGCCCAGTCGAGTGAAGTCCGAGTCGGATTGATCGGCGTGGGCGCGGTGCCGCAGACCGCGCACCTCCCGATCCTCTCGAGGATGCGCGGCGCCAGGCTCGTTGCCCTCTGCGACAATGACGGCGCCAAGGCGCGCGCCATCGCCGACCGCTTCGGCGCGCCGGACGTCTATACCGACATCGACGACCTCCTCGAGCTCGAACAGCTCGACGCCGTGGTCATCGCGACCCCCAACCACCTGCACGAGCCGCACGTGCTCGCCGCCCTGCGCGCTGGCGTCCACGTGCTCTGCGGCCGTCCGCTCGCGCTCACGGTGCGCGGTGTCGAGCGGATCCTGAGCGCCGCCCAGAAGGCAGACCGGTACGTCCAGGTGGACAACCACAATCGCTTCCGCGCCGACACCCACGCCCTCGACCGCTTCCTGCATGGCGGTGAGCTCGGCAAGCTGGTCGCCGTCCGTGCGGGCTCCTACATGCTCAAGCGCAATCTCGGTGACTGGCGTTATCGTCGCGCCGAGGCCGGCGGCGGTGCCTTCATGGAACTGGGATACCCGCTCCTCGATCTCGCACTCTGGTTCGCCGATTTCCCGGACCCCGTTCGGGTGAGTGCGCAGATGGAGCGCGGGCGCGGTGCGGGAACCGTGGAAGAGTCCATGCTGGTCCACCTCGAGTGCGCCGCGGGGATCAGTTTCTCCTTCGACGTCGCCTGGAACTACATCGGCGAGGAAGACCGGTTCTGGTTCGAGATCCTCGCCAGCCGGGGCAGTGGCCGGCTCGCGCCGCTGCGGGTCATCAAGGAACTGAATGGGCGTCCGATGGACGTGTCGCCCAGCGGCGCAAGCGCGCGGGAAAGCGCCTTCTACCAGTCGTATCGCGCCCAGCTCGCGCACTTCATTGCCGTCGTGTCGGGTGACGCGAAGTACGAGCCCCCTGAAGACCAGTTGATCGTGCACCGCGTCCTCGACGCGATCTACAAGAGCGCTGAAGAAGGGAAAGAGATTCGGTTGTGAAGCTGCTCACGGCTTTCGGCCTGCTGTTGCTTCCCGTTCTGGCTTCCGCACAGCAGACCAATCGGCCTCCGGCCGAAGCTCCGCGCGAACTGCCGAGGAATCTCCAGGTCTTCCTCGTAACGCTCGGTGAAGGCGAGTACTACTGGGAAAAGTTCGGCCATAACGCACTCTGGTTCTACGACCCCACGCGCGGTGTGGACGTGGCGTACAACTGGGGCACCTTCGACTTCGCTGATCCTGACTTCCTGAAGCGGGTCCTCACAGCGGATACGCGCTACTGGGTTGAAGCCGTCCCGGGGCCGGTGTTCATCGACTTCTATCAGCGCTCGGATCGCTCCATCACGGTCCAGCGCCTCAACTTCACCCAGGAGCAGGCCGACTCCGCCTTTGCATTTGCGCAGTGGAATGCGCTGGACGCAAACAAGTACTACCAGTACGACTACTTCCGGGATAACTGCTCCACCCGCGTCCGCGACGTCATCGACCGCGCGCTTGGCGGTTCCTTGCGCCTGGCGACGGCGCGACGGCTGACCGAGAAGACCTATCGCCGCGAGAGCCTGCGTCTCGTGGATGACATGAAGCTCACGCAGTTCGGCATCAACAGCGCGCTCGGTCCGCCGGCGGATGCGCCACTCTCGGAATGGGAAGCGATGTTCGTCCCCTCTACCATGCAGGAAGCGTTGCGCGAGGTCCGGGTTCGCGGCGCTAATGGTGCGCAGACTCCCTTGGTCGCCGACGAACGCGTGCTGTATGAGAGCCAGAAACATCGGGAACGCGACACCGTGCCGGGGCTCGCCCTGGGGTATCTGCTGGTCGGGTTGCTGTTGGCCGCCGAATTGTTCGTCGTCGCACGCGTGGGCGAGGGATCGCGTGGCGCAGAGACGGTCTTTCGCGTGGAAGCCACCCTCTGGTTCCTGATCGTCGGTATCCTCGGCCTCGTCATCCTGCTCGCCTGGATGCTGACGCAGCACGTCTTCTGGTATCAGAACCAGAACCTGCTGCTCCTGAATCCGCTGGCGTTGTTTCTCGCGGTGCTGGTCCCGCTGTCGTTGTGGCGTCCGCGACGCGCCCGGGCCACGGCCATTGCGGGGATCGTCGTCGCGATGCTCGCCGCTGTCGCGCTGCTGCTCAAGGGCGTCCCGATGTTCCGACAGGACAACCTGTCGATGATCTTCCTCCTCCTCCCACCGCATTTCGCGATCGCACACGCCCTCTGGCGTCGCGCGCGGCTGGCATGAGCCGCTGGGTGGGCGTCGACGTCGGCGGAACGTTCACCGACCTCATTGCGATCGACCCCGGCGGTAACATCGAAGCTCGCAAGGTCCTCAGCACTCCTGGCGATCAGAGTGAAGGGGTTCTCGCCGCGCTCGCCTCGCTCGGCGACGACGGGATCGCGCGGTTCGCACATGGGACGACCGTCGCGACCAACATGCTGCTGGAACGCCGCGGCGCGCGCGTGGCATTCTGCGTGACCGAAGGCTTCACCGACCTGCTCTACCTGCGCCGGCAGAATCGCGCGTCGCTGTATGATCTCACCGCGGATCATCCGGAACCGCTGGCGCAACGCGACCTCACGGTGGCGGTTCCCGAGCGCGTCGAGCCCCAGGGCGTAACGCGCCCGCTGACGCGGGCCGCAGCCGCGGCAATCGCCGAGCAGGTTGCAGGGCTCGAGCCAGACATCGTCGCGGTGATGCTGTTGCATTCGTATCGCGAACCGTCGCACGAGCAGCTGCTCCGTGCGGAGTTGATGCGGTGGTTGCCCCAGGTCGATGTCGTTCTTTCGTCCGATGTATATCCCGAAGTTCGGGAGTACGAGCGCGCCGCCACAACGACGGCGGAGGCGTACCTCCGTCCCGGCGTCGCGCGGTATCTCGCTGCGTTACAGGATCGGCTGCGCACAGCGGTCGCGTCGCCGAAGCGCGTGGGGGTGATGACGTCGAGCGGCGGAATGCGGGACATTGCCGAGGCGACCGAGCGTGCATCACAGCTCGCCCTGTCGGGTCCTGCAGGTGGCGTCGTGGCGGCTGCAGCCCTGGCGCGCCAGCTCGAGCTTCCGCGGGTGCTCACCATCGACATTGGCGGAACGAGCGCGGACGTGGGCCTCATCATCGACGGCGCGCCGCTCGTCGAACCCGGTGGAACGGTTGCCTCGGTGCCGATCGCGCTGCCCCGCGTGCTCGTCGAGACGGTCTCCGCGGGTGGCGGCAGCATTGCGAGTGTGGACGCAGGCGGCGCGTTGCGCGTCGGGCCGCGGAGCGCGGGCGCGGTACCCGGACCTGTTGCTTTCGGGCGCGGCGGTACGCAGCCGACGCTCACTGATGCACACGTTGTGCTGGGTCGCATTTCCGACACACGAATGAGTGGTGGGGTATCCCTCGACGCTGCCGCCGCGCGACGGGCGCTGCAGGACATCGCCCGCGGCCTGCATCAGCGTGTTGACCGCGTGGCGGAAGCAATCGTGGCAACCGCGGATGCCACCATGGCCCGCGCACTCAGGCGCGTGAGCGTCGAGCGGGGTGTGGACCCGCGTGAGTGTACCCTCGTGGCATTCGGCGGCGCTGGGCCGCTGCACGCGTGCGGGCTCGCGGACATGCTCGGAATCCGGACCGTAATCGTCCCTCCGCACGCCGGATCGTTCAGCGCGCTGGGGCTGGCCATCACCGCGGAGCGGCGGGAGGCGATGGTCAGTGTCATGACTCGTCTCGACGGGTGGAATCGCGTCGACCGCGTGCGGTTGATGCGGTCGCTGTCCGAATCCATTCCGCCAGTGTTGCGGCATCGCTCCTGGATCGCGCGCATGCGCTACGCCGGGCAGGGGCACGAGCTCGATATTCCGGTTCGGCTCGCGGACACGACCGCTGTCATCGCGCGTTCGTTCGAGCGCGCCCACGTGGCGCGCTACGGTTTCCAGCTTGCCGTTCCCATGGAGGTCGTCAGCCTCCGGCACGTCGCGGAAGGTGCCGCTCGCCATGTCGCCTTCGGCCGAGTGTCGCGTCGGGCCCGGCCCACAACCGGACCGAAGGCAATCGCACTGCCGGATGCGACGCTGTTCGTGGCGACAGGGTGGCACGCACGACCGATGTCCGACGCCGGATGGCGGCTGGAGCGCGCATGAAGTTCGATCCGCTCGCCCTCACGGTCATGGCGAACGCCTTCGCGATGATCGCGGAAGAGATGGGGACGGTCCTCATTCGCGGCGCACTCTCGCCGAACATTCGCGAGCGGCGTGACGCATCGAGCGCCCTCTTCGACGCGAACGGGAGAATGGTCGCGCAGGCCGCGCACATTCCGGTGCACCTGGGCGCGATGCCAGAAAGCGTACGCGCGGTGCGCGAGCGGAGTCCTCGGCCGGACGACGTCTTTCTCCTGAACGATCCCTACGACGGCGGCTCGCACCTCCCCGACCTGACGCTGGTGCAGGCGATTGGACGAAAGGGTCGCATCGTGGGATACGCCGCCGTGCGAGCGCACCATGCGGATGTGGGCGGGATGTCCCCCGGCTCCATGCCGCAGGGCGCCACTGAGCTTGTCCAGGAAGGGCTGATCATTCCCCCCACGCGGTTGGTGAAGGGCGGAGTGCTGGATGAGGAGCTGTTGCAGCTCGTGCTGGCCAACGTTCGGACGCCTGACGAACGACGCGGCGACTTGCGCGCGCAGCTCGCGGCCTGCGCGGTCGGCGCAACGGGCTGGAATGCGCTCATCGATCGCGAAGGCGCGCGCGTGGCCGCCGGCGTCTCCGCGGTGCTCGCATACACCGAGCGGCTCGCGCGTTCCCGAATCGCCGCGATGAAAAACCTGAAGGGTTCCGCGAGCGACCTTCTCGAAGGAGATGGTGTTTCCGAACAGCCGGTTCCCATTCGCGTCGCCGTGAGCGTGCAGGGTGGGCGGCTCCGGATGGACTTTACCGGCAGCGCAGCGGTCGTTCCAGGGAACGTGAACTGCCCGGCATCCGTCACCCGCGCGGCGGCCGTCTTCGTGCTGCGCACCTTGCTCGACGACGACGTCCCCACCAACGATGGTATCGCGGCGGCGCTGGACCTGGTCATCCCCGAAGATTCCGCGCTCAACGCGCGGTGGCCTGCCGCGGTTGCGGCCGGGAACGTCGAGATGTCCCAGCGCATCACCGACACCATCTTCGCCGCGCTCGCGAACGCCGGTATCGACGTCCCGGCGCAGGGGCAGGGCACGATGAACAACATCACCTTCGGCGGGCGAGGCTGGACCTTCTACGAAACCCTCGGCGGCGGGCAGGGAGCCAGCGCCCGAGGTGACGGCCCGAGCGGCGTCCACGTCGGAATGTCCAACACCCTGAATACGCCAGTCGAGTCACTCGAGAATGCATATCCACTGCGCATTGACGAGTACGCGCTGCGCCATGAATCCGGAGGAACAGGAGCGCACCGGGGTGGCGATGGCGTGCGTCGCGTCTACCGCGCGCTGCAGCCCTGCACGGTGACCCTCGTGACGGAACGCAGAGCGATTGCGCCACGTGGCGCCGCGGGCGGAGGCGACGCCAAACCCGGACACAACGTGCTCGACGATCAGCCGCTTCCCGCAAAGTGCCGGCGCGCACTGGCGGCGAACAGCAGGATCACCGTGGAAACCCCCGGTGGGGGAGGGTGGGGACAGACATGATCATGAAGCGCGCGGTCCGCGTCGCAGTGACGACGCTGATGCTCACGATGATCGCTTCGATGAGCGGATGCTCCCGGGGGCAGCAGCCGCCAACGATCATTCCACATTCGGGTTGGGAGCGCGTACCGCCGGCCGGACACGCAGCCGATGCGAATCGTCGCAACCTGCGGGGCGGCGACTCACTCCGCTTTCGCGACTTGTCCATCCAGGTCGCCGGCACCGATCGCGACTCGTCGCAGGTGCCGCCAGTGGATCGGGTGCGACTCCGGCTGTCGCGCGGAGGTGCAACGGCCGATCGCGTGGCGCGCGAAGGCGAAGCGTTCAACTGGGACGGGTTCCATCTCGCCATCGTCGCGATCTATGGTCCCGGCGAGCTCGGCGCAGGACTCGTCGCCATCGAAGTGGCCACCATCGCGTCGCTCCCTGAGCGCGTGGCGTCGTCCACTGTCGCAGGCGGCGCCGACATGCGGTTGCGCATCCCGCACCGCATCACGCACGTCACCCTGCATCACACCGGAAGCCCGCAGCCACTGCTCCCGCACGAGAATCCGGTCGAAAAGCTGCGCGGTCTCCAGTCCTGGGGTGCGGCGGAGCGCAATTGGTGGGATGTTCCGTATCACTACCTGATCGATCTCGAGGGGCGCATCTACCAGGGTCGCGACCATCGCTACATGGGTGAGACGAACACGACGTACGACCCGGCGGGACATTTCCTGATCAGCATCATCGGCAACTACGAGCGACAGGAGCCGACACAGGCACAGCTTGACGCGATCGCTGACATGATGGCGTGGGCAATCCACACATACGATCTGCCCCTGGACCGCATCGGCGGGCATTACAACTACGCGTCCACTGGCTGTCCGGGCCGGCATCTGCGGAAGTATCTCGAGGACGGCACCTTTCGCCGGATGGTGGAGGCACGACTGACGCAGCGGTGACTGTTACGCCGATCGCGGAGTTGATAGGAGAAAGACTTCGCATCGGGAACAGCTGCCGGCCGAACATCGGCACCGACCCCTCCTTCTCCCAGGGGTCCATCTCCCTGCGTACGTCTGTGTCAGCTGCGGTCTTCGAGGACTACCGTGGAGGGTGCAGGCGTACGTAGCGGAGAATCCCGGGGTCCGGATCCTGGCGCGCGGCGCGTATTATTAAGCGTTCGCCCCGCTGACCCTCTTCCCGCCTGACCATGAAGCGTCGCGTCTTTCTCCTGCTTGCGGCCGTTGCCTGTGGTATTGCTCCCTTCTCGCTCGAGGCACAAAACGCGGACGTCGCCCGCTGGGAGCAGCGCGCTCGCAACGTCACGATCATTCGCGACGACTGGGGCATTCCCCACGTCTACGGGCGCACCGATGCGGACGCCGTCTTCGGGGTGATGTACGCGCAGGCGGAGGACGACTTCAACCGTGTCGAGTCGAATTACATCGTCGCGATGGGCCGGGCGGCTGAAGCCGAGGGCGAGCGCGCGATCTTCACTGACCTGCGGATGAAGCTGTTCATCACGCCGGACAGCCTGAAGGCCATGTACGCGCGCAGCCCGCAATGGCTCAAGGCATTGATGGACGCGTACGCCGATGGGTTGAATTTCTATTTGTACAAGAACCCGCAGGTGAAGCCAAAGGTCATCACGCGCTTCGAGCCCTGGATGGCCCTCTCCTTCAGTGAGGGGAGCATCGGCGGCGACATCGAGCGGGTGTCCGTACCTCGGCTGCGCGCATTTTACGATACGCGGCCTGCCCCTCGCGGCGAGGAAGACGAGGCGCTCTCCATCTACGAGGAGCCTCGCGGGTCGAACGGCTTCGCCATCGCGCCGAAGAACTCGAAGAACAACCGCGCACTGCTGCTGATCAATCCGCACACGTCCTTTTTCTTCCGTGCGGAAGCGCAGATGGTCAGCGAGGAGGGGCTGAACGCCTACGGCGCAATCACGTGGGGACAGTTCTTCATCTACCAGGGGTTCAACGATCGCGCGGGATGGATGCACACGTCCAGCAGCGTCGACAACATCGACGAGTACTTCGAGACCATCATCGAGCGCGACGGCAAGCGATTCTACCGCTATGGCAACGAGGAGCGGCCGGTCATCGAGCAGATGGTCTCAGTGCCGTACCGGACGGCGAACGGCATGGCGACGCGTCGCTTCACCGTCTATCGCACGCACCACGGACCGATCGTTCGGGCCGAAGGGGACAAATGGATTGCCGTCAGATTGATGGAAGAGCCGCTCAAGGCGCTGCAGCAGTCCTATCTCCGGACGAAGGCGCGGAATCTCGGTGAATTCAGGAAGACGATGGACCTCCACACGAACTCGTCGAACAACACGATCTTCGCGGACGCCGAAGGGAACATCGCCTACTTCCACGCGAACTTCGTCCCTCGCCGCGATACGTCGTTCGACTGGACCCGGCCCGTGGAGGGGAGCAATCCGGCGACCGAGTGGAAGGGCGTGCATGGCATCGACGAGACACCGCTGGTCGTGAACCCGGCGACAGGTTGGCTCTACAACACCAACAACTGGCCCTACTCCGCGGCGGGGGAGAGCAGTCCGAAGCGCACGGACTACCCGCGGTACGTGGACGCCGGCAGCGAGAACCCCCGCGGGCTGCACGCCATTCGGGTGCTGAAGGACAAAAAAGACTTCGACATCGCGTCACTCCGCAATGCCGCATACGACACTTACCTGACCGCGTTCGAGGTCCTGCTGCCACCGCTGATCCGTGATTATGACGCGGCGCCGGCGTCGCATCCTCTCAAGTCGAGGCTCGCCGAGCAGATCGCGGTCCTGCGGTCGTGGGACTATCGCTGGTCGGAGGGATCGGTGCCGACGGCACTCGCGATCTACTGGGCCGACGATCTCCAGCAGCATGTCGCGCGGTCGGCGAGCCAGGCGCGGATGTCGTCATACGATTACGCGATCCAGCGTGCATCGGCAGACGAGCGGCTGCAGGCATTGTCGCGGGCGTCGGATTCCCTGGCCTCGCAGTTCGGCCGGTGGCAGACGCCCTGGGGCGAGATCAACCGCTTCCAGCGTCTGACTGGCGACATCGTCCACACGTTCAATGATGCCGCGCCGAGCATTCCTGTTGGCTTCCCGTCCGCGCGGTGGGGCTCGCTCGCGTCATTCGGCGCGCGCCCATATCCGAACACGAAGAAATGGTATGGGACGAGCGGCAACAGCTTCGTCGCGGTGGTGGAGTTCGGCCGCGACAGCGTGCGTGCGATCGCGGTGACCGCCGGTGGGCAGAGCGGTGATCCGAAGTCGAAGCACTTCAACGACCAGGCTCGGCGATATAGCACAGGGGACCTGCGACCGGTGTATTTCTATCGTCCGCAGCTCGCTGGGCACATCGAGCGGGAATATCGACCGGGGGAGAGATAAGGGCGGACATCGCGGGCGGACATTACGGCGGACATAACCGCGGACATAACCGCGGACATAACGGCGGAACCGGGACTGGCTTTGTAGTGTAAAGTACTCTACATTAATCCCATTCCCACAGCCGCCCGATGACCAAACGCCTCATCGCAATCGCCTTCATCTTCATCTGCACTGCCGTCGCCTGGGCGGTGCTCGGATCGACGATCCTCGTCCGGTCACGATCCTCTGATCAGCACCTGCGCGGACGGGTCTCGTCGACCTGGGGTACTCCGCAGTCGCAGCAGGCGCCAACGGCGTACACCGAGCGGACGGAGTCGCGGCTCGTTACGGCGTCACCCCCCTCCAGGCGACCCGCTCCACCTGGAACGACGACGACGACCGATGTCGCCGCGGCTCCTCGCACGGAGGTCGTACGCATCCAGTCGCCGCTCGCGCTCGAGCAGACGCGCGCCACGGTGTCATTCGACCTCGACCACCGGCAGAAGGGGCTCCTCTGGTACAGCACCTACGCCGTCGACTTCAATGGCGCGTACCGGTTCCGGAACACGACAGACTCGGACTCGGTGACCCTGGAATTCCGACTGCCTGCCGCACAGGCCATCTACGACAACCTCAAGGTGCTGGTCAACGGCGCGCCGGCGACCTATCGCACGCAGAACCAATCGCTGGCGACGGACGTTCGCGTCGCGCGCGGTGACACCGTCAACTTCTCGGTCGCGTATCGCTCGCAGGGACTCGATGAGTGGCGGTACGTGCTTGGCACGGAGGTCACCGAGGTTCGCGACTTCGACCTCGCCATGCGTACGAATTTCGGGGACATCGATTTCCCGGAGAGCACCCTCTCCCCGACGGAGAAGGTGGAGTCGGACGGCGGCTGGGCCTTGCGGTGGACATATGCGAACCTGATCTCGGGATTCCAGATCGGGATGGCGATGCCACAGAAGCTCCAGCCAGGGCCGCTCGCCGGGGAGATCGCGTACTTCGCACCGGTCTCGCTGCTCTTCTTCTTCGCGGTGATGTTCATCATCGTGACGCTGCGCGGCATCGACCTGCACCCGATGAACTACGCGTTCATCGCCGCCGGCTTCTTCGCCTTTCACCTGCTGCTGGCGTATCTCGTGGACCACATCTCGATTCACGTCGCGTTCATCATCGCGTCGGCGGTGTCGATCGGTCTCGTGGTGAGCTACCTCCGGCTTGCGGTCGGCCCCAGCTTCGCGTTCCGTGAGGCGGCGGCCGCGCAGTTCATCTACCTGGTGCTGTTCTCCTACGCCTTCTTCTTCAAGGGGTTCACGGGGCTGGCCATCACGATCGGCTCGATCATCACCTTGTTCGTCGCCATGCAGCTGACGGGACGGATCCGTTGGAGCGAGGTGTTCGCCGAGTCGCAGCGACGGTTCAGCTGAGTGCCGGTGCGGACGTTGGCAGCGCGCGGGCTCGACAGCGCATGCATCGAACCCTCATATTCCGAGGTGACGCTCCTCCTGGACTTTGACCAATGAAAAAGAAATCGCCACGCGGCATTCCGGATTTTGGCACGAAGGGGCCGAAGTCCGGATTCCTCGTCAACAAGAATCTTCCGCAGGACACGAAGCCCGTTCGGCCGAACACGGCGCCGAAAGTGAAGCCACCGGCGACATCGTCGAAATCCGGACGACGCGGCGGATAGAACTTCAGAACTACGGACAGAACTACGGACAGAACGACGGACAAAAGGACGGACAAAAGGACGGACGTGAAAGCGGAAGAAATCCGCCGTCACGTCCGTCCCTTTTCGTCTCTGTGTCCGGTATTTTGTCCGTCGTTTTGTCCGGTGTTCTGTCCGTCGTTTTGTCCGGTGTTCTGTCCGTCCTTCTGTCCGTCGTTCTGTCCGTAGTTCGTCTGTCCGCCGTTACGGTGTCAACTTGACAGGGGGATTCTTCGAGAAATCTCCAGCCCGCACAATGACCGTCTTGCTGGGATCGATGTACTTCTTGACCGCCGCATTCACCTCACTCGGCGTGAGGTTCATGATTCGCCGCTCGAGCTCCTCGTCCCAGGCCAGCGTCCGACCCACGAACCGGCGGCTGGTGAGGATTCCCGCCAGCTCGTCATCGTTCGCGCGCCCCTGACTGCGCCCCTGGACATAGCCGGCCTTCGCCGCGTCGACTTCCTGCGGGGTAAACCCGTCCTTCAGCAGCCGGTCGATCTCTTCCCGGTACGCCCGGATGAGCCGGTCGACGTTCTGCGGCGCATAAATGGCCGACGTTGTGAACGTTCCGTACTGGTCCTGTGACTGCACGGAGATGTACGCCCCCACCCCATAGCTGATCCCCTCCTTCTGCCGCAGGCGCGTGGCCATGCGGGAATTCAGGAATCCGCCTCCCGTCATGAAACCGGCGAGCAACAGGGCAGGGTAATCCGGATCGTTGTCGCTCAGCTTGAGGTTCTGGGCGGCGACGAAGTACGCGTTGGCCTTGTCCGGCGTCTCGATATGCTCGAGGGTGGAATCGACCGCGACGTAATTGCGCACCGCGCGCGAGAAGGGCTGCGCGTTCTTCCAGTTGCCGAAATGCTTCTCGATGGCGCTGCGCACCGCGGCCTCGTCGAAGTCGCCGACGACGGCGATGTCGCCGAAGCTGGCTCCGTAGAA
The DNA here is from genome assembly GCA_035626995.1 of Gemmatimonadaceae bacterium. Classification (GTDB taxonomy): domain Bacteria; phylum Gemmatimonadota; class Gemmatimonadetes; order Gemmatimonadales; family Gemmatimonadaceae; genus DASPMP01. The sequence goes on from DASPMP010000236.1 coordinate 72,866, forward strand.
GTCACGGTGGAACGCCTTCGCCTGATCCAGCGTCACCGCGGTGATGTCGGCGATCTGTTCATCGGGCGTCGACGCATACAGCACATGGCCCTTCGGCACCGGCATCAACTTCCGAGTGAGGGCAATGCTCCCCAGGACCTGCGGTTCCGACTTGCTCTGTTCGAGCCCGGCGAGTCGTTCGCGCTTCAGCTTCTCGAACTCGTCGGCGTCGAAGCGCGGGGACTGGAGCTGCTGGGCGACGAGGTTCAGCACCGGGACGATGTGCTCGTGCAGGGTCTCGACGAATACCGAGACGTTGTTCGTCGCGCCGCCGATGAACACCTGCGCCTTGAGCTTGTCCAGAGAATCCTTCACCTGCTGACGCGTCAGCTCGGTCGTGCCACGAGACAGCATCGCAATAGTCAGCGACGCGGTCGCGTTCCTTCCACTGAGCGATTCGACCGTGCCGTGACGCAGGTTGAATGTCGCCACCACGCGGTTGCCGCGCGTCTCCTTGCGCAGAAGCGACAGGTGCAGCCCGTTCGGCAGGGCAATGCGCTTCGTGCGCGACTCGATGTTTTTCGGTGAAGCGTCGAATGCCTCGCCCGCCTGGACAACGACACTTCCCGTGTAGCCGGCGACGATGGTCTGCACGTTCGGCGTCGCTGGAATCTCCGCGCGATCCGGCGTGGCCGTGGGGATGAACGCGGCGACCGTGCGGTTCGAGGGCTTGAGGTACGTCGACGCGACCCGCTGCACGTCGGCCGCCGTCACTTTGCCGATACGGTCGCGATGGATGAAGAAAAGACGCCAGTCGCCCATCGCCGCCCATTCGGTGAGCTCGTAGCCGACGTATTCGGAGTTGTTCAGCGTGCTCTCGATGTTCTTGAGCAGCTGCGTCTTCGCACGATCCACTTCTTCGGCCGTGAATGCCGCCATCCGTACGTCGTCCAGCCCCCTATCGATCGCGGCGCGCGCGGCGTCCAGGGACTGATCCTTCCGGAGGTTTGCCCACATCATGAGCATGCTCGGTTCCTTGAACCGCTGCGACCAGCCGCTCACCGACGCGGCGAGCTTCGTGTCGACGAGCGCCTTGTACAGCCGCCCGGACGGATTGTCGGTGAGGATGTTCGCGAGGACGTCCACCGCCGCAGCGTCGGGGTGTGCGCTGGCCGCGACATGGTGCCCCACCATCAGCACCTGCGCATCGCCCACGCGACGCACGGTGACATACCGCTCGCCGTCCTGTACCGGCTCCTGGGTGTACGTCGCATGGATCAGGTTGCCCGCCTCGGCGGTGCGACGCGGTTTGGGAATCGCGCCGAACTTGGACTCGATGATGCCAAGCGTCTTCGCGGGGTCGAACTTTCCTGCGACGACAAGCACCGCATTGTCGGGCTGGTAGTACTTCCGGTAGAACGCCTGCAGCCGGTCGATGGGGACTCCTTCAATGTCGGCCTTGTTTCCGATCGTCGAGCGGCCATACCCGTGCCAGCGATACGCGGCATCCATCACCCGCTCGAGGGTGACGCGGAAGGGGCTGTTCTCACCCGACTCGAACTCGTTGCGGACCACCGAGAACTCCGACTCGAGATCCTTCTTCGAGATGAAGCTGTTGATCATCCGGTCCGCTTCGAGATCCAGCGCCCAGTCCAGGTTCGCGTCAGTGGCGGGAACCGTCTCGAAATAGTTGGTGCGGTCGTACCAGGTCGTCCCGTTGGGACGCGACCCATGGTCGGTCAGCTCCTGCGGAATGTTCGGGTGCTTCTTCGAGCCCTTGAAGACGAGATGCTCGAGCAGGTGCGCCATCCCCGTCTCTCCGTATCCCTCGTGCCGGGAGCCGACGAGATAGGTGATGTTGACCGTCACCGTCGGCTTCGACGCGTCGGGGAAGAGCAGGACCCGCAGCCCATTCGGCAGCGAGTACTCGGTGATGCCTTCCACGGTGACGACCTTCGTGGCTTTGCTGGAGGCTGGCGTCGCGCGCTGTGGTTGTTGCGAGGGGCGCGCTTGCGCGGCGAGTGGGGTCGCGACGAGCAGGAATGCAGCGGCGGTGCGGATGCTACGGACAGGGAACCGCATGTGGTCCTCCATTAGGAACCTGATACGCGCGGCCGCCTCCGTCGGCGGACCGGACCGCCAACATGCAGCGTGGATCGGCACCCCGGTAGGGGAGATGGGACCAGCCGTCTTTCTGGCGCGAAAAGGCGGACAAATGGGCGGACAAATGGGCGGACAAATGGGCGGACAGAAGGGCGGACAGAGCTACGGACAGAACTGCGGACAGAACTACGGACACCCCTCCTGGATCCGCCGTTAGATCCGTCGTTCTGTCCGTCGTTCTGTCCGTCGTTCTGTCCGCCGTTCGGTCCGTCGTGCTGTCCGCAAGTCTGTCCGCAGTTCTGTCGTTCTACCGCCAGAGCAAATCAAAGTCATAAACTCCATAACTGCCCTGGGGATCGCTGACTCGCACCACCGCCGTATAGTTGTTATACCGCGACGGATGCTGAAGCACCGTGACACTCCCGCGTCCCTGACGCACCGCGACGGTCAGGAGTCCTTCGCGACGCGGCAGCGAGCCGCTCGTGCTGATGCCCCGGGGCTGCTCGCCGGTCGACACCGCATGACCGACGCTCGTCCCCCGAAGCGAGATGCGCACCTCGCCATCCACGCTCCCGCGCCAGCGCATGACCCGCTGTCCCGACCCGTCATTGCCCGACATGTCGTCCCCATCCCAGCCCCCATTACGGTAGTCGTCCTCGGGGTCGAAGTACGTCGCGAGGCGATAGTTGCCCGCGCCACGCTGCGCATCCTTCACGCGCACGATGGCGGTGTAGTCATTTCGCGCGCTGGGCTGCTGGATGACCTGCACGCGGCCGCGTCCCTCGAGCAGTTCGACCCGCACGACGCCGTCGCGGCGGGGCAGGGAGCGATCGCGGTCCACCCGCGGCGCGCGTCGCATCTGGCTGCCGCTGGTCACGGTAGAGCGGATGTTCGCCGCCCGGATGTAGATCCGCGTGTCGTCGTCCACGACGCCGCGCCAGGTGAACAGCCGGCGCTCCTGGTCCCGGCGACGCTCCTCGCGAAGGCGCTCGTCTTCACGCCGACGTGCGTCGTCGTCCCGTCGCGCGTCCGCGATGCTGATCCGGTCGCTGTCGTCCCGTCGGAGTTGCCCGCTCGCCGTCGCGAGTGGCACCGCGAGCAGCGCGACCACGGCTGCCCGGCCGATCATGCGGGTAGTACGATGCGTATGCATGAATGCGCATACCCGCTGGTGCCATGCTTGTTGTTCGCGCGATTCCCGCGTTAACGCCCAGTCCGCGCAGTGTCCTGTCGCCAATCAGGGACGGCTCAATGTCCAGATTGCGAGAAGAATGCGGGTGCTATCGCACCTCTGCCGCGGTGAGCACCGGAATCAGCGAGGGCGCCACCGACCGGACCTCCTGCCGATAGTCCAGCCCTACAGCTGCAGCGACGCTCGCCGCAACCTGCGCATTCACCCCGCGCACGTGATGCCGTTCACCAATTGATTCGACGCCGGGGCCGATTACTGCGACGAACGTCTCCTCGGCGCCAGCGACGTCTTCGCCATGATCCGTCCAGCTCCGTGTGGTTCGCCCCCGGCCATGATCCGCCGTGAAGATGATCGTGGTCTTCCCGCGATACTGCGGGTGCGATTGCGCGAACTGCCAGAGCGCGGAGAGATACCGGTCCACGGCGTGCGCTGCATCGAGCGTCCGGTCATACCGGCCAGCATGGGCATGATCATCAGTTTCGACGTACGCCACGAACAGCGCGCGCGGCCGGCGCTCCCGGAGGAAACCCATCGCGGCAGCATGTGAGGTTGCGTCGAGAGGCTCCTTGCGCGCGGCGTGCATCGCAATCCGGCTGCGCCTGCGATTGAAGATGTCCTCGAATGCAGTCCATGCACCAACGGCGGCGACGCGCCCGCGAAAGTCCTGGCGCCTGTGCAGCCACTCGAAAACCGTAACGTTTGGATTGGCGCCGGCCCGATTGCTGTTGATCCGGGGGTCGGGGCGTCCGACGAGAAGTTCGTTGTACCCTGGGTAGGAGAACTTGAAGCCGTTGGTCACCCGCATGGCGCTTCCGCCGTCACGGTTGCCGACGAGCATTCCTTCGCGCGCCATTGTGCCCCACACGAACGGCATCAGCGCCTGCCGTCGCCTCGTAACGTCGCTGCGCCAGTACCGCGCGCGCGCGTCCGGAGAGCCGGCCGTGCTGAAGACGATGCCAGAATCCGCGCCGCGGAATACCTCCTGCCATCGCATGCCATCCGAAACGACCAGGATCACATTGTGGCCGTCGACCGCGTCGGCTGAGCGGTCATGGCGCTGGTGGCGGTCATAGCCGAACCCCGCCGCGACCATGCTGACGAGCACGATGGAGTCCCGGACGGTCCGCGCGAGCATGCAGCCCTTACGGGTGCCAGTGGGCTGTTGTTCCAGCCCCGCTCATCGGTCCACCACCGGGAGATACTCCCGCCACGGACCAATAGCGTCAGCGTACTGCTTGGCCATGGTGCGCGCGACCTGCACGATATGTCCCAGGTCATGAACGACCCAGGATGCGAGAAGCTGCCGCAGGGTCACAGCACCGAATGCCGGATGCTCACCCTCCAGCGCGAGGTGCTGGTCGGTCAGCTTCCATCCTCGCAGCGTCGCCAGGTTGCCGGCCCGCAGTTCGGCGAATTCGTCGAGCAGCGTTGGCAGGGTCTTCCCCTTGCTCTCCGTGAATTGCGCGAACCGGTCATACGGAGTGAAGCGCCGCTGAGGTCCCTGCGCGAGGATGATCTCGGCTCGGGGAATCCAATCCGTGCGCTCCCCATGAATCAGGTGGCCGACCACCACATATGGGCTCCAGCTCTCCCCACCCTCTGTCCCCTCTGTCCATTCTGCAGGAAGACCGCCGAGCATGTCTCGCAGCACCCTGGGCGTCCGGTCGAGAACCGGGACTGCTCTCTCGAGAGAAAACTCCACGACCGTCAGCCGGCGCGCGCTACGACGTACTGCTCGATCTTTCCGTCCGGCTGGGTCATCGTGGTAAGGTCGAGCACCATATCGCCGGCACGGATTCGATAGAACCGCAGCGTGAGCCCACCGCGGATGGCTTCACCAGTGGCATTGAACTCGGTCGGGGTTCCCAGCGCTCCCAGGCTCGACGCATAGTCCGCGAGCACCTCATCGCTGAAATAGCTGTTCGCGTTGGACGTGAAAAGCGATCGATCAATCCGGCCCGCCCGCAAGCCGTCGTAAATACGACGTGCCTGCTCGGCGGCGCTGCTGGACGCAGCGCTGGCCGTCGCCGAGGGACCGCCCGCGAAGAGGACGTTCGCGATCCTTCCCGCGAGCTGCGACGATGCACCCGCGGCACCGGGATAGATATTCGTGAAGACCGTGATGGCCACCTTGTCGTCCGGATAGATCTCGTTGGTGGTAGTGAAGCCGGAGACGGCGCCGCCGTGCGAGATCCGCCGGCGGCCGTTCACCACCGAGACATTCACGCCAAGTCCGTAGCGCGTTGGAAGTCCGTTGGCGAGCAGCATGTCGGTCATCATGACGCGATAAGACGCCGGCTTCAGCAGCGTCTGGTTCATCATGGAAGCATTCCATGTGGCGAGGTCGCGGGGAGTCATCGCGAGCTGACCGGCGCCGAAGAGCCAGCCCATTCCCTCCTTCGGTGCCTCCCGCAGCTGCGCCACGCCGTGACGCAGCAGACGTTGCGCATCACCGGTCCCCAACGGCCCGGCGTCGATGTCGGCGACGCTCGTCATCCGCAACGGCGTGAAGATGCGCTGCCCTAGAAAATCGATGAACCGCATCCCCGACACACTTTCCACGATTCCCGCGGCAATCACATAGTTCGTGTTGCTGTACTGCCATTTGGTGCCAGGCTCGAAATCGAGTGGTTTCTGCGCCCAGCGTCGGATGATCTCCCCCTCGCCAGCAGGGCGCTGCATGTCCGCGAAGACATAGTCGTGCGGCCAGTAGTCCTGGTAGCCGGAGGTCATGGACAACAGGTTCCGGATGCTGATCTCACCGGCCCGCGTCAGCGCCGGGAACCACTTCGACACCCGGTCATCGAGGGACAGCTTACCCTCCTCGGCGAGCAGGAGGATGGCCGCCGCGGTGAACTGCTTGCTCACCGAGCCGATGCTGTATCGCATTCCGGTTACTGCGGGAGTCACGGGTTGCTGTCGCGCCGCGCCATACGCGCCGGTATGGACGACTTCGCCGCCGCGCACGATGGCGACGGATGCGCTGGGTGCGCCCGTGCGTCGCAGGATATCCACGGCGGCGCTGTCGATCCGCGCGCGCTCGGTTGCCGTGAGCTGTTGCGCGCCGGCAACCACCGGCAACGCGAACAGCAAGGCCAGTGTGGTGGCGCGGGCAAATTGTGTTCGGGACAACGTGTTCAGCCTCGTCGTAGAAAGTGTCATTGTCCCCGCCGCGCGATCATCTCGATTTCCACGAGCGCGTTGCGCGGCAGGGCGCGCACCGCAACGGTGGTCCGGGCAGGATACGGTTTCGAAAAGCGCGCAGCGTACGCCGCATTCATGGCCGCAAAATTCGCCATGTCGGTGAGGTACACGTTGCACTTGATGACGTCGTCCATCGACAATCGCGCGTCGGCAAGGACTGCCTCGAGATTGTCGAACGCGCGATGAGTCTGGGCTTCGACATCTCCCGTGATCAATTCACCGGTGCCTGGATCCACAGGCGTCTGGCCAGACAGGTATAGAAGCTCGCCCGCCCAGACGGCGGCAGAATACGGTCCGAGCGCGGCAGGGCCGCGCGTGCTTTCGACGTGTTTTCGTGGCATCGCCTGATGAAATGGTCCGTGGAGGGAAGAACGGCTGATCTCAGCGTGCGCGGGGGAGCCTGATCTCCACGCTCGTGCCTTCGCCTTCGGTTGACTCCACCGTAATTGTACCATTTGCCTGGCGCACCAGGCCAAACACGGTGGAAAGGCCGAGGCCAGTGCCCTTGCCGGGCTGCTTTGTGGTGAAGAATGGCTCGAAGAGATGTGACTTGACCGTATCGGACATTCCCTCGCCGGTATCCGAGACAACGAGGCCGACGTGGCCGTCCTGTGCGCGAGTGGTGATCGCGAGCCGGCCGCCCGAGGGCATCGCGTCCCGCGCGTTGACCGCGAGGTTCATCACGATCTGCTGGATCTGTCCGGGTCCGATGAGCACAGCCGCGTCTCCGCCACCCAGGTCGACGACAAGTTGCACGTGTCGGCCCAACAGTCGCTCGAGCATGGCCGTGACGTCTGCGACCTGCGTGTCGAAGCCGATGATGCCTGGCGTCACGACGTCCTTGCGGCTGAACGCAAGCAGCTGCCGCGTGAGTTGCGCGCCACGCTCGGCGGCGCGACGAATCTCGTTCAGCTCGTCCGCGTGCTCGTTATCGGGGGTCAGGTCGGTGGCAAGCAGCTCTCCGTACGTGGAAATGATCGTGAGCAGGTTGTTGAAGTCGTGCGCGATCCCGCCGGCGAGGCGGCCGAGCGCTTCCATCTTCTGCGCCTGGTGCAGGTCCTGCTGGAGCTGCTTGCGGTCCGTGACGTCGACGACGGCGCCGATCATCCGCACCGGGCGCCCGGACGCGTCATGCGACGCGCGTCCACGCGCGTGCAACCAGTGGATGGTGCCGTCGGGCCAGCACACCCGGTACTCCGCGTCCAGGACGCCGGTGTCCATCGCATCCTGGACCGCGTCGGTCGCGTTCACCAGGTCCGCCGGATGCACGCGGCGGAACCAGATCTCCTTCGGCGTCGGGAGGGATGGCTCACCGTAGAGCGCCTTGAGCTCCGTCGTCCACACCGCGATGTCCTCGACGAGGTCCCATTCGAAAGTGCCGACACCGCCCGCCTGCTGCGCGTGCGCCAGTCGCTCCTGGCTTTCGCGCAGCCTGTCTTCCATCTCGTGGCGCTCGGTGATGTCGATCATGATCCCGCGGAGCCGCGTCTTTCCGGGGGTCGAGCGATCTACCGTCACGATGTCCCGGAGCCACACGACCCGTCCATCGCGCGCGATCATCCGGTATTCGAACTCGTGATCCTTCCCCTGCGCGATACAGTCCTTGCAGAAGGCCGCCGCTCGGGCGATGTCGTCCGGGTGCGTGTGATGTCGCCAGAACTGCGGATCCTCGAGCCACTCTTCGCGCGGGAAGCCGAGAAGCGTTTCGGCGTGATTGCTGACGAAGCAGAACTGGAACGTCTCCGAGTCTGCCTCCCAGACGATGCCTCGCAGTGACTCGACGAGTGCCGAGTACATCCGGTCGTTCACCGAATACGTCGTCGCGGGCCCAGCGAGGCCGGTCGTCATGCCTTTAAAGTGTGCAAAGCGGCGGCCAGCGCCAGATGTGGGTGTTGGTCGAGCTCGGTGCCCCGCCGCCAGGCGTTCAGCGCGCTACGTCCCCAGATTGCGGAAATGTGCGTGTCCAGAGAACGGAACCGACACGTATGCCGCGACGCGTGAGCAGACCTGCATTCACTTCGAGCGCCGCGCGGTACGGCGCGTCCGGCGCGTACGTGGGACAGCCGGCTGCCAGCTGCGCGTCGCAGGGCTGCATCTGTCTGATCGCGACAATGCGTCCCGTGGCGTCCGCGAAGGCAATGTCGAGCGGGATGCGCGTGCGGAACATCCAGAAGCCGGCCGTCGGGGGCTGGTCGCGATCGTAGAGAAACAGCATGCCGGCGGAGTCGGACAACGCGCGCCGCTCCATGAGTCCCATGGTCTTCTGCTCGCCGGTGCGCGCGACCTCCGCGAGGATCCGCATCGTGTCAGCGCCGGTGGAGAGATATACGGTCGCCGTATCGAACTTCACGATCACAGACGCGTCGACGGTGTCCGCATCAGAGTCCGCGCATGCACCAAGGAGCGCTGCTGCGACGAGCGCTCGAGTGAGGCGCAGGAAGGCAGCGAAGCGCTGGGTCATTCGACGATTTTCCAGAAGGAATCCTTGCGTGTGATCTTGCCGTCGGAAAACTCGAGCAGGTCGACACCGCGCACATTGATCTCCTTGCCCGCGAGCGTCGTGCCGGTCAGCGTCCATTCCGACACACCAAAGTCACCGCAGGCCCAGTGGCGGTCGTCGCCGTAGTGCACATTCGGGATCCCCTCGAAGCGCTTCGCGAGGCCGGCGCGGACCTGCGTCTTCCCGGCGAAGCGGTCACCGCGCGGACGGGCGCCTCTTGGCATGTAGAACTCGCAGTCGTCGGCAAAGTAGTCCATGATCGCGTCGAGGTCATGGCGATTGAACGCGTCGAGAAAACCCTTGAGGACATCAATGGAAGCATGTGCAGGCATCCCATCCCTTTGCAATCTGGTCCGTGGCTGACGGTATGGATTTACACGAAGGTGCTGCCCGCCGCTATGATCATCGAGGCTCATCACCGTGCCATCTTCGACATGCGAATATTTCTGAGTGGCGCTACGGGCGTCATCGGCATACGTGCAATTCCTCTCCTGATGCGCGAGGGACACCAGGTCACCGCGGCGGTGCGGACCCCTGAGAAGGCGCGACGCGTCGAGGCACTGCGCGCGACGCCGCTCCAGATCGACCTGTTCGACGCCAGCGCCGTACGGAGTGCCATACGCGGTCACGACGTCGTCATTAATCTCGCCACGAGCATTCCGCCCTCATCGCGCGCGATATTGCCGTGGGCATGGAAGGAGAACAGCCGGGTGCGACGCGAGGTATCACGCAATCTCGCGCAGGCGGCGCTGGCAGAAGGTGTCTCCCGGTTCGTCCAGGAATCGTTCGCGCCCATTTACGCAGACGCCGACGACCAGTGGATCACCGAGCGGTTTGCGGTGAAGCCGGCCGCGTACAATCGCGCGGTGCTCGACGCCGAATCCGCGGCCACTGGATTCGCTGCCACCCAAGGATCCGGCGCTGCGGGGGTCGTGCTGCGCTTCGCCCTGTTCTACGGTCCCGACAGCGACTTCCTGCAGGACATGGCGCGCGCCGCGCGAAAGGGGATCGCCATGGCAATGGGGCGGGCGGACGGCTACATGTCGCTGATCTCGCACGACGACGCCGCGTCCGCGGTTGTCGCCGCGCTGAATGCGCCATCTGGCATCTACAACATCGTGGATGACGAGCCGCTCACGCGACGGGAGTTCTACGACGCGCTGGCGCACGTGATCGGCGCACCGCCGCCACGGTTTCCCCCCAGTTTCCTCTGGCGATTGTTCGGCTCCATCGGCGAAACCCTGGCGCGATCGCAACGCATCTCGAACGCGAAGTTCAAGTCGGTGACTTCCTGGAAGCCGAGCTACCCATCGGCGCGCGAAGGTCTTGCGGCCGCCCTCAGCTCATGAGGGCGTGGGGAAGAACAGCTGGTTCCCGTCAGGGTCATCGACCTGGAGCGTATCGTAACCCCACCAGGTTTCCGTTGTTGGAACGGAGCGCCCGAGGAATTTCTGACGGAGGGCGGCAAGGCCTTCCGCAGTCAACTCGATGAAGAGGCGACCGCGGTCAGGCCGCGTGAGGTCCTGGCAGAGGATGATCTCGCACTCTCCGCGATTGACCTGGCACACCGTTCCGGTACCGTCGGCCTCGTGCCAGGCCTTCGTGAAGCCGAGCATCTCGACGTAGAACGTCGCGGCGCGATTGACGTCGGCGACGAAGAACACCGGCCGGGAGTACCATCGGTGAGCGCGAGAGCTGCGCATCGCGCCTCATCCCTTGTTCTTGTCGTCCCAGAGCATCGGCTCCCAGAGCTCGACCTTGTTTCCGTCCGGGTCCATGATCCACGCGAACTTGCCATTCTCGTGCGACTCTGGCCCCTTGAGCGTCGGCACGCCGCCCGCGCGAAGCTGCTCCAGCAGCTCGTCCAGGTTGTCGACGCGGTAGTTGATCATGAAGGAGGACTCGCTCGGGCTGAACCACTTGCTGTCGTGCTTCGCGACGCTCCAAACGGTCAGTCCGCGATCTTCAGCCTTGTCCTCCGGCCATTTGAGGATCGCACCGCCAAAGTCTTCCAGCGTCATGCCGAGGTGCTTCTGATACCAGGCGGCGAGTGCGGCGCTGTCGCCCTTGCTCTTGAAGAAAACACCGCCGACTCCGGTGACTCGCGCCATCAACGTCCTCCTGTACGGCGACAGTTGAGATTATCATGCACCCCAAGCCTTGCGGCAAGTCCCTCGTGCGAAGCCAGACTTCGCGGCTCATCTCAACCAGGGAGTGCGATGGCTGAACACGCGGTGGTGGTCGCTGGCGCGGGACCGACCGGATTGATGCTCGCGGGCGAGCTGGCGCTGGCTGGCGTGGATGTCGCACTCGTGGAGCGACGGCCCAACCAGGAACTCGAGGGGAGGCGCGCAGGCGGCCTGCTCACACGCTCCATCGAGATCCTCGATCAGCGCGGCATCGCCGACCGGTTCATCTCGCAAGGACACCAACACGCAGTCTCGATGTTTACCGGGGCCAGATTCGTGACCGACCTCCCGACCCGCCACAACTATGTCCTCGGCCTCACCCAGAAACACATCGAGCGCATTCTGGCGGAATGGGTCGTTGAGCTCCAGGTGCCGATTCACTACAACCTCGAAGTCACCGGCTTCACCCAGGACGAACGCGGAGTCGACATCCAGCTTTCCGATGGCACCCGCATGCATGCGCAGTATCTCGTCGGGTGCGATGGTGGCCGCAGCGTCGTTCGCAAGACGACTGGCATCGAATTTTCCGGGTGGGACGCGACGACGAGCTGGCTCATGGCGGAGGCGGAGATGGCGCAGGAACCCAAGTGGGGGTTCCATGAGGACGCGCGCGGCAAGCATGCGATCGGCAAGGCGGAAGGTGGGTTTGCCGGCGTCGTGCTGATCGAGCCGCAGGTCGGACGCGAGGGACAACCGACGCTCGACGACATCCGTGAGGCGCTCGTCGCCGTGTACGGCACCGACTACGGCATTCACAATCCCAGGTTCATCTCCCGCTTCACCGACATGACGCGTCAGGCCGCCGCGTACCGGGCCGGGCGCGTCTTCGTGGCAGGCGATGCTGCGCACGTGCACTCGCCCGTGGGCGGGCAGGGACTCAACATGGGAGTGCAGGACGCGATGAACCTCGGATGGAAGCTGGCGCAGGTAATCAAACAGACGGCGCCAGAGACTCTCCTCGATTCATACCACGCGGAGCGTCACCCCGTCGCAGCGCGGGTACTGCGCACCAATCGCGCGCAGGTGTTGCTCGCCCGCACCGACGATCACACCAGGGCACTGCGTGACACGCTCAACGAGATATTCGGATTGGATGAGCCGAGCCGGTACCTCAACGCCATGATGGCCGGTCTTGATATTCACTATGACCTTGGCGCGGGGCATCCGCTGCTCGGGCGGCGGATGCCGGATCAGGATCTTGCCACCGCCGGCGGGCCGATGCGCGTCTACACGTTGCTGCACGCGGGCCGGCCGGTGCTCATCAACTTCGGTGAGCCCGGTGCGATAGGGATCACGCCGTGGCGTGATCGCGTGCAGGTTGTCGACGCGAGGTATGCCGGCGCGTGGACCCTTCCTTCACTGGGCGTGGTCGACGCGCCTGCCGCGGTCCTGGTGCGGCCGGACGGTTACGTCGCGTGGGTGGGGGACAGCAGTCAGGCGGGGCTCGTCGAGGCACTCACTACCTGGTTCGGGCCGCCCGCTGCGCCGTGAACGGGCTAGTTGCCTCGGCCGAAGCTGAGGATGCTCCAGATCAGCAGCGCTGCGGCCAAGAGCTGGAGGGCAAGTGCGACGCGGTCCATGCGACGCAGTGCGAGGAGAGCCCAGAGCCCCGCGGTTGATGATCCCAGGAGCAATACCGTCGAACGGCGGCCGCTATCGCCCGGCAGCCATTCACGAAACGTCGCATAGAAGTAGATGCAGCCAAGCAGGGCGCTGAGCGCCAGCGACCAGTGCGCGATCCGGTACCATCTGCGCTCGGTGAGGGCGGCGGTCGACGTGGCTGTGCTCATGGATAATTCCTCATGGTTCCGGAACCTGACTCACGTGACCGCCCGCGACGCGCCATGCACCGACGTCACCACGAGCCCAGACACGGGTGTAGCGATAGGTGCCTTTATGGAGCGCGCCACCGACTTCCACCGCGAGCCGCGCCCGGAGCGCCGTAATTACAACATTGGAATCGATCCGTTGGACTCGCAACTCCTCCGGTTCGTGCGTGCGAAAGCGCACGGCGCCGGTTTCATGAGCGGACAGGTCCTGAGCCTTGGTTCCGAGTTGGCCGTCCGGTCCCGTGAACAGCAGGGTGTCGGCGATGAGCGCGTCGAGTGCACGAACATCAGCGGTGAGTTGCGCCGCGCGTAGCCGTGCTTCCAGTTCGACGAATTCCGGGTCCGCGGGCCCAACCAGCGCGGATTGCATGCGGGCGAGATCGAGGCCGATCATGAACAAGTCTAACTCGCGGCCATCGGCATCATCCCCTCGTTATGCATCCGCATCGGAAGCTCCGCCACGCAGTTGGCCCCAACGAGGGCTGTTGCTTCGCGAAGGGAGGACCCCACCGCTTCATAAGCCGACTCTGGCGTCAGCATGCCGCCAGACCAGAGGCGTCCCTCAGGCAATTCGACCCACCCGATAGGCACGCCGACGTGAAGCACTCTTAAACGCACGTTGGAACGGAGTGAATCGTCACTGGCCATTGGCGTCCGCTGAGCTCCTCGCTAAATGGCTGATCGACGACGCCCAGGCGCAATCGGCGTCTGATAGAGCTGCCTGACCGCGCAGGAACCGACTCGCGCGGGCGAGAAACGCCAATGGCGCAGCGCGGCGCGCGCGCCTGCGATGAGTTCCCGATCGCTCGCGCGAAGAACCTTGAACGACAGGGAGTCAGCCAGACCCGTAGTGTCGACCGTGAATTGCACCAGATTTGGCGGCGACAGCTCCCGGCTTTCGACCGGGACGACATGAAGACTCGAATCGCCGCGGAAGCTGGCTGGCGCGTCCACCTGAAACTCAAAGTAGATCTGAGTCGGGCAGGAGCCAGGAGCTTGTGCGGCGGCATGAGTCCCCGAGAGGCAGACGAGGACGAGCAATCTCAGAAGGCGCATGTCGACCGTCTCAGAATACCATCAGTTGCCGTACAATCGAACTCTTCGAACCGGATCAACACGGTGCAGCTGCGTCGCCGAAGGCGCAAGGGTTTGACCGCGGCGCCGCGTCTGGATTACTCAATCGAGCCGCTTTGTGACGACGGCGGATTCAACTCCGCGTTTGTTCGCGTGCGCAATGCATCACGCCGGCGAACGTGTCGCCGGAGCTGAGCTCCGACCACCAGCGCCGTCGCGCCCGAGTAGTACAGCGCCGTCTGCCAGGACAGGACCGCGAGACCTGTACTCCCGAGATTGGCCAGCGTGCCGCCCAGGAAGTCGATCACAGCGCCGCCAAGCAGCGCGAGGGCGCCGCCGCCAATGAAAACGCTGCCCAGCCGCGACGCCTTCGGCGACGTCGGCTTCGGTATCGGAGTTGACGTCATTGCGATGTCAGGACGCACGTCCCCGGCGCCAACGGAGCTGAAACTCGACCTCTTCGCTGTCGCGAGTACGCTCATGCTCGATGTTGAACACGGCGTCCTTCGGCACGTGCAGTCGCTCGCCTGCAACTTGGATTGTAAACGCGCGCCTTGATTCAACAGCTCGCGCAAGACGTCGTAGCTTGGCGGCAAACTGCCGCGCGGTGTAGGTGCGTTCGAGGTCACGCGAGCGTTTCTTCGTCATATGAAAATGATGGCAATTGCGAGTGGTGTGCGGATGACGCGCCGAGTCAACTGCGAACGCAACGCGTCCTCCGGCGGAGTTCAGGAAGCCGTTCCGGGAGGCGGACCCACTAGCGTAACATCGTGCTCCGCGCCCAGGGCGGCCAGCTGCGCGATCGCCTCGGGCGAAGGCGGTGGACCCGCTGGTGGGAGACTTGCTGCCGGCGCCGGCTGACTCACGGCGCGCACAAAACCTTCGAATGTCCCCGGCGCGCTGAGCACAAGAAGCCGGGCAGGCTCGGAACTCGTCACCCGGAATGCGTGGGGCACGCCGCGGGGGACCGACACGAAGCTGCCCCCCGGGCAGCGTCGCGCGCCGGCTGGAGAATGGAAGGTGACCTCACCTGCCAGGATATAGAAGAACTCATCAGTGGCGTCGTGCCGGTGCGTTGGCGTGGCGGATCCGGGCGGGGCCAGCTGTTCGAACACCGTGAGTGCCCCATCGGTCCGCGCGGATGGAAGCTTCGCCTGCATCAGCGTATCGAGGAACCAAAGCGCCTCTCCGGCGCCGGGCGCGACTACCTCCACATTACCTGTCACGGCACCAGTATCTCGGAACCGGCCGTCGACGCCACGGCCCGGGTGGAGCCGCAGCGACGGTTGTCCCGAATCCCAGCTGTCGTCTTGAGGCGATGCAGGTCGATCTGCGCGGTGTCGGCACGGCTGCGCGCCCCAGCGTAGGCAGCGGCGCACTCGGCCGGAGTATAGGGCGCGTGAAGTGGGGCGCCGACGAGGACCACGGCGATCCCCACCAGTACGACCAGAGTTGCAGCGCTGACCACGATCTTCCCAGGTGTCATGAGATTCCTACCATAGTGTCAGGCGGACGGCTCGGCTACGAGTGGATCACCTCGTGCCGCTCCAGCATGCCGATGAACTGCTCGAGTTTCCTCGCCCGCGTCTCGGCTCGTTTCACCGTCTGGATCCGGAACAGGATGGCGTATCGGTTCGCGCGGTTCAAGGTCGCGAAAAACGCCTTCGCTTTCGGGTGGGCGTCGAGCGCCCGTTGAAAGTCGTCCGGCACCGTGGCGGTGCGATGCGAATCGTACGCGGAGTCCCACTGACCGTTCGCCTTCGCGCGGTCCACAGCCTCGAGGCCGGGTGGTTGCATCCGGCCGCTCTCGATGAGACGCCGCACCTTCTCGCGGTTGATCTTCGACCAGATGCTGCGCTTGCCGCGCGGTGTGAACTTCTGGAGCCACGTCGCATCGTCGAACGTCTTCTTCTGCCCGTCGATCCAGCCATAGCAGAGCGCAACGTCGAGTGCCTCGGCGTACGACACCGACTTGACCGGCGCTCCGGCCTTGGCAATCCGCAGCCAGAGACCCGCGGCCTTGGCGTGCTGCTTCGCGAGCCACGCTTCCCACGTCGCCTCATCATTGAACAGGCGCACGGGCAACTCGGCGGCTTTTGAGGTAGTCACCGTGAAGCTCCTGCGCGTCGCCTGGGAGCCTTGGCTGCGCGTCGCTCCTGAACACGCAGCTTCGCAAGTTTCGTAATCAGAGCCAATGGCATCGGCTCGTCGAGGTCGAAGCGCAGCGTGCCCGCCCCCGAGCGATGGGCCTTCAGCTGCTTGCCATACCGGGCCATCATGCTCGCCGAAGCAGGATAGATGCTGACATGGTTTTTGAAGGCAGCCATGTAGAGCAGATACTTGCCGTCGAGATCAAAGGTCGCAATCCGATAGCTGATGCGCTCCGTGATATCGGGACTCGCCTTCCTGATCGCCGAGCGAATCGCGCGCAAGGCTTTGCGGGCCCTCGGAGGCGCGGCATTGATGTACTCGGGGACAGACGTTGCGGTTGCCATGGCCATCGGCCCTATGGCCGGCCCCATTCGACCGACCGGATGCCCAGGGCCCCGCCCGCATCGGCAACGATGACCGTGACCGCCTCGATGACCTCTTCTCCGACAATCGAGACGTAGACCCATCCTGCATCGCCGGGCTGCTTATCCGGCCAGTCATCCATGGCGAACTGCTCATCGAATTGAACGACCGTGCGTGAACCTTCCACGGAGTCGGGGAAGAGTCGGTGGAACTCTCGTTCCAGATGCGATGGCGACATCGTGTCTTGCAGAGAGGGAACAAGCAGCGCGTGGGCGCGCTTCCAGTCGCCGCTGTTGAGAGCGGACGCGAAAGCGACTGCAGTCTCAGCGTACGCCTTGGCCATTGTGTCCTGACTCCTTGTCTCGTGGCCCGGGTGCCCGAAAGAACAGAAGAACGCCGGCAGCGATAGAAGCCGCTCCAGCCCGCTGCATATATATACCCGAACCACACACGGCCGCTCTGGAGGCGAACCTCCGAGCGAGCCTGGCACTGAGGGCATATGAAGAGGCCCGCATCCAACCATGGCCAATACTCGCGGCAGGATGCGAGCAGCGCTTCAGCAACGACATCATGATTGCAGCTTGGACATGGCGGCACTACGCGAATCCTCGCTGGGTGGTGCGCAGTTACCGACGCCAGCCCCGTGCTTCTGCGCTTGGGCTTAACACTTTGCGGCCGACTAGAAAGACCCCAAACAGGACCGCGCTTACGACCGCCCAAAGCACCATTTCCAAGGGCCAGAGATTATGAGACGTAGCATCACGCAAGACCGCGATCACGAAATAGACCCACCAGGCCGCGAGCGGCATGGGAGGAACCCATGCGAGTAGTTGCCAGTCCTCAACAGAGTGCCGTGAGAGTTTCGCAGCCGCGAAGAGGGCGACGGCCGTAGGCGCGAAGGCGATGACAAAGCCGAATAGGTAACCCAAAAGGCATCCTTTAGTTGCACCGGTCCTTGTGCAACACCTAACGCACTGGAGTTAAGCCGCGGCGCTAAGTGCGAACTACTCAACCAAATTGCTTGGGATCGCCGGCAGCTACAACTCCTTGTCTTAGGCCGGCGCACTAGCAAAGTCTCGGCGCGCGCTCGCAGCGGTATGATCCGGCAGCGCCAGGATAAGGCAACTCAAATGCGCGTGAAAGCCTATTACCGGACCGGGTGGACCGGAGCCCTTCATTAGGGTCACGGATATAACGTCAGGCTTTGCACGGTCGACTGGCTCCATGCAATAACCGCAGGCGACTGCGTGCATGACATGGTCGTCCATGATCCTTCCGTGGAGCGATGGGCTCGGCCTAACGCCGGAGTTAAGCTGCGGCGCACCACTAACAATGCGGAAGGCGAGCGCAGCGAGCCAGCCGCCACCGAAGCGAGCGCCGTCATCTTCAACTCCTCGTTAGGCAGCAGCTGAACTTGGCGACATAGAGGCCGGAAAGCTCAATCCGCACGAACACGCATTTCAGCGACGCGGTCACCTACGGCAGGCTTCGGCTTCCAATCCGTTGGCTCCAAGGTGGTGTGGTGTACCCCCCGCTCACACCGGGGCTCGGCGGGACGGCGCTCACAGCACCAATCGATGTTGGGCCGCACCCCGAGTGCAGGTCACTTCTTCCCAAATACCTCCACAATTGTGGCAGTGGTCGCGCCCACGTTGCTGAATGTGTGATTTACGCCGCCCTTCAGCGCGAGTGACTCCCCTGGCGTGACCTCCCTCGGTGGTTCGCCCTCGACCGTGAGAATCATCTTGCCCGCCGCAAGCGTGAAGATGTGCCAGGTTGCATCGGCGTGATGATGCATGCTCCGCGTAGCTCCCGGTTCAGCAAAGTCTCGCAGGATCCGATAGTCGGGCGTGTCCGTCAGGACCATCCAGGAAATTCCCGGGTCCTCCGATATCGGTACCGCCCACCAGTGTGCACCGCCTAACTGCGCCAATAGCGCGAGAGGAGGTACCAGGGCGACGGCAACCAGCAAGGTGAAGATGACCGTTCGACGCTTCATGGTGTGAACTCCTGGGCGGGATCAGCTGTCGGCCCAACGAATATCGTTCTGCTGCGGTGGATCAAACACATTCGCGCGCGGAACTCGAGCGAAGCGAGTGCTTCGGCGCGTTCGCTACCCGCCGCCAGCTGCAACGCCTGTCAGGCAGCAGACCACGATCACTTTCGACTCCGCACGTACACGTAGTCTTCGCTCGCATCGGTGAGCCGCCAGGGGCCACCGTTTTCCGAGACCTCCTCAACGAATCGGAGGGTGTCGGCGGCCACTACAATCACCTGGCGGAGACGAAGCGCTCGATCAGCTCCAGCGTTCGCGAGGTAAAACATCCAACGGTCGCCCTCGGGTCTGCCGGCATAGCTCCACAACTGGCCACCGGAAAGCATGACCGTAACCGTATACGTGGAATCCGCTTTACGATAGCTGTAGATCATCATCTGTTCCTGTGCGCCCCTCGCGGACTCACTGACTCGTCGACAGACCATGTGCCGACGTCCACCGGCAAGCCATGTGCACGTATCGCGCGAAGGAACTGAGTCAACGCTCGTCCACATACCCTCAAATACGCCGAGCCGTTCATGCGCGGGCGACGGGGTGCTCTGAGTGTTCGGTCGGGACGCGGCAGATGTGCTCTGGGCAGCCACTCGGGAGGCCGAGAGAAGTATGGCCGCCATGCTCAAGGCGGCGAAACGGAGTCGAAATGAGTGCATCATGACGCGCGGGAACCTTGTCTCAGTAAATGGGCTGCATAACGCGCCGGAGTTAAGCTGCGGCGCACCATTAACAATGCGGCAGGCGAGCGTAGCGAGCCAGCCGCGTCCGAAGCGAGCGCCGGCAGTTCAACTCCTCGTTAGATAGCCGCATCGGGATTTAGACTAGTGAAGGCCGCATCACATCCAACAGGTCAGGATCGTGCGCGACCAGCAGATCTTCGAACTGCGACCAGCCATGCTGCCAGACATAGTGTGCCTCTGCATGGGAAATTGGCACCAGCCACACGATGACGGTACCCGGCACCGTCCGGCGGAAGGTGGCGAGGCTATCGGAGAAATAGACTGGAATGGCACAGTAGTACGCCTCGAGGACGGAACCGGGCACAATCGGACCAGCTGGACCGACGACCTCTCCTCTCAGCAGCGCGCGGTGACTATCGAGAAGATCGTGAGCAACAGCGAGCAGATTCGCCTCGGGCTGCAGACTCTCGAAGCGACGGTATGACGCGCCAAGAAGTTCCATACGAAATTGACGCTTGGACGCGGACTGAAGAACGTGCCGGCTCAGGCCTAAGGTGACATAGGACTGCGCATCACTAATGGGCGCCCCTTCGACGAGAGCAACCTGAACGCCGCGTTCACCAGAGACATCCGATCCGCGCGCAATACGCCCGAGATGCGTTTCGATGTGCTCGATGAGTCCAGGGTCGCGCGCTGCTGGCGCCCGTTGATGAGTGAGTCGAGGCAGGGCAGTCGCTGTGTAGGTGCCTTCTGGCTATCTAACGCACCGGAGTTAAGCCGCGGCGCTGAATGTGAGTTACTCAACCAAACTGCTTGGGGTCGCCGACGGCTTCAACTCCTCGTTAGGTCGCGTTG